>NZ_JACUZZ010000025.1:0-111465 GCF_014851595.1 Rhizobium sp. RHZ01
CGCCAAACACCTCAAGGCGCTCCGATGGCGAACGCCCTATCAAGCAATCTGCAACGCCTGGACAAGGGACCCGTCAATCTTCAAAATCAATCCGCACCATCTCATTCCGGGACCACACACCTAGAGCCATTCAGGGTTAAATTAAGGACGGTCTGCCGGAGCAGGTTTCGTCAGGGCGCGATCCACCGAAGCAGCCGCCGTCCACAATATGCCGCAGCCAGCAACACCGCCGCGAAGCCGGTAACCGTCACCATGCTGCCGGGATGCAAGGGAACATTCCTCCACACCGGGCGAACGACATCCGCAGTGTTGAACGCCTCACCGCTGAACTCGCAGGTGATCAGCGCCAGACCGCGCAACACCATGCCGGCGTCGATCGCAGAGACGATGGCCTCCGCCTCGTCCGCCTCCGCGCCCATGTTGCGCATCGACAGGAGCACGGCCTTCGTTGCCGCGAGGTAGGCGTGCGAGCATTCATTGAATGGACTGGCCTCGTCGGTCACCCCGCCCGGCATCTTGCCCCAGAGACAATAGGCATGCTGGATCTGCGCATAGTTCAGCACGCGTCGGAACGGCTCGTTCGTGTCCGTGGCACGCGCCGCGAGATCAATGATCCGATCGCGATACTCCGCCATCATGACCATTTCGCCATGTGAGATCTCGGCGATCGCGATGCCGCTTTGGGAACCGCTGCTGCTCCGCTGGTGCGCGTCGGCCGCGACGGACCAAAGCTGCAGGACAGCAATCATGGCTACAAGAAAAATGGGACGCCGACTGGTCATCTCTGAGGACAGGCTCCGGACTCCGGAGCCTTCTCCGATCAATGGAAGACCGACGCGCGAGCGCTGAGCCTGGGTGCGGCACCGAGCTTGCGCTCGGCCAGAGCACCAAAGGCCAGGCCAAGAACGCCCCATAGGATGGCGTGCATCCCGATCGTGGTCGTACGGAAACGCCAGAGAACCATAGCCGAATAGTTCTCCGGAACCTCGTTGATCGGCGGCAGCAGATACTGCACGAGGCCGATGAAACCGACATAGGCCAGACCTGCCGCGATTGCCGCATTCCACATACCGAACCGCGGCGTGAGGCGGCGTGCAAGCGCAATTGCCGCTACAAGCGCAGCGATCGAAACGACGATCATCAGGAAAAACAGCTCGGTCCTGACGCCAATGGTGTCGGGATTGCCGACTGCCGGCGGATTGGCCGGATATTTTATGTTGGGTACGATCACGATAGCGACAAACGCCGCAACGGCGATGACGGCACAGGTCCCGCGGGCGCTCAGATTGCTGAACCGCCCCTGGATAAAGGCGAATACGAGGGCAAACAGGCCGCCGACAGCAATGCTGTAGGCCATTACACCGGTCAAGAGGCCAAGGCCCGCCTGCGTGGCGCGGCTGACGATTTCAGGCTCAGCAGTTTCACCCGCCGCCTGGGCGGCCGCCTCCTCGAACGCGATCGCCTGGTCGACAAGCGGCTCGCCGAAAATATGCGCAAAGGCGAAAACGAGGACGCCAGCGACCACCCCCGCGAGCATGCCGCGAAGCAAAAGATTTCCAACCATGTCCGGAACTCCCTTAGTGGCAGGGAAAGCCGAGGAGATGCCGGCCGTCATGCACGAACTCGTGCACGTACATACCGTTGAAAAGCGCCATCGCGCCCTCTTCGGTACCGACGAAATAGATGGCGATGAGCATCAGTAGACCGCCGAAGATGGCCCAAGGCAAAAGCTCGCCAACCGGAATCGGAGCCGGTGCGGCGACGGGCGCAAAAGTAGTGTCAGACATGTATTCCTCCTGGAATGACGCGTTCAGTCGAGAATCGTTGCGTGGCAGGGTCTGACTTCCAGTCCGAGGTATCCTCATCCTGATCACAGTGGCGCGACCGCACCGGAATTTCACCGGTTTCCAAACCCACAACATCACCGTTATATCTGCCGCTTCGAACCTGTCAACGAAACTTCATGCAGCGGCGGGCCACGCTCCCCGATATCCGGAGACAACGAACGTGATGACGCGCCTTACCTGGATCTGCCACGGCCCGACGGCCGCCAACCGCGAGGCGCGCTTCCCGCAGGACGAACCGCTGAATGAAAAGGCAATCATTGCCACACGGGCAATCACCCCACGCCTGCGGCACGCCGACAGCGTCTTCGCCAGCCCGACGCTGCGCGCGCGGCAGACGGCCGGCGCGCTTGGCTTGCAGCCGGAAGTTTCCGAGGCGCTCGCCGATTGCGATTTTGGCCGCTGGGCGGGCCGTTCGATCGCCGAGATCCAGCAAGCGGAACCCGAGAACCTTGCCGCCTGGATGGCGCAACCGGAGGAAGCACCGCATGGTGGCGAGGCGATCGCTGCCGTGTGCATGCGTGTAAACGGCTGGATGCGCGAGCACTTGCAGTCCGGCGGTAACATCATCGCCATTACCCATGCGGCGGTCATCCGAGCAGCCATCATCGGCACGCTGAATGCCCCCCTGTCATCATTCTGGATTACCGATATCGAACCGCTCGCCGTCGCTCACATGACCAGCAACGGAAGCCGCTGGTCCCTGCGCTTCGAAGGACAAACCACCTAATTTTCAGGGCGATAATTTAGTCCAGCCTTACGCAAGCAATCGATGCGATAGTTTTTCGACCCGACACCGTCGGGCTGTCAATCCTTGCCCCAAGGAGGACTTTGCATGCCCTATGATTGGAGCGGCGCGCGGATGCGACGCACGCGCCTGCTACGTATGACTGGCGCCGGGATGCTTCTCCTGCTCGTCGTCAGCGTCACCCTTCTAACCAGACTTTGAGAACAACAGGCGAGCGACAAGCGCTCGCCTCGTTTTTCACCGCGGCTTTCGAGCCAGTTCACACGCCGTGATAGCGATTCGATAACAAGAAATCGCCCTTTGATTTCAACAAACGCTTCAGACTTCCATGATACATCAGCGCCCGGGTGGAGATGGAGTAAAGCATGCCGGTATTCTTCCAGAGCAGGGCCGGGAGGCAATGCTTGTTGGTCATGGCGTTGGGGGTAACGCTATGGCTCGTCGGTGCAATCCTGGAACTGGATAACTGTGTGGTCGCCTTCGTCGGCGCCTACGAAAGCTATGGTGCAGACAAGCTCGTCCTCGCCCTTGGCATCGGCGGGGCGATGAGCTTCGTCTATTCGATCCTGCGCATTGTCGATTTGCGCAAGGAGATGGAGCTGCGGGCCACCGCTCAGGCCAAGGCCGACTGGACAGCAACCCACGACCACCTCACCAAACTTCCCAACCGCTATGCGTTCGAACGGAAAGTCCTGCCGCAAAGGACGAAGACCGACGTCGAAGGTGACGAGTGGGAGCAGAACGTGACAATCTTCTCGATAGACCTCGATGGCTTCAAGAAGGTCAATGACCTTGTCGGCCACAATGGCGGCGACGCCCTTCTGATCGAGGTGGCAAAACGGATCTGCGCAATCGGAAACGCGGACTGCGTCTATCGCTTCGGCGGCGACGAGTTCGTCGTCGTTGCGCTTGGCCTCTCCTCCCGCCATGAAGAACGCTTCGCGCGTTTGCTCATTCAAGCCGTAACACGGCCCATTCACATCAACGGGTTCGCGGTCGAAGTCGGCGCCAGCGTCGGCCACGATCGCTGGGAGCAGGGTCAAGAGCCGCTCGAGGACGCGGCCCACCGAGCCGACCTCGCCATGTACGAGGCGAAGTCACGCGGCCCCAACCACCACATGGTGTTCGAAGCCTCGATGCAGGACAAGGTGGCAAAGCGCGCGACGCTGGAATCCAAGCTGCGCGTCGCAATTCAGCAAAAGGCCATCCGCCCCTTCTATCAACCGTTGATCGATCTCAAGAGAGGCACGGTCTGCGGCTTCGAAGCGCTCGCTCGCTGGACGGACGAAGAAGGCGTCGCCATTCCGCCGCCGGAGTTCATCGGCATTGCCGAAGAGACCGGACTGATCACCGAGCTTTTCGAAGACCTTCTGGCGCAGGCCTGCGGAGACGCCCTGGCCTGGGACGACCACGTTACCCTCTCCTTCAATGTCTCTCCGGTGCAAATGGAGGACAAGCTGCTGGCCTCGCGCATCTTCAAGGTGTTGTCGGCAAATGGTCTTCCGCCAAGTCGTCTGGAGATCGAGATCACCGAAAATGCCCTGATCCAGGATCCGGCGGTTGCCGCAATCATCCTGGATGAACTCCACGATGCAGGCGTTCAGATCGCGCTTGACGATTTCGGCACCGGCTACTCCAGCCTCGCCCAGCTCGCCCGCTATCGCTTCGACAAGATCAAGATCGACAAGAGCTTCATCGCAACGTACCGCGATGATGAGCGTCAGGAAAAAATCATCCGCGCCATGCTTGGGCTCGGGCGCAGCCTCAACATACAGACCACCGCCGAGGGCATCGAAGAGCATCGCCAACTCGGCCACCTGCTTCAACTCGGCTGCGATGTCGGACAGGGCTATCTCTTCGGCAAGGCGATGCCCGCCGAAGAAACGCGCTCGTTCGCCCTTGACCGTCACGAGACATTGGCCAACGGATAAGCGCTCCGCACTCCTCTCCAGTAGTCCTCTACATCAGAACTTCGTAATGGACCCGTTCAGACAGGGCCACGTTCGCTCACGCAGCATGGACCGCGATCACCGATCGGACCTAGCCCGATCGGTGCGCAAAGTGAGTGGACCCTTGTCATAGGAGAGGGATTTATCGCGCATTTTCGTATCGCTGCCGCCTCGGCGGCCTTCATTGGTCTTGCAGGGGTGGCGTCGCCCCCCGATCTTATGAGGGGGCGGCCGCGGTTGTACCAGCAGCCCCAGTTTTCACCTGGAACGGCTTCGATGCCAGTTCTCAGGGTGGACCGCCGGAGCCGGTCTCGACTACGCCTTCACGTACAACATCTTCGGGCGTGGAATGTCGTTACAACGACTACGGCAGCAAAGTCCTTTTGGGCATAGACACCGTTTTCAATCAGAAGGTTGTTACCGTCGGCGTTGGCTTCAGATTTTGAGACTGCTCAACGATGAAATGACCAAGCCCGGACATACGCCCGGGCTTTGCTTCTCTGAACTGAGGCTGGTCGCCGTGTAAGATAAGCCTTAGTGGTGGTTTCCACACCCTGGTTTCCACCACCCTGGTTGCCGCCACCCTGGTGGCCACCACCCTGGTTGCCACCGCCTTGGTTGCCACCACCTTCGTTACCGCCACCCTGGTTACCGCCGCCTTCGTTACCGCCACCTTGGTTGCGCAGCACTCAGCCGATAGGATGTTTTCGACGCGGACCTTGGCAGCTTTCGCAGCGTTCACGCTTGTTTTCACAGCGTTTTCTGGTGAGAGCTATGCAGGATCCGCCCTGCGCGCATCAGGCGCCATTGGAGCGCCGATAGGCTTCCCCTCGGCTTGCACGCGCTATACTTGGCTTTGCCATGGCAACGGCGGCCACGAGATGACCGACGAGAAGGCTATGCCTTTGCTTCAAAAGGTGAACAGGCAGGTCAACGCTGGCGACGGACGCACAGACATCGGGGAAATCCGAATACTGGTCGCTTCCCATCAACAACAAAGGCGACTGCGAAGACTATGCCCTACTGAAGCTGAAAACCTTGCTGGGCGCCGGCTTTGCGTCGAACAAACTGGCGCTTTCGGTTGTCATCGATCGCCGCGGCAACAACCATGTCGTCCTGCTGGCCCGACTGAGATCCGGCGATTATGTTCTCGACAATCTTGCAGGCAAAGTAAAACCCTAGGCAAGCACGGGATATACTTTTCTGGCAAGCCAGAACTTCAACGACAGAAGCGCCTGGCAAGTAACGCTGGCCGGCCCGAGAGCGGACCAATATTCCGGAACGTAGAGCGCTGCGAGCAATTCTCCGCTTGCCGGCCGGCCGCGAGCCTTCGCGACGTTGCAAGGGCTAGTGGACGGACGGGTCCTCTTCCTCCAGAAATGTTCGGATCCCCTCGCGTGCGATCGTCGCCAGGAACTCGTCAAAGGCCTCGCGATCGGTCGCGAAGGGCTCTTCCCATTCGATGAGATCCTCGTGCTGGGTCACCACTTCCATTTTCCAGTCGCCATTCGTACCCGCCGGACGGAAGATGTCGACGAGCACGGTCACGCCATCATCGGTAAACTCACCGGCAAGCTCGGAATGTTCCAGTTTCGGCTTCTTCGCCATTCTCAAATCCGATCCGTGATTTTCGCCGAGCAGTCTAAGCGACAATGATGACAACAGCGCAGACCCATGGTGCACAGGGGTAAGCAACGGAGAAAGGCCCGCAGCCAAGGTTTATGGGAAAGTCCACAGAAGAAAATGCGTCATTTGACTGGTAGCGGAGGAGGGATTTGAACCCCCGACACAAGGATTATGATTCCTCTGCTCTGACCTACTGAGCTACTCCGCCACTGGTCAACGGTGCCGTTCGCGATGCGCTCGGCCCGTGGGATGAGCGGCTTATAAGGTGCGCTTCGGCTTTGTGTCAAGCGCATGATCGAGAAAATACCACAGGCTTTTTCAGGCCGCGACCGGGCTGGCCAACAGCGCCTTCAGCGAAGCTTCCGCCGCCGGTTCGCGCTCGGAGCGTTCGATGAAACCACCGCCATACACGCGGGCGTCGTCGCCGGGTGCCGAATAGAGCGCACAGGCCTGGCCCGGCGCAACGCCAGCCTCGCCAACCGCGAGGTCGACATAGATGCCGGTCGCATCGGCATGCAAGACGGCAGGCGTCGGCGCGCGCGTCGAGCGAACCTTGGCAAAGCACACGAAGCCCTCGCCCGAAGCCGCCTCGACAAGCGGCTCGTCACCCAGCCAGTTGACATCCCGCAAATAGACGCGGTGCGTCTCCAGCGCCTCCTTCGGCCCGACAATCACCCGGCGCGAGCGGGCATCGAGATAGACGACATAGAGCGGCTCGCCGGTGGCGACGCCGATGCCGCGGCGCTGGCCGATCGTGTAGTGCAGGATGCCTTCATGCTGGCCCAGCACGCGGCCGTCGAGATGGACGATCTCGCCTGCGAGTGCCGCATTCGGCTTCAGCTTGTTGATGATGTCGGAATATTTGCCCTGCGGCACGAAACAGATGTCCTGGCTGTCGGCCTTCTTGGCGACGACAAGCCCCATCTCTTCGGCAAGCTTGCGGGTTTCTGCCTTGGGCAGACCGCCGAGCGGAAAGCGCAGGTAATCGATCTGTTCCTGCGTCGTCGCGAAGAGGAAGTAGCTTTGGTCGCGATCGGCATCAGCAGGGCGATAAAGGGCGCGGCGACCGGGATTGCCGGGGGCCGGATTGGCGCGGGAGCGAATGTAGTGGCCAGTCGCCAGCGCGTCGGCGCCAAGCTCCTTGGCCGTTGCCAGGAGATCCGCGAACTTGACCGTCTGGTTGCACGAGACGCAGGGGATCGGCGTCTCGCCGGCCACATAGCTTTCCATGAAGGGGTTGATCACCGTATCCCGGAAGCGCTTTTCGTAATCCAGGACATAGTGAGGAATACCGAGCGTTTCGCAAACGCGACGCGCATCGTCGATATCCTGGCCGGCGCAGCAGGAACCGGCACGGTGAACGGCCGCGCCGTGGTCGTAAAGCTGCAGCGTAATGCCGAGCACGTCATAGCCCTGGCGCTTGAGAATGCCTGCCACCACGGAGCTATCAACGCCGCCGGACATGGCGACGACAACGCGGGTATCTTCCGGCCTCTTGTCAAAATCCAGTGTATTCACGGGTGGCTGCCAATTCTAAGCTTGTTGCGGTCCGCCCATCTGAGCCGGCGGATTTCCTGCGTCCGAGCGGGATCGGCCGCCGGACTTTCGTGGCGAGGATATAGAAAGGATTGGGGTCCGGCGCAAGAGGAAGCAAGTTTCATCACTCGCGCCGCCCTGGTTCGCAGCGCGGCTCGATCAGGACGACGCGATCAGCCTCCACGCCATTCCGGCAGCAGCACATCCAAGCAGTGTGGGGATCACCGACATCCTGAACCGGAAGATCGCAACCGCTGCGGCAAGGCTGAGAGCCAGCGACGGCAGGGCGAGCGACGACCAGACCGGCAGTTCGACCCATAGTGGACCGAACTGATGGACGCGAGCCTCGACAAATAGAAAGTGCAGACCGAACCAGATGGCGAGGTTCAGTATCACACCCACCACGGCAGCGGTGATCGCCGACATTGCACTTGCGAGCGCCGCATTTCCCCTGAGCTTTTCAATGAAAGGCGCACCGAGAAAAATCCAGAGGAAGCACGGCACGAACGTGACCCAGGTCGTCAGCATCGCCGCCAGCGTGGCTGCGGTCATCGGATCGAGGCCAGCCGGGTCGCGATAGGCGCCCATGAACCCGACGAACTGTAGAACCATGATCAGCGGCCCCGGCGTCGTCTCGGCCATGCCGAGTCCATCTAGCATCTCCGTCGGCCGCAGCCAGCCATAGTGCTGCACCGCCTCCTGCGCGACATAGGCGAGGACGGCGTATGCGCCGCCAAAAGTCACCACGGCCATTTTGCTAAAGAAGATGCCGATCTGCGTGAACACATCATCTCCGCCACGGAAGACGTAGAGCAGCAGAAGCGGCCCGAGCCAGAGTGCCAGCAACACAGCCGAGATCTTAAGCGACCACACCAGGTTTGGCCGCGCATGAACCGGCGTTTCCTCACCAAGCGCGGAGTCGGCATCGGCAAGGATGTGACCCGCCGCAGTTTTGTGGCCATTACCCACCTGGAAGAGCCTTGAACTGGATTTGGAACCGAGGAAGCCTGTTATCGCCGCCGCCAGAATGATGAGCGGGAATGGGACGTGGAGCACAAATATCGCGAAGAATGCCACTAGCGCGATAACGACCATCGCGGGATTTTTGAGCGCCCTGCCCCCGATCCGAATGACCGCTTGCACGACGACCGCAAGCACGGCGGCCTTGAGGCCGAAGAACATGCCTTCGACGGCCTCGACGTTGCCAAATATCACGTAGACGTAGCTTAAGGCCAGGATGGAGAGGAAGCCGGGCAAGACGAAAAGGATGCCGGCCACAAGGCCTCCTGCCGTCCTGTGCATGAGCCAGCCGATATAGATGGCGAGCTGTTGCGCCTCTGGCCCGGGTAACAGCATGCAGTAGTTGAGGGCGTGCAGAAAACGGTGTTCGCCGATCCACTTCTTTTCGTCGACGACGATCCTGTGCATGACGGCGATCTGCCCGGCCGGGCCGCCGAAACTCAACGCCGCCACGCGCAACCAGACGCGAAAGGCCTCGCCGAAGGAGACACCGTGACCCGTCCCGCCCGTCGTGTCGTCGGCGGGCCTGTTCGTGGCAAGATTGGTCATCTAACTTCCCTTCTTCGCCGAGGGCCAGTTGTGCGTTTCGTCGGTCGCGTCGCGGCACCATCGGTAGAAGGCATCGTAAAGGGTCATGCCGGCCTGCAATTGCTCGAGGTCATCGGCAAACATCCGCGAGAGCCCGAGCGAAGCCGCCAGCAATCCCGCTGCTTCGGGTGCGAGATCGAGCCTTGCGGTGTCGGCAGCCCGGACGATCGTCGCAAGCCTGAGGAGCGGCTGGGATTGAAGGGTGAACTCCTCCAGCATGATATCGAAGGAGCAACGCTCGCCACGATGGCTCCAGAAGACATCCTCGATGTCGAACGGTGTTGCGCCGAACCGGTCGGCGACCATCAGCACTTCAGCGGTGGGAACGAACAGGAAGACAGCCGATGGATCGACGAAGCGGCGGATCAACCAGGGGCAGGCGATACGGTCGATCTTCGGGCGCGCGCGCGTGACCCAAACCGTCCGCCCCTTCGCGTCCCGCGGCGGCAGCTTATCGTCCGGCACGGCGAGACCGCCTGCCTTGATCCATGCCTCGAACCCGCCTTCCAGTGTTTCGGCCTGCGTACCCATGACGCGAAGATGTGCGGCAACGCCGTGGCTAAGCTTGGCGCCGTGGTGGCAGACAATGACGGCCGGACCGTGGATTTCGGCACCCCACTCCTCCACATCCTTGAATGGCTTGCGGATCGATCCGGGAATGAGACGAGAATCTGCGGAAAAGTCCTCGTCATTGCGCACATCGATCAAGACAGGCGCACCCGGCGTGCCGATGAGGCGGTTCAGTTTGTCGGCTGAGATTTCGGTGAATGACGGCATCGCGCGTCCTCCGTTTTAGCGGCTTCGTTGGACGCGACTCTTCGGCTGGCGCCTCGTGGGGTGATCGCGACCCCATGGACCATATGATCCACGCGTGAATCGGCTATGTCAACATTTTCCGCCTGCTTGCGCTGCCGGCAAACAATTGAGATGTAACGATTGATCCCGCAGCGGCTAGACTGAAGTGTCCGAGCGCACGAGGAGGACGATATCACGCTAGGCTTCGGACGCTTTTTCAGGTCGCCGTCAGATTTCAAAAGCAGAAGACCCTGGCGGGTTCGTTTGTGAAAGGTAGTTCGATATGGTCGACGTTGCCGGCTCGCGACCCGCAGCCCTGCGGGCGATCCCGAAAGGCGTCTGGGCTCTCGGCTTCGTTTCGCTGTTCATGGACATCTCCTCCGAGATGATCCACGCGCTGCTTCCGGTCTACATGGTTGCCATCCTCGGCACTTCGGCATTTGCAGTCGGCGTGATCGAAGGCATTGCCGAGGCGACCGCCGCCATCACCAAAGTGTTTTCCGGAGCGCTCAGCGATTGGCTTGGCAAGCGAAAGCTGCTCGTGGCCCTGGGCTACGGAATGGCCGCGCTGACAAAGCCAGTGTTTCCCCTGGCACCGTCGCTGGGCTGGCTCGTGACCGCGCGTTTCGTGGACCGCGTTGGAAAGGGCATCAGGGGCGCACCGCGCGACGCCTTGATAGCCGACATCAGCCCGAAGGAAATCCGCGGCGCAAGTTTCGGTCTGCGTCAGTCGCTGGACACGGTCGGCGCCTTCCTTGGGCCGGCACTGGCCTTGGGTCTGATGTGGTGGACCGCCGACCACTATGCGACGGTCTTCTGGATCGCCGTCATACCGGCGTTCTGCTCGGTCGCGATCATCCTCTTTGTCGTCAAGGAACCGCCGCATGCCGACCAAGGGCGCGCTCGGGTGCCGCTCCGAGCCTCGGAACTCGTTCGACTGCCTGTGATCTACTGGCTGGTCGTTGCCGTCTCTGCTGTCTTCACCCTTGCACGGTTCAGCGAGGCCTTCCTCATCCTTGATGCTCAACAGATGGGACTTCCCGTCATGTTCGTTCCGATCGTCCTGATCGTCATGAACATTGCCTATGGAATCTCGGCTTATCCGGTAGGCGTCATGGCGGATCGTGTCGACAGGATAACCCTGCTGATGGTCGGGCTGGCGCTTCTCGTTCTCGCCGACCTCAGCCTTGCGTTTCTTCCCGGGCTGGCAGGCCTCGGGATTGGAGTACTGCTGTGGGGGTTCCACATGGGCTTTACACAGGGCCTGCTGGCGACCCTTGTTGCGGATGCCGCACCCGCCGAACTGCGCGGAACCGCCTTCGGCATCTTCAACCTGATTGCGGGTGTCGCTCTTCTCGCCGCGAGCGTGCTCGCCGGCGCCCTCTGGGATTGGGGCGGACACCAGATAACCTTTCTCGCCGGCGCAGCCTTTGCCTCGCTCGCCGGCCTTTCGCTGCTTCCGTTGAAAAGGCGGCTTAGAACTGCTTTATAAATCAGGAGCTTGCCCCGTCAGCGATCCACGCAGCAAAGCTGACACCTTCGAGGTAATGATTTCAGGAGCCGGTCGCGGCAAGCAAGGGAGAGGCTCCGCCGTAAATCAGGGCCTCCGCCTCGGCCTGTTGCATAGGCGTGCCAAGCAGGAAGCCTTGTACTTCGCTGAAGCCTTCGGCGCGCAATTTCCGTAACTGCTCTTCGGTCTCGATCCCTTCCGCAAGCGTTGTCGCGTTGAAACCAGAGCCGATGCCGACGACCGCCCGCACGATCGCCAAGTTACCCGGATCCGTTTCGATGCCGGAGACAAAGCTGCGGTCGAGCTTGATCTTGTCGAAGGCAAAGGCGCGCAGATAACTGAAGGAGGAATAACCGGTGCCGAAATCGTCAATGGCGATGCGGATGCCGAGTTCCTTCAACGCCCGCAAGAGCGGCAGGCTCTGCTCAACGTCGGCGAGGAAGACTGACTCGGTGATCTCGATCTCAAGGCGTTCAGGACGGAGACCGGTCTCATCCAGTACCGCAACAACGGTCGCAAGCAGGCTGTTGTGGCGAAACTGGCACACGGAGAGATTGACGGCGATCTTGAGGTGATCGGGCCAGGCCGCCGCCGCCCGACAGGCTTCGCGCAGCACCCACTCGCCGACCTGAATGATAAGGCCCGTCTCCTCGGCGAGGGGTATGAATTCCATCGGCGGGACCAGCCCTCGTACGGGATGGCGCCAGCGGATCAAGGCCTCGAAGCCCGCCAGACCATCGTCGTCAAGTTGCACGATTGGCTGGTAGTGCAGTTCAAACTGGCCCTTTAGCAGCGCCTCGTGAAGCTCGGCCGTGAGCATGTGCCTGCGCTCGGCTTCGAGGCGCATTTCAGGAAGATAAAAGCGATAGGTCGAGCGACCACTTTCCTTCGCTGCGTAGAGCGCAAGGTCCGCGTTTCGCATCAGGACATCGTCGTCCTCGGCGTGCTCCGGCGCAAGCGCAATGCCGATGCTGCAGGTGACGTGCTCGTCGACGCCATCAAGATCAAATGGGGCCGATAACGATCGGAGCAGCCGTTCGGCAAAGCGTTCAATGTTCTCACGTCGCTCCAGTCGGAGCAGCAGCGCAAACTCGTCGCCGCCGAGACGCGCGACGAGGTCGCCATCGGCGACAAGCTGCATCAGGCGCCCTGCGACCTGGCATAGCAGCGCATCGCCCGCGGCATGCCCTTTGCTGTCATTGATATGCTTGAAGTGGTCGACATCGAGGTAAAGCAGCGCCAGCGGGTTTTCCGTCGTGGCGACCGGTGCCTCCCGCTGGATATGATCGGCGAAAGAGGCGCGGTTCGGCAGGCCCGTCAGCGCATCGTGCATTGCCATGTAAGCGAGACGAGCCTCGACCGATCGCTCCTCGGTCACGTCCTGGGAAATGCCCAGGACATAGCGCGGCACGCCGCCGTCCGGTGCGGGCAGAGCCCGCTTGATCGTCCGCAGAATCCGCGGCGTCCCATCGGCGCGCTGCATCGTCTCTTCGAAGCTGATGGTTGTACCTGCCCCGAGAGCTCGGGAATCCTGCTCGCGAAAGATCGCCGTTTGCTTCTCCTCGAAAATGATGGAGTCGCTCTGACCGATGATACCTTCTGGATCGTGGCCGACGATGACCCCACACGCTTCGTTGAAAAGGATGTAGCGTCCGTCTTCTTCCATGTCCTTCACGAAGACGCCTACGGGCAGGTTGTCGACGATACTGTCCAGCATTGAGCGTGTATCGCTCACCTGCCTTTGGGCTGCGTTGACCTCGGTCCGGTCCTGCACGATCGCGAGGATCGCATCCCGTCCGTCGAAGCGAACCGCCCGTCCGTAGGTGAGCACTTCCAGGGTTTCGCCATTGGCCTTCAAATGCGTCCAGCGCTCCGCACGCTCCATATCCGTACGGGCCTGCACGGCATCGCGCATTCGCTTGCGCTCTTGCTCCGGCCTGATGTCGAGGACCGTCATGCGCGCGTAGTCCTGGCGCGAATAGCCGTAGAGATCGACGGCAGCATTGTTGACGATCAGGAAGCGAAGGCTGCCGGGTTCGTAGACCCACATCGGCGACGGATGGGTTGCAAACAGCGACTGAAAATCATCGTTCGGCGCATCGATCGGAGCAAATGCTTTCTGGAAACCGGTCATACTAGATCACAAGAAGTAATGGCAGCGGATCGACGGGTTATAGGTCGAAAAGCTAAACAAAAACAAAATCATAATTCGCACAAACTTTAGGCGCAACGCCTTTGGATTGTGCATTGCGGTATTTCTGCCTCCCCTCCCCATCAGTGATGGGCATGGCTGCACTGGCCGTGATCCGCCAGCACCTCGATGACACGGCACTGATCGACACGGCCGTGACCGCAGCCTTCCACCATCAGCTCCAGCTCCGCTTTCAGCGCCATCAGGCTTCGGATCCTCTGCTCGACTTCGATTAGGCGGGCCTTGGCGATCGCGTCTGCAGAGGCGCATGACTGGTGCGGGTCGTCCTGCAGGGTCAGGAGGGTGCGGATCGCCTCCACTTCGAAGCCAAGCTCGCGGGCATGACGGATGAAGGCGAGCCTGCGCAGATCCGCCGGCTCGTAGGAACGTTGGTTGCCTTCGCTCCGGTTCGGCTCCGGCAGGAGGCCGATGCTCTCGTAGTAGCGGATCGTCGGCACTTTGACGCCGCTTTTCCGGGAGGCTTCGCCGATCGTGATCGTTTTCATGATTTTCCTCTTGCACCTCTAGTCGCTAGAGGATGTAGGGAGGATGCTTCTGTCTGACAAGGAAGCGGATCATGGGTGAAACGGTCGAGAAACGTTACAGGGTTGGCGGCATGGATTGCGCCAGCTGCGCAGCCAAGATTGACACCGCCGTCCGACGCATCCCAGGTGTCGAAGACGTTTCTATCTCCGTGACCGCGGGGACGATGACTGTACGCCACGACGGCAGCAGCGATCTTGTCGCCATCGAAAAGAAAGTGACGAGCCTTGGCTATTCCGTCTCGCAGGTGACCGGAAGGATGCCAGTGGATACACAGCCGGCAGACCATTCCCACCATGACCATGACCACAGTAATCACGACCACGCGGGGCATAATCACGCAGGTCATGAGCATGTAGCGGAAAGAGTGCCTGACGCGCTGGAAGGGCTCCACGGTCACGAGGCCCCTATGGCCGGACCTTGGTGGCACAGCAAGAAGGGCCGGCTGACAATCTTTGCCGGCGCAGCCCTCGTTATAGCTTACGTCATCGGCCACCTCGTGCCGGCAATTGCGCCCTACGCGTTCATCATGGCAGTGCTCGTCGGCCTTGTTCCAATCGCCCGACGCGCAATCGTCGCTGCCTTCGCTGGCACGCCCTTTTCGATCGAGATGCTGATGACGATCGCGGCGGTTGGCGCGGTGATCATCCAGGCCAGCGAGGAAGCCGCCGCCGTGGTCTTCCTGTTTCTGGTTGGCGAACTGCTGGAAGGCATCGCCGCCGGCAAGGCACGCGCGAGCATCCAGTCGCTGGCGACCCTGGTCCCGAAACGCGCCTTCCTCGAAGAGGATGGCAAGACCCGGGAAGTGCCCGCCGAGAGCCTCGCCGTCGGTTCGACGATTCTGGTTCGTCCGGGCGACCGCATCGCAGCGGATGGCACCATCCTGTCCGGCGAAAGTGCAATCGACGAAGCGCCGGTCACCGGCGAAAGTACGCCCGTGCAAAAAGGCGTGGGCGACACCGTTTTTGCAGGTACCGTCAACGGCGACGCGGCTCTTCGGGTCAAGGTGACGGCAGCGGCGGCGGACAACACGATTGCGCGTGTCGTCCGGCTGGTCGAAGCGGCGCAGGAATCAAAGGCGCCGACGGAGCGCTTCATCGACCGTTTCTCTCGTTACTATACGCCCGGCGTCGTCGTGGTTGCCGCCCTTGTCGCGATCCTGCCGCCGCTTCTTGGCGGCAGCGCCTGGAACGAATGGATCTACAAGGGCCTCGCCATATTGCTGATCGGCTGCCCCTGTGCCCTCGTGATCTCGACCCCGGCCGCGATTGCCGCCTCGCTTTCTTCTGGAGCGCGCCGCGGTCTGCTGCTGAAAGGCGGCGCGGTTCTCGAGACCCTCGGCAAAGTCACTGCCGTAGCATTCGACAAAACAGGCACGCTGACGGAAGGCAAGCCGCAGGTGACCGATGTGATCGCGTTTGGAAAGGACGAAGGCGAAGTCCTGAAATATGCCGCTGCCCTTGAGACAGGATCCAGCCATCCGCTGGCGCTTGCAATTCTGGCGCGAGCAACCGCCGCCGAGATCACCCTCCCCGCAGCAAGCAACGCCAAGGCTCTGGGAGGAAAAGGCATCACCGGGATCGTCGAGGGCCAACCCGTATTCTTCGGGTCTCCCAAAGCCGCCAGCGAACAAATCCCTCTTTCATCGGATCAGGTCGCGCGCATCACGGCGCTCAACGACGATGGAAAAACAGTTTCGGTACTAATCGTCGGCGACACGCTGGCAGGAGCCATCGCCATGCGTGACGAACCGCGCGATGACGCCGAGCCCGGCCTTGAGAGATTAACCGAGGCAGGCATCAAGACTGTCATGCTAACGGGTGACAATCACCGTACCGCAAAAGCAATTGGCACACAGCTCGGCATCGAGGTACGCGCCGAACTGATGCCGGAGGACAAGCAACGCATCGTGACCGAGCTGAAGCGCGGCGGCCTGATCGTTGCCAAGGTTGGCGACGGCATCAACGACGCCCCTGCCCTTGCGACCGCCGATGTCGGTATCGCCATGGGCGGCGGCACCGATGTGGCGCTCGAAACTGCCGATGCCGCGATCCTGCATGGTCGCGTCAGCGACGTTGCGGCGATGATCGCGCTCTCCAAGCGCACCATGCGCAACATCGTCCAAAACATCACCATCGCGCTCGGCCTGAAGGCGGCATTTCTCGTGACCACCATCGCAGGCATCACTGGCCTCTGGCCGGCGATCCTGGCCGATACCGGCGCAACGGTGCTGGTCACCATCAATGCGCTGAGACTGCTGAAGCCGGCCAGGTAAGGGGTTAAGCAGGCACCGCTCTTTCGCTCATCGTTTTTCTCCGAGGTACTGAAAGATCGTTCGTTTCCAACGCGGATCGTGAATCGCCTGAAGGACGGCGACGTCGATTGCCTTTCGATACGGTCTGCCGAGCGGCATGGCGAGCCCGTAGCTTTGGGGCTCGAAATCGACATCCAGGACTTGCACGCTGCTGGAGAAATGCTGCTCCACAGTCCACGCTAAAAGCGGCTTGTCGTAGACGAAGGCATCGATCGATCCTGTTTCGAGCGCCTTCAGCCCGTCGGCAACCTGGGCAAATGTGCGGTGCTTGATGCGCTCGCCGTCCAGGAAGCCGATGGTCGCCGAATTGGCAAGCGTGCCAACGCGCACGCCCGGCAGATCCTCCACGCCATTGACCAGCCCGCGCATCTGCCTCGTCGTCAGTGCGGAAGTGACGCTGGCGGTGAACACGGCGATCGTGATGATCGATACCACCATCCAGATGATCGCAAGCGCCCTCCCCGCAACGGTGATCGGCCCGCGATGCCCGGTGCTTGCCTGCGTCATGGCCTCCGCGGACCACCAGATGCTCGCTCCCAAACCGCGTCCGACCGGTCCGCCGAAGTCGTCGTTGTGGCGCCGCTCGAACAGCCACACCAGTGCGCCGACCAGCAGGGAGATACCGATCAGCGCTCCCGCCGCCTGCAGGAATCCCGCTGAGATCATTGTCCGGGTGATTTCGCGCCACACCGACACGCTGTTGACCGACACAGCGATCCCCAGACCGGTATCGTAGAAGGGCTGACTGAAATCCACGCGGCGTTCGCGGTCGGCCGTGATGGTGATCGCTGCGACGGAAACATCGTAGTCGCCCCGCGATGTGGCTTCGATGAGTTTTTGAACATCGGGCTCTTCGGCGAGGCGAAACTGCAGCCCTAGCTTCTGCGCGACCTCGCGCCAGAGCTCAATGGAAATGCCGCTCCAATTGCCATCGGCATCCTTCATCGCAAATGGCGGTGCCTGCTTGGTGCCGATAACAAGTTCGCGCTGAGGGAAATCTTGCCTGTCGGTCTGCTGCGGAACCTGCCCATAGACATAGGCGCAGCCGACTGCAGTTCCACTGAAGGCCGAAAAAGCGATAAGCGCGCCCCGGATATGGCGGCCCGCAGTGCGCACCCACCCACGTATGCCAGTCGCAAACGCTGCAACGGAGACTGCCACGATACCCGTTCTCACAAGCCTCCAACTCCGAAAAGAAACGCGCGCCAAGGCTGCCTAGTCCTGGGCAACGGCCTGGCCAGCGGTCCGAAGCGAGCCACGAAAGAACGCAAATTAGAAGTACGTTACAGTAAAATTTGCGCATCGCCCGCCCTTCATACGCCTACGATTATCAAAGGCACCGGGTCAGGTACAAAACCTCTGCGTTAGTCTCGCTGCGCAATTTGCACGCAGTGGGAACATTTCGCTCGCTGGGGCGTTAACGTTGAGAGGAGGAGTAACATGACGAATGACTTCAACAGACCAAACCCAACGAATACCTCGGCGTCCAAGAGCAGGACGCTATGGATTGTTTTGGCAGCCATTGTCGTTATCGTAGCATTAGCAGCCACTTATTGGCCGAGAACACAAACCGGTTCGACCGCGACGGCACCGAACGCACCGGCTCCGACCACTTCCGAGCCGGCGTCACCGCCACCTGCATCGACTGCACCCGCGACACCGCCAGCAGCTGAGACTCCTGCCGCTCCAGCTCCTGCTGCCCCGGCTACCGAGACTCCGGCCGCCCCGGCGCCAGCCGCCCCGGCGCCAGCCGCCCCGGCGCCAGCCGCTCCGGCTCCAGCGAACCCGCAGTAGTCGCGAGACCGCTTGCTCAGGCGGGTTTAACCTGCAAGGCCGGCCGCTCGACTTAGTTCGCGCCGGCCTTGAGGATGCGATGCGTGCTGACATCCAGCGCATTGCCCGCTTCCCTGCCGTCCTTGGCAAGACCGTTCGCCGTGTTTGCGCAAGCTGACAGGCTGATGAGTGATGCGAGCGCAAGGCCGATAGCGACGACTGACTTTGTCATGAAAGCTCCCAAATTGGTTGTTCAACAACCGTAGAAAGAGACCGATGGTCGCCCTGGCAGTGATCAACGTGGTCGACCGAAAGACAAAACGAGAAAACCCGGCGCAGGTTCCCACGCCGGGTTTTCTCATTGCCTTGGGAGCAAAACTCAGTCGACTGCGAAGACCAGCGGCTTTGCCTGGCGGATCGCCGAGTGTGCTGTCAGCTTGGCCAGAACCTCATCGCCAATCGGACCATCGACGTAAAGCAGCGCGATAGCATCGCCCCCCTGCTTGTCGCGGCCGAGCTGGAAGTTCGCAATGTTGACGCCAGCGGCGCCTAGCGTCGTACCGATGAAGCCGATCATGCCGGGTACGTCGGTGTTGGCGATGTAGACCATGTGCGAACCGACATCGGCATCAAGGTTGATGCCCTTGATCTGGATGAAGCGCGGCTTGCCGTCAGAGAAGACCGTGCCGGCGATCGAACGCGTCATCGTGTCGGTCTTGACGGTGAGCTTGATGTAGCCGTCGTAGACGCCGGTTTTGTCACGCTTGACCTCGGAGAGCACGATGCCCTTTTCCTTGATCATGATCGGCGCCGAAACCATGTTGACGTCGGCGACCTGGTTGCGAATGAGGCCGGCGAGCAGAGCCGAGGTCAGCGCCTTGGTGTTCATCGTCGCCGTCGCGCCATCGTACAGGATCTCGATTTCCTTGATCGGATCTTCCGACACCTGGCCGACAAAAGCACCGAGAACGTCGGCAAGCCGGATAAACGGCTTCAGGATCGGTGCTTCTTCAGCAGTGATCGACGGCATGTTGATGGCGTTGGAGACTGCACCCTTGACGAGGTAATCCGACATCTGCTCGGCGACCTGAAGGGCGACGTTTTCCTGTGCTTCCGTGGTCGACGCACCCAGGTGCGGCGTGCAGACGACGTTCGGCAGGCCGAACAGCGGGCTCTCCTTGGCGGGCTCGACCTCGAAGACGTCGAAGCCGGCGCCGGCGACGTGGCCGGACTTGATGGCTTCTGCGAGCGCTGCTTCGTCAACCAGGCCACCACGGGCGCAGTTGATGATGCGAACGCCGGGCTTCGTCTTGGCGAGGTTTTCCTTGCCGAGGATACCGCGGGTCTTGTCGGTCATCGGAACGTGCAGCGTGATGAAGTCGGCCTTGGCCAGCAGCTCGTCGAGCTCAACCTTCGTGACGCCCATTTCCTGCGCGCGCTCGGCCGACAGGAAGGGATCGTAGGCCAGAACATGCATGCCGAGGCCGATAGCCTTCTTGCAGACGATGCCGCCGATGTTTCCGGCGCCGATGACGCCGAGCATCTTGCCGGTGATTTCGACACCCATGAACTTCGACTTTTCCCACTTGCCGGCCTGCGTCGATGCATCGGCCTGGGGCAGTTGGCGGGCAACGGCGAACATCAGCGCAATGGCATGCTCGGCCGTGGTGATAGAGTTGCCGAACGGCGTGTTCATGACGATGATGCCTCGCTTGGAGGCGGCCGGGATATCGACGTTATCGACGCCGATGCCGGCGCGGCCAATGACCTTGAGATTGGTCGCAGCGGCGATCAGCTTTTCCGTCGCCTTGGTGGCGGAGCGGATGGCGAGACCATCGTAGTTGCCGATGATTTCGGAGAGCTTGTCCTTGTCCTTGCCGAGCTGCGGCTGGAAATCGACTTCGACGCCACGATCACGGAAGATCTGGACAGCGGTTTCCGACAGTTCGTCGGATACGAGAACGCGAGGTGCCATTGCGGGGCTTCCTTCAAAAAGTTCAGCGATGGATGAAATCAGGGATACGAGGCTCCGCCCGTTCGGCGGAGCCGGATGCTATCAGCTCAGGCAGCAGCCTGGGAAAGCGTCGCCTTCTGGGTCGCGAACGCCCAGGAGAGCCACGGCATCAGCTTCTGCATGTCGGCAGTCTCGATCGTGGCACCTGCCCAGATGCGCAGGCCCGACGGTGCATCGCGATAGTGGCCGATGTCATAGGCGACACCTTCCTTGTCGAGCAGGCTGACGACGCCCTTGGCGAAGTTCGCCTGACCATCGGCGTCGAGCGCCAGAACGTCCTTGTCGACGATCTTCAGGCAGACGGACGTGTTGGATGCCGTCTCCGGCTTCACCGCCAGGTTGGCGATCCAGTCGTTGGCAGCAACGAAGTCCGCGATTACCTTGGCGTTGGCATCGGCGCGGGCCATCAGGGCCTTGAGACCGCCGACTTCCTTCGACCAGAGCAGTGCATCGATATAGTCCTCGACGCAGAGCATGGACGGCGTGTTGATGGTCTCGCCGCTGAAGATGCCTTCGATCAGCTTGCCACCCGAAGTCATGCGGAAGATCTTCGGCAGTGGCCAGGCCGGCGCGTAGGTGAGCAGACGCTCGACAGCGCGCGGAGACAGGATGATGACGCCATGTGCGCCCTCGCCGCCCAGAACCTTCTGCCAGGAGAAGGTGACTACATCGAGCTTGGCGAAGTCGAGATTCTGTGCGAAAGCGGCCGAGGTGGCGTCGCAGATCGTCAGACCCTTGCGATCAGCCGGAATGAAATCGGCGTTCGGAACGCGAACACCGGAGGTGGTGCCGTTCCAGGTGAAGACCACGTCGCGGTCGAAATCGATGGTGGAAAGATCCGGCAGCTCGCCGTAGCCAGCTTCGATCTTGCGGACGTCTTTCAGCTTCAGCTGCTTGACGACGTCGGTAACCCAACCAGCGCCGAAGCTTTCCCAGGCGACCATGTCGACGCCGCGCTCACCGAGCAACGACCAGAGGGCCATTTCGACGGCGCCAGTGTCGGAAGCAGGAACGATACCGATGCGATAATCCGCCGGCACTTCCAGAACGTCACGGGTGAGATCAATGGCCTGCTTGAGCTTCGTCTTTCCGATCTTCGCGCGGTGCGAACGGCCAAGAGCCGCATCGGAAAGGGCTTCGAGCGACCAACCGGGGCGCTTCGAGCAAGGGCCAGAGGAAAAATGAGTATTGTTCGGACGTACGTCCGGCTTTGCGGTCTTCGCCATGTGCTATCCTTCCAGATAGATAGCTCCTCGTTGGGGAGGAGTGTCCCGCCGCCGTCGTTATAGGGCGGTGGGATCGAAGTCAAGCAGCCGCTGTCGCTAGGAGAGAGATTTTTAGCGTATGCGCGTCATTGCGCCGCGGACTTACCAGCCAGCGATCCGCAAGCCGACACGGATTTCGTATCGCGTCAGTCCGTCGTCGCGACCGCTTGATCCCGAAGGACCCGTAAACATGCTGCCGCCGGCAATGTCGGAGAAGCGGTAGCCGACATCGATCTTGATGGTATCCGTGACCTCATAGCTGAGGCCGGCCATCAGCGCATAGGTGAAGCGCCAGCTGCTTTCGCCATTGAGTTCTTGCTGGGAGAACGCCGCTCCCGAGCAGGTCGAAGCACCATCCGTGCACGCGGGTTGCGCATGCACGTTCCCCCATTTTACGTTGGTCGCCCCGATCCCGGCACCGACATAAGGGGTGAAACCGGCAATCGTCGCGAGGTCGGCATAGCCGTTCGCCATCACGCCATAGGCCCGAAGATCGCCGCGCGCACCGAAGGCGCAGCCGGTTCCGACGGCTGCGGATGCAGCACAAGGCAAATCGGTGCCGGCTGTGCCGGTGAACTTGCTTTTGAAAAAGTCGCCCGTGAAGTCGGCGCGCCAGATGTCGGTGAATTGATAGCCGATACCGGCACCGCCTGAGATCGGCCTGGAAAAACGTGCCGGATCGAATTCGCCGCCAGCAGTGGCGCCCCCGGCGTCAGTAAAGCGGTAGGCCGGCGCTTCGTTTCCTGTCCACGGCGCATAGCCAAGATCACCGCGAAGATACCAGCCCCTTGCCGATGCATCGCCGGCAATGGTGACCTCGGGTGCCTGCGTAATCGGGGGTTCCTCCGCCATCGCCGGACCGCCGAACAGAGCGAAGCTTGCCGCCGTGGCGCGGATGATGGTGGACGATTTCATTGCAATTCCCGACCGGGCAGAGAAATGCCCGCATGACTGACCATCCGGGCATTATTCCAACCAGATGCTAACGCGCGGTTAACTATGTTTGTTAACTTCGATCGGGGACGGGGAGAAACGAAAAAGGCGGCCCTGACGGCGGCCTTGAAGTCGAAGCGCTCGCAACAATGGGGTGTCGGCTATTGCAGCGAATAGCGCAGGCCGAGTTTGAAATCGTGCGAGGTAATGTTGTCGAAGTGCATCGGGCCGGTGTTCACCGTGTTGTCGTAGGAACGGAGCGGGCCGGTTTTTGCGTCGCCAAGATCGACGTAGCTATAGCCAAAATCGACGGTGAGGCGATCTGTCACTTGATAGCCGATGCCGGCATGGAGCGCCCAAGCAAAGTTCCAAGTGGATTCACTGTCACCATAAGCAACGCCTTGGGTCGGGACGTTGACATCCCTGAACCGAGAGATCGTGTTGCGTGAGGCACCGATGCCGGCGCCGACATAAGGCGTAATGCCTTCCCATGTGCCGATGTCGACATAGGCATTCGCCATCAACAGCCATTCCGATTTGGCAGCATCGTAGTCATTCGTACCATCCCAGACGGGTCCCGTCGCATCGGTATGACCGTAACGATCGAGCGCGGAAAAATCGGTCTTGCCGCGATACTGAACGATCGCATCGCCGCGGAGCCACTGGTTAAATTGATAACCGACGCCCAACCCACCGAGCAGGCCACTGTCAAATGAGCCCTCATCCGGAAATTCGTGGAGTTCCACGTCGTCAAACAATTCGTGCTGCATACTGCCAAGACGCTGGTTAGTCATGCCCAAGTCCCCGCGCAGGTACCATCCGCCGAAGGCGGGAGGGGGCGGAGGAGCCGGATCGACATAAAGATCGGCAGCGAGAACCGGGCCACCTGCCGTCAACGCCGCAGCCAGGGCAATCAAAAATCTCTTCATAGTATGCTCCAGAAACAATCGATGCCCGGGCGTGCGTCATTCGACCACGCCCGGCTTTTATTCATCCCAGAGTCTTACAAATTAGAGTTAATGTCAGATTAAATTCAGAAAATCTTTAGCATGATCTTGCGCACATGGCCGGACGCCGAAACAATGCCCGCCATGTTCACAAATACGGACGTCACGCGGCGTCGCGCGCACCACCGATTATACCAACCAGATCATTGACGATGCGTTCGATCTGGCCGCGGTCATCGCCTTCAGCCATGACCCGGATCAGCGGTTCGGTGCCGGACGGGCGGATAACAAGGCGGCCGCTATGACCGAGCTCGGCTTCTGCATCGGCGATTGCCTTCCGCACACGGGCGTCTTCAAGCGGCTTGCCGCCGGAAATGCGCACATTGCGAAGGAGCTGCGGCACTGGCTCGAAGCGGCGGCAAACTTCGCTCACCGTCTTGCCGGTCCGCTTGACCGCAGCAAGGATCTGCAATGCGGCCACTAGACCGTCGCCCGTCGTACCGTAGTCCGACAGCACGATGTGACCGGACTGCTCGCCACCGACGTTGTAGCTGTGCTGGCGCATGTGCTCGACGACATAGCGGTCACCGACCATCGTGCGTACGAGGCCGAGGCCCTTATCCTCGAGGAAGCGCTCCAGCCCGAGATTCGACATCACCGTCGCAACGATACCGCCGCCGCGAAGCTGCTGGCTTTCGGCAAAGCTCTCGGCAATGACAGCCATCAGCTGGTCGCCGTCGACAACAGCGCCGTTCTCATCGATGATGATCACGCGATCGGCGTCGCCGTCGAGCGCAATGCCGATATCGGCACGGACTTCATCGACCTTCTTCTGCAGAGCAACCGGGCTGGTCGAGCCGCAATTGAGATTGATGTTCGTGCCGTTCGGCTCGTTGCCGATGGTCACGACGTCGGCGCCGAGTTCCCAGAGAACAGCGGGCGCCACCTTGTAGGCGGCTCCGTTTGCGCAGTCGATCGCGATCCTTAAGCCTTGTAGCGTGACGTCACGCGGCAGCGTGCGCTTGGCATGCTCGATATAGCGGTCGTGCACGCCGTCAACACGCTTGGCGCGGCCGATGTCGTCGGCTTTGGCAAGCTGCGTCGAGAGATCCTTTTCAAGCAGATCCTCGATCTGCGATTCCAGATCGTCCGACAGCTTATAGCCATCTGGCCCGAATAGCTTGATGCCGTTGTCCTGGTAGGGATTGTGGGACGCCGAGATCATGACGCCGATGTCGGCGCGCAAGGACCGCGTCAGCATCGCCACGGCTGGCGTCGGGATAGGACCGAGAACAAAGGCATCGACGCCCGCAGCAGTGAAGCCTGCGACCATCGCGTTTTCGAGCATATAACCAGAAAGGCGGGTGTCCTTGCCTATGACAACGCGATGACGGTGGTTGCCTCGGCGAAAGATCGTTCCGACTGCAATCCCGACCCGCATCGCAAGGTCGGGTGTCATTGGGAACACATTGGATTGACCGCGAATACCGTCTGTACCGAAATAGCGTCTTTTCATATGCACCCCTGTGCCTTAGCGCGCCTTCTGGCTGCGCATTATTACTTGCAAAAATCACGTCGCCACGGGCGAATGTCGTTACAAGAGCTTCGAGTGAAGCCTCCCTATGTCACCGGCATGACATAAATCGCTGTCACCATCACGTAAATTCGCGAGAAAACCCATTACATCGCGTTACCGACGCGAAAGGCCGGAGTCCAGACTGGACCCCGGCCTTTCAGGCATTCTCAAGATAAATCAATGCGGCTGCGGCTCTAGGCCGGCTTCAGGCTCGTCACCCTTAGCCACCGGTCGGCTACCGGTCTTCGGAACGGCCGAGCCGCGGCTGGGCGGCGCGTCGTCGCCGAGATCGCGCGAAGGCTTTTCGCCGCGAATCAGCGCCTTGATTTCCTCGCCCGTCAACGTCTCGTATTCGAGCAATCCTTCGGCCAGCGCGACGAACTCGTCATGCTTGTCGGTGAGGATATCGCGGGCCTGGGTATAGGCCTCGTCGATCAGGCGGCGAACTTCGTTGTCGATCTTCTGGGCGGTGGCCTCGGAGACGTTCTTCGACTGCGAAACAGAGTGGCCGAGGAAGACCTCCTGCTGGTTCTCGCCGTAGGCCACCTGGCCGAGCTCGTCGGAGAAGCCCCATTGGGTGACCATCGCACGAGCAAGCTTGGTGGCTTGCTCGATGTCTGAGGATGCACCCGATGTGATGTTCTCCTTGCCGAAAGTCAGTTCCTCAGCAACGCGGCCGCCCATCATGATGCAGAGGCGCGAGACCATCCACTTGTAGCTCATCGAGTAGCGGTCGCCCTCGGGGAGCTGCATGACCATGCCAAGCGCACGGCCGCGGGGGATGATGGTTGCCTTGTGCAGCGGATCGGCGACCGCCACATTGAGTGCGGTGATCGCATGACCGGCTTCGTGATAGGCCGTGAGCTTCTTTTCAGCCTCGGTCATCGCCGAAGAGCGGCGCTCGGCGCCCATCATGATCTTGTCCTTGGCGTCCTCGAATTCCTGCATGGTCACGACGCGCTTGTTGCGGCGCGCAGCCATCAAGGCAGCTTCGTTAACGAGGTTCATCAGATCCGCGCCGGAGAAGCCGGGCGTACCGCGAGCCAGAACCTTGAGATCGACGTTCGGTGCCAGCGGAACGTTGCGGGCATGAACCTTCAGGATACGCTCGCGACCGACGATGTCGGGGTTCGGCACGACCACTTGGCGGTCGAAGCGGCCCGGACGCAGAAGTGCGGGATCGAGAACATCAGGGCGGTTCGTCGCCGCGATCAGGATGATGCCCTCGTTTGCTTCGAAGCCATCCATCTCGACCAGCAACTGGTTCAGCGTCTGCTCACGTTCATCGTTACCGCCGCCGAGACCGGCGCCGCGATGGCGACCGACAGCGTCGATTTCGTCGATGAAGATGATGCAGGGCGCATTCTTCTTGGCCTGTTCGAACATGTCGCGGACACGGCTTGCGCCGACGCCGACGAACATTTCGACGAAGTCGGAGCCCGAGATCGTGAAGAACGGCACATTGGCCTCGCCTGCAACAGAGCGGGCGAGCAGCGTCTTGCCGGTGCCCGGAGGGCCAACCAACAGAACGCCACGCGGAATCTTGCCGCCGAGGCGCTGGAATTTCTGCGGATCACGCAGGAATTCGACAATTTCCTCAAGGTCTTGCTTGGCCTCGTCGACGCCTGCGACGTCATCGAAGGTCACCCGGCCATGCGCTTCGGTCAGAAGCTTTGCCTTGGATTTGCCGAAGCCCATCGCACCGCGTGAGCCCCCCTGCATCTGCCGCATGAAGAAGAGCCAGACGCCCAGTATCAACAGCATCGGCAACAGCGTACCGATATAGCTCAGGAAGCCCGAAGAGCCATCGGTCTCCGGGCGCGCCGAAACGAGGACGTTCTTCTGCTGGAGGCGATCGAGCAGGCTGCCGTCAACAACAGGCGTATAGGTCTGGAAGGTGGTGCCGTTTTCAACATAGGTGCCGGTGACGCGGTTGCCCGTGACGACGACTTCCTTGACGCGGCCCGCATCCACTTCCCGCAGGAACTGCGAGTAAGGGATCTCGCGGGAGCTGGTCTGCGCCGGCGACGTCTGGAACATGCTGAACAGGGCAATCAGCAGAAGCGCAATGATTGCCCACAAGGCGAAATTACGTAAGTTAGGGTTCATCGAACTCCCCAGCACTGGAACAGCCACCTCATGGCGACCGTCTTATTTGGTCTCTAACATAGGATTGCCTTGGGTGAATGCCAAGGAAAACTGGACTGTTAGATAGATTTTCCGTCAATAAGACCTAATGGCGGTTTTGGATAGGGGCGCGTTCCAAAGGCAGCCGCAAGCCTGTCGGCAAAGATGAAGTCAAATCGTGTCAAAAAACGGTCGAACGGCGAGAAATAGGGACTGATCCTGACTTTCTCGGCAACACGAGAGGGAACTTCGGACCCAGCAGCGTCGACGACGCATGGCGCCGCTGACCGGGCCTGCCTGAGCACGCCCCTCGGTAGCCGGTCGCTCTGCATCTCAGCTCCGCCGGCAACGACGCCGATATCCGTCGGGGCTGCATTTTCAACGAGGAACCGCCTGTCCCAGACGCCGCGCGCGCCCGGCGCAAGCGTCAACGGCAGGATCCCACGGTTTTCACGAACGAGAAAAAGCCCGTCGCGCCGAAGGTCAAACACTACCCTGCCCGCGGTCATCCGATTTGGCTGATCGCTTTTGATAAGCGCCAGAACATCGTCCGTCTGCTTGCGTCCGAGCGGGAACGCCTGCCCGCCGAAAACCGCAGCAAGGCGCGCAATGGCATAATCAAGAATGCCCCTCTCCGCGGTGAGTCCGGCCGGGAGTACCTGGCCGACCAAGGGAGAATGCAGAACGAAATGCTGATCCAGCCATCTAGCCGCCGAAGCGGCGACGCTCGTGCGCAAGTCACCGGCCTCGCCCGCATCCGGGACGGCATCCGCCTCTTCGGCGAGGCGGGATCGCATCCGCACACGTTCATAGTTCGGGTCATCATTGCTTGGGTCGTCGATCCAGCCGACATGTCTTGTGCGAAGATATTCGCGGATCGCCTCTCGCCGACAGCTAAGCAGCGGTCGGGCAACCCAAATACGGCGATCAAAGAGCACGAGATCGGCGATGCCGGTGCTTGGCTGTTCTGAGCGCTCCCACCGCATGGCGAGCGTCTCGCGCTGATCGTCTGCCGTATGCGCGGTTACAACGATGTCGGCGTTGAAGTTCTCGGCGGCTTCGGCAAGCAGCGCGTAGCGGGCGTCGCGCGCAGCCGCCATGAGGCCGGCCTTGGGCTTTTCGCCCTGCCAGACTTTAACGACGTGCGGGATATCGAGCGACCCGCAGAGGGCAGCAACCTGGCGCGCCTCTTCGGCCGATTCTGTCCGCAGTGCATGATCCACTGTAACAGCGCAAAGAGAGATTTTCGAGTTGGGTACAGCCTTGCTCGCTTCGACAAGAGCCAAAAGCAGGCCTGTTGAATCGCTTCCGCCCGAAGTCGCAACAAGGATGCGCGAGGGCCCGATCAGCGAGTCAAGGAAACGGCGCGCTGCCGTCTCAGGTAGAAGGGGGCCATCCGGGCGCAAAACCGGAAGGCCCTAGCAGGCGAGACGCTTTTGCTCGCTGGCAACCTTGGTTATCACGGCACGCGAAGCCTTGGGGTAACGCTTCGAGACTTCCCGCAGCGTGGCGCATGCGGTTTCCGTATTGTCGAGCGCCGCAAGCGACATGCCCAGCTTGAGAAGCATTTCCGGCGCCTTTTCGGAGCTGCCATACTTCTTGTGAGCATCGAGGAACGTCTTGGCGGCCTCATTGTACTTGCCCTGCGAGTAGAGCGCTTCGCCAAGCCAGAAATTGGCATCCGCCGCGCGTGCGCTGCTCGGGTATTGAGCGATGTACTGGGTGAACTCCTGCTCGGCCGTCGAATAGTCCCCGGAAAGCACGTGGCCGTAGGCGGCCTTGTACTGGTCGGCTTCGCTGCCGAGCGAGGCCGTCTGCGACGAACGGCCGGAATCGACGCCAGGAACCGGGCCGGATCCGACCGTGGCATTCTCGTTGACCGAGCCTCCGACCGGATTGCCGCTCTGGTCGAACTGCATCGAACCGAGCTGCTTCGGCGGCTGGCCGAGACCATCATTTGCCGGAACGTCGGTCGAGGGAGCCGTTTCGGCTCCCTGCGGTGCTTGGATTACGCGGGCGACATCGTCACCACCGCTCCGGCCCTGCGCCGGAGGAGGCACATCGGCTTCGCTCTTTTTCATCGTCTTGGAGCTGCTGCCGGCACTACTGCCGCCGCCCTTTTCCAGCTCCTGGAAGCGGAATTCGTTGTCTTCCTGCGCCTTGCGGATCGTTTCCTGCATCTGCAGGAGCTGGAAGCTCATCTCTTCGATGCGGCCGTTCAGCTGGCGCAGCTGTTCTTCCAGCTGCTGGATGCGAACCTCAGGGCCGCCCGCCTGCACGTTTACAACCGGTGCCTGCGGTTGCCGATTGGCAGCCTTGCCGCCGATCTGCCACCCGAAAAGCGACGTCGCATTCGCCGATTGGCCCGCCCCGGCCACGGCCGCGAGGCACAGCATGCCCGCAACGACAAATTTCTTCATATGGTTTGTCCTGTCCCTGTGATTCTTCGCACCCATTGGCACGAACAGGAGATTTTTCCAATTGCTTTCAAAAAGCAACGGAAACTGGCCAAAGTGTGTTCAAAAAGAAAAGGCGGCCCGCGTTGGAGCCGCCTTTCGAAATTGTAATATTTCCCAGCAATTACATGCCGGCGCCACCGAGAACTGTAACGGCCCGGCGGTTCTGCGACCAGCAGGAAATATCGTCGCAGACGGCAACCGGGCGTTCCTTGCCGTAGGAGATCGTCTTCATGCGCTGTGCCGGAACGCCGCGCGAAGCAAGGTAATCCTTGGTGGCCGCTGCACGGCGAGCGCCGAGAGCAAGGTTGTATTCGCGCGTGCCGCGTTCGTCGGCGTGGCCTTCGATGGTGATCGCGTACTTCGGATAGCGGGCAAGCCACTGAGCCTGGCGGTCGAGGGTCTGGGAAGCGTCCGCGCGGATCGAGGTGGAGTCGGTGTCGAAGAAGATACGATCGCCGACGTTGACGGTGAAGTCCTGTGCAGAACCGGGCGTTGCGGCGCCGGCACCGAGGCCCAGGTCACCAGCGCTGTTCGCCATGTTCTTCTTGTTGGCGCAACCGGCCAAGGCAAGACCGGCGACAAGCGCGATCATGACGGGGTTACGGGCGAAATTCTGCATGCGGCTCATTGCCGGGGTGTGAATTCGGCTCATGGCCGGTCTCCTTGCGACTTGATTAAGGTTGCCGGACTGTAACCTCGTTGGGTTAATCGGCATTCAAGAATTATGGTTAACAGATGGTTGATTTGTCCCTCAGTCGCCCCAATCAGGGATTTTTGCGGCGACAAAAAGGCACATCCACAGGCTTTCCTACTCGAGAAGCGGCGACCAGGCCGGGTCCGAAGCGAAGTTCGGCGTCTTGATGAGCTGCTCGTTGTAGCCCGTCAGATCGATCGAGTAGAGCTGCGGACCGCCGGCACCAGCTGCCTGGCGGAAGAACATGATAACGCGGCCGTTCGGCGCCCAGGTCGGGCCCTCGTTGTGGAAGCCCGTCGTCAGGATGCGTTCACCCGAACCATCAGGCTTCATGACGCCGATCGAGAACTTGCCGCCCGACTGCTTGGTGAAGGCGATCAGATCGCCGCGCGGAGACCAGACCGGCGTCGAGTAGTTGCCGTCTCCGAAGGAGATACGGGTTTGGCCGGAGCCATCGGCATTCATCACGTAGATCTGCTGGTGGCCGCCACGGTCGCTTTCGAAGACGATGCGGTTGCCATCAGGCGAATAGGACGGCGAGGTATCGATCGCAGCAGTGGACGTCAGGCGCGTCGTGGTGCGCGAACGCAGGTCCATCGTGTAGATGTTTGCGTTGCCTTCCTGCTGAAGGCTCATGACGACTTTCTGTCCGTCAGGCGAGAAGCGCGGCGAGAAGGTCATGCCCGGAAAGTTGCCGACCACTTCGCGCTGTCCAGTTTCCAGTTGCAGCAGGTAAACCCGCGGCTGCTGGTTGGCGAAGGACATGTAGGTGACTTCCTGGCGGTTCGGCGAGAAGCGCGGCGTCAGCACGAGATCGCTGCCGTTCGTCAGCATGCGCACGTTGTAGCCGTCCTGGTCCATGATGGCGAGCTGGCGCTTGCGCTCCTGCTTCGTGCCGGACTCGGATACGAAGACGACGCGCGTATCGAAGTAGCCCTCTTCGCCGGTGATCTGCTTGTAGATCGCATCGGCGATAATATGGGCAACGCGACGCCAGTTCTCAGGCTGGGTGTAGAACTGCTGGCCCGTCATCTGCGTGCCGGCAAATGTATCCCAAAGGCGGAACTCGGCGCGCAGGCGCCCGTCGCTTTCCTGCGTCACGCGACCGGTAACGAGGGCCTGCGCATTGATGACCTTCCAATCTTCGAAGCGCGGAGCGGCATCCGGGTTGGAGATCTTCTCGATGAAGGCGTTCTTGTTGATCGGCGCAAAGAGGCCGGAGCGCTGAAGGTCGGCGGCAACCACTTGCGACACCTGGGCGCCCATGTCGCCTTGCAGGAAATCGGTGATCGCGATCGGCAGTGGCTCGACATTGCCCTTGTTGATGTTGATTTCGACAAGCGCGTTGGCCGGCGTGGCGACAACCGCAGTGGTTATCATGCCGACGGCGACCATCAAGGCGCGAATGAGGGAACACTTGGTCATGGAGGACAAGCCTTTCAGCATTTTAAAGTGCTAGATCGCTGGGATCGAAGTTGACGATAACTTCGCCCCAGGCGTCATATTTGTCTTTCGGGAGATTGGTGAAGGGCGACGACTTCATCACGGCACGCTTGGCACCGCTTGCCAACGCCATGCGCGTCGCCTCGTTGGTGCCGCCAACCGCTTCGACCTCGGGTGAGCCGATGATGTTACCGTCAGGATCCAGCTTCATGTGGACCTTGATGCGAACGTCGCTAGCACCTTCCATCCCCGGGATAACCGACCAGTTGCCGGCGATCGCACTACGCAGCGCATCCATCTCGCTCATCGAGAGCTTGGAGCCACCGGTGGCCTTCTTGGCACCGAGCGAAGCAACCTCGGTCGAACTTTTGGCTCCGCCATTCGACGGGTCCTGCTTGTTCAGCAGCGCCGCGATATCGTCGGCGTTGAAGTCGCTCTGCTTAGAGGAGGCGGACTTCGCTTTCTCCTGCTTCTTGTCGGCCTTCTTCTTGTCCGTCGGCTTTTCGTCCGCCTTCGCCTGATCCTCGGTCTTTTTCTCCGGGGGCTTTTCGGCCGGCTTCTGTTCCGGCGGCTTGGCTTGCGGCTTCACGACCGGAGTCGGAACCTTGTCCGGCAGCGCCTCGGCGTCCGGCTTCGGTGGCTCCGGCTGTTCCTGTGGCGTTTCCTCTGGCTTTGGCGGCGTCGGCGGGGTGATTTCCGGCTTCGGCGGCGTAATGGACGCGACCTGCTTCGGCTCGACGTCCGTCTCCTCCTTCATTATCTCCTTCACCTCGTTGGGGACGGGATCATTCTGAGGAAGAGGCTTTTCGACGGCCTTAGGGGCAGCAGCGCTCTCGTTATTGCTGGGCTTGGCGTTCGGGACCGGCGGCGCCTTGAGGTCGACCTTGTTCTCGCCCATGTTCTCGGCGTTTTCGACATTGGTCGGCTTGGCCGTCGGCTTCGGCGCCGGCTTTTCACTCGGCTTGGCCGTCTTGTCGCCCTGCTGCATCTGCGTCATTTCTTCGACGGGCACGAGGTCGACGGGCATCGCCTCGAAATCCTCGACCTTGAACTGCTCCGGGGAGCCGATCGAGATCAGCGCCCAGGCAAGCAGTGCACAGTGCAGAGCCGCAGATGTGACGATACTGGCCTTCATAGCGTTCGCTATTGGTCCTTCTTCTGCTGCGTCACGAGGCCGATGTTCTTGTAGCCAGCACCCTGGATGCGAGCCATGACGTCGGCGATCACGCCATAGGGCGCGGTCGCGTCGCCGCGAACGAAGATGCGTTCATTGTAGCCCGTCGTTGCGATCGCCTCGAGCTTCGCGGCAATCTCTTCGACCGGGATCGGTGTTTCCTGCAGGAACACCTGGCCGTCGTTCTTCACCGAGATCGTGATCGGCTGCGTTTCGGAATTCAGCGCCTTGGCCTGTGTTTCCGGCAAGTCGACGGGCACGCCGACCGTCATCATCGGTGCTGCCACCATGAAGATGATCAAAAGCACCAGCATGACGTCGACGAGCGGCGTCACGTTGATTTCGGAGATGGCACCACCTCTGTGGCCACCGCGACGACGACCACCGCGACCACCGCCGCTACCGCCACCGCTTGGAGCACCCATACCCATATCGTTGACTCCGTTCCCGTCGATTACTGCGCGGCCTGGCGCGGCTGCAGTTTTTCGTCGATCTGGCGCGAAAGGATGGCGGAGAATTCATCCGCGAAGCCTTCCATACGGCCCGAAAGCTTGCCGGCGTCGGCAGTGAACTTGTTGTAGGCGATAACGGCCGGGATAGCGGCAACAAGGCCAATTGCGGTTGCAAGCAGCGCTTCGGCGATACCGGGAGCAACGACCGCGAGGTTCGTCGACTTCGAGCCGGCGATTGCCTGGAACGAGGTCATGATACCGACGACCGTACCGAAGAGGCCGATGAACGGGCCGGCCGAACCGATCGTTGCCAGCGAGCCGAGACGGGCGGAGAGAAATTCGGATTCACGCGCCAGCGTAACGTCCATGGCGCGGTCGATACGCATCTGCAGACCGATCGGGGAGCGCGCACCGCGCTCAAACGACTTCTTCCATTCGCGCATCGCCGCAACGAAGATCGCGGCAAGGCCGGTGTTGTTGCGCTCCGATAGCGTGCGATAGAGCTCTTCCAGCGACTGGCCCGACCAGAACACCTGCTCGAACTTCTCGAACTGGCGCCGTGCGCGACCATACGCCAGATACTTGTCGATGACGATCGCCCAGGTCCAGACCGAGGCTGCGATGAGCCCGAGCATGACCAGCTTGACGACGAGACCTGCCTGCATAAACAGCGACCAGAGGCTGACGTCGGCCGTTGCTGCTGCCAATCCTACTTGTTCCATTGATCCAAAATCCCCGAATCCAAACGCCCGGCACTTGACCGGGCGGCACAAAGTGATCTCGCAAGAAGTGTCTGGCGGCCGCCGCCCAAAGCCCTGGTCAAGCTTCCAAGCTCTTATCCGCCTTCCTTGCCGTCAAATTTGGTCAAAGGAAGGCGTGCACCGCACAAACTCTGACAATCCGAGTAAGACACTATTATGGTTAACAGTTCGTTAGCGCCGGATCATGACAGCGAAACTATCGGCGAAAGATTTATCCCTTGGATTACTTGGTCAGATCTAGCTCGATGACCACAACAGCGCATATCTTCCAGCGCGCGAATTCCTTCACACAAAACTCATGTTTATGCAAGGCCGGAATCCCGTGTCTTTTCAGCGTTCGCGATCAACCCGGGCGAATCGCTGCACGCAAAGGATGTTGATCGCACTGCGCGCGGCAACGGCTCACGGCCCGCGGAGCGGCTTGCTGCCTTCGAGAAACTTCTCGGCAAGTGTCTCCGGCAGTCTTCGGGGCCTCGCATTGGCGTTAATGACGGCGATGATCACCTTGGCGGCGATCAGCAGCGTTTCGCCGCGCCGGATTTCCTGATTGAGGACCATCTTGGCGCCGCCTGCTCTTTCGGTGTGGGTCAGCACCGTCAGGATGTCATCCATCCGTGCCGGCTGCTTGAAGTCGATCTCCATGCGATGGACGACGAAGACAAGCCCCTCCTCGTCCGCATTGATAAGCTCTCGTTGCTCGACGCCGAGGCACCGGAGGTAATCTGTGCGGCCGCGCTCGAGGAAGTGCAGGTAGCGGGCATGGTAGACGAGGCCGGAAAAATCCGTGTCCTCGTAATAAACCCGCTGCAGGAGCCGGTGACCCGTTTCCGTGAGTTCACCCGAAATCGAAAAACCGTTGTCCGCCATAATTTTCTCCAAAGCCACGCGCCCTCTTTGGCGGAAGACTTTCCGCCTTGCAAGCATTGAACAATTGTCACGCTTCCTAAGTAATTTTTGACAGAGACATTCAAGCAGGAGACACCGCGATGAAGATTGCAGTGATGGGCGGGGACGGATTCATCGGCTGGCCGACATCATTGCATCTTTCGGACGCGGGGCATGAGATCCATATCCTCGACAATCTTTCGCGGCGGTGGATCGACACCGAACTCGGGGTCCAGTCGCTGACCCCGATGGACTCGATCCAGGAGCGCACGCGCATCTGGCACGCCGAAACTGGCCGGCGCATTCATTTCAACCTGATCGACCTCGCCAAGGACTACGAGCTCCTGAAGAAGTGGCTCGCCGAGAACCGTCCGGATGCCGTCATTCACTTTGCCGAGCAGCGTGCCGCCCCCTACTCGATGAAGAGCGACCGCCACAAGAACTACACCGTCAACAACAACGTTAACGCCACCCATAACCTCCTGAATGCGCTTGTCGAACTCCAGCTCGACGCACATCTCATCCACCTCGGCACGATGGGCGTCTACGGCTATTCGACGGTCGGGGCGGCGATCCCCGAGGGGTATCTGCCCGTTGGCATCGAGACGGCGAGCGGCGAGACCGTCTGCCAGGAAATCCTCTATCCGTCCAATCCCGGCTCGATCTATCACATGACCAAATGCCTGGATCAGTTGCTTTTCCATTTCTACGCCAAGAACGACCGCCTGCGCATAACCGACCTGCACCAGGGAATCGTTTGGGGAACGCATACCGAGCAGACACGCCGGCACCCTCAACTCGTCAATCGCTTCGACTATGACGGCGACTACGGCACCGTGCTGAACCGCTTCCTCATCCAGGCGGCGATCGGCTATCCCCTGACCGTCCATGGCACCGGTGGCCAAACCCGCGCCTTCATCCATATCCAGGACTCGGTACGCTGCATCGAGCTTGCCTTGAACAACCCGCCTGCCCGCGGAGCCCGTGTCGAAATCTTCAACCAGATGACCGAAACGCATCGCGTGCGCGATCTCGCGGAAATGATCGCAAAGATGAGCGGCGCCGAAATTGCCTGGCTACCGAACCCGCGCAAGGAAGCACCGGAAAACGAACTCATCGTCAAGAACGAGAAATTTCGCCATCTCGGCCTCGATCCGATCACCCTCCAGGCAGGTCTTCTGAGCGAGATCGTCGATGTCGCCAAGAAATTTGCCTATCGCGTTGACCGGTCGCGCGTGCCTGCCGTTTCCGCTTGGACGAAGGACATTGCCGCCACGATTAACCATGATCCGGAAGGCAAGAGGCTGAAGTCCGTTTCATGAGTGAGCCCCGGCACGCCTATGTCACTCTCGTCACCAACGACGATTACGCCAAGGGTGCCAAGGCGCTTGCAACATCCTTGCGCCGAACCGCTACCCCAGCGGTCATCGTCGTCCTCCATACCGCGGGCGTTGACCAAGCCAGCCTCGACCCACTCCTAAAGCTCGACTGCCGCCTGGTGCCGGTCGAGCATCTGCCGCTGTCAGCCGAGTTCAATGAGCGTCATGCTCGATCCAATCTGCACGCCGCGGCTCCCTTCAAGAAAGGACGCAAGCCGGCGTTTCACTCGCCGCTCGACAATTTCTGCAAGCTGCGCCTCTGGCAGCTGACCGAATACACCAGTTGCGTCTTCATCGATGCCGATGCGATCGTGTTGCACAACATCGACAAGCTCTTCCGCTATCCCGAGTTTTCGGCCGCCCCGAACGTCTATGAATCCCTCGAGGACTTCCAGCGGCTGAACTCCGGCGTCTTCGTCGCGCAACCGTCTGAAGACACATTCCAACGCATGCTGGAGCGACTGGATCAGCCGGGAGTGTTCTGGAAGCGGACGGACCAGACCTTCCTGCAGGAATTTTTCCCGGATTGGCACGGCCTGCCGATCTATTTCAACATGCTCCAATATGTCTGGTTTACCATGCCCCAGCTTTGGGATTGGCACAGCATTTCCGTCCTGCACTACCAGTATGAGAAGCCGTGGGAGACGAATCATCCGAAGGTCGATAAACTGCGGCCGCTGATCGACCTTTGGCATGCATTCTATGCCGGCGATGACCTGCCGGATCTATCGACCATGGCGAACCCGGAAGAGGCAGCATGAAGGTATTGGTATCGGGGGGAACAGGTCTCGTCGGGCGCTATATCGTCGAAGAACTGCTCGCCGCCGGCTATACCGTGATCATCGGCGGCCGCCACGCTCCCCTGCCCCGCTTCTTTTCGAGACCGGTCGAGTTCGCCCCGCTCTCGCTCGATCCGGCGCACGATCATATCGAAGCCTTCGAGGACGCCTATTTCTTCGTGCACGCCGCCTTCCACCACCTGCCCGGCAAATACCGCGGCGGCGAGGGCGACGACCCGGAGACGTTCAAGCGCTTCAACCTCGACGGCAGCGTCCGGCTTTTCGAAGCAGCCAAACGCGCCGGCACGCGCCGCTGCGTTTTCATTTCCAGCCGCGCCGCCTACGGCGAGCACGCACCGGGAACCACACTGAAAGAGGGCATGCCCGACAAGCCCGAGACCCTCTACGGCCAGGTCAAGCTTGATGCCGAGCGCAGTCTCGCACACCTCGCGGCGCCCGTCTTCACAACGGCCAGCCTCCGATTGACCGGCGTCTATGGCGACCTCCGACCGAACAAATGGGACAGACTGATCGAAGATTACCTAGCCGGCCGCCACCTGCCATCACGCGCCGGAACCGAGGTCCACGGAAGAGACGTCGGCAAGGCCGTACGGCTCATGCTGGAAGCGGACGCCGCGCGTATCTCCGGCGAGACCTTCAACGTCTCCGATGTCACGCTGGATACCTGGGACATCCTGGAACACATTCGCTGGGAGCGCGATTGCGTGAACAGGCTCCCGCTTCCCGCCGACAAGGCGCAGCTTACGCCGATGGACACGGCGAAGATCCGTGCTCTCGGTTGGTCGCCGGGCGGCATGCCGCTGTTCAATGAAACGATCCATGCGCTCGCTACGCTTGCATAGGTGGCACAGGCCCACTCAAGCCTGAAGTTGCAGACTGCACCGGATAGTGCAATCCGGAGGATAGTATGCAAGTCGGTTCCGCATCAGCGCTCAACATCCTGCGCAACACCTATTCCGCCGACAATCTCAATATATCGGCCGACAGCACCAGCGCGCGCCTGAAGATATTGCAGAATGCGGCAAAGGCACAGGAAAGCCTGCGCGAGAGCATGGCCACCTCGGCCGAAGCGGCGAAGGCCAGAGCGGCGCGCAAGCTTGAGGAAGCCAAGCAGCAACTCGAAATGCTGAAGAGCGGCGGCTACCCGCCGGAGGTCGTCGCCCGGCTTGCTGCCGAACTCGCTCACAAGATCAGCGCCGCTGCTGCGGAATTTGCCTCGGCTGTTGCGGCCAGCGCCACAAACATTGCTTCCACAGCCGATGCCTCTGTCGCAACTGAAGATACCGGAGCAGCCTCGGCAGACGCCACAGCTCACGCATCCGCCGCAGATGCAACGACGTCTTCGGATAGCACCGACACGAGCGCAACCGAGGCAGACGAACCCGACGGCGCAACGGCTGCGCGCAACGCCTACAAGAGCATCGTCGAAGACGGACAGCAGGCGTCCGTAGGCATCTCCGCCGAGGATCGCAAGACGATGGAAGAGTTCAAGGCCGTCCTGCAGGAGGTCCGGCAGTTGATGGACAAGGCCATGCGCGAACTGCGCGCAAGGACTGGTCAGCAGGCACCAGGCGCGAACGCCTATGCGTTTGAGGCACAGGCCGACGCCTCAACCGTACCGGCCAGCATCACGATTTGACCTGGTTGGCTCCGGTGGGTGGTCAAAGGTCGCATTGTCCCGTTGAAATGATCAGCAAGACCTTTATCGTCTGCTGAAAACAGCGCGATGGACCGTATGACCCCGAAAGAACTGAAAGCCGAAATGCGTGCCGGCCGGCTCGCTCTGCGCGACGCCATCCCGGAAGCCACCCGCATCGAGATGAGCCTGGCCATGGCCGAGCATGCCGGCGAGGCCGTCGCGTTCGATCCCGGCACCGTTGTTTCCGGCTTCCTGCCGATCCGCTCGGAGGCCGACATCCGGCCGCTTCTGGCGCGGTTCCAGGCGCGCGGAGCACGGCTTTGCGTGCCCGCCATCCTCGACAAGCAGACAATCGTGTTTCGCGAACTCGTGCGCGGTGTCCCTTTGGTCACCACAGGCTTCGGCACCTCGGGACCGCCGGCGGACGCCGCCGTGCTCGATCCCGAAATCATGCTGGTTCCCCTCTCCGCTTTCGACAATCGCGGCCACCGCATCGGTTACGGTGCCGGCTATTATGACCGCGCCATCGACCGTTTGCGGCAAAAAGGCCTGCATCCCAAGCTGATCGGCATTGCATTCGACTGCCAGGAAGTGGCACATGTGCCCGACGAGCCGCACGATGTCAGCCTGGACGCCCTTCTGACGGAAAGCGGGCTGCGCTTTTTTGCCTCTTGGATTGGATAGCAATGCGACTGCTTTTTCTGGGTGACATGGTGGGTAAGACCGGACGCACCGCCGTCTGGAACCGCCTCCCCGGCCTCATTTCTGACCTGAAGCTCGATTTCGTCGTCGTCAACGGCGAGAACGCCGCCGGCGGTTTTGGCATCACCGAGGATATCTTCCTCGAGACGATAAACGCCGGCGCCGATGTCGTCACGACGGGCAACCACGTCTGGGATCAGAAGGAAGCGGTCGCATTTGCCGGGCGTCACGACCAGTTCCTGCGACCGGCCAACTATCCGCAGGGCACGCCAGGCCGCGGCTCGGGGCTGTTCTACGCCCGCAACGGTGCACGCGTGCTGGTCGCAAATGTCATGGGTCGCGTCTTCATGCATCCCGAACTCGACGATCCCTTCAAGTCTGCAGAAGCGATCCTCGATGCCTGCCCGCTCAAGGAACAGGCCGATGCGATCATCTTCGACTTCCATGCCGAAGCGACAAGCGAGAAGCAGTGCTTCGGTCATTTCGTCGACGGCCGCGCCAGCTTCGTCGTCGGCACCCACACACATGTGCCGACCGCCGACCACCAGATCCTGAACGGTGGTACCGCCTACATGTCGGATGCCGGCATGTGCGGCGACTACGACTCCTCGCTCGGCATGGATAAGGAGGAGCCGCTGAACCGGTTCATCTCCAAGATGCCGAAGGGCCGCATGGAAGCAGCGACCGGCCCTGCCACCATCTGCGGTGTCGGCGTTGAGATCTCCGATGCGACCGGCCTGGCTGAAAAGATCGCTCCGCTGCGTCTCGGTCCCCGGCTTGCCGAGACTATTCCGGAGTTCTGGCGCTAGAGCCTTTCCCGCCATGACGCAAACGTGAGAAGCGACTCCGGATTTCAACTGGACCGCTGCTGCGCCTTGCCGCATCCTCCCGAGCCTATCCGTGAGAGCGCTGGAGGAAGTGGCATGAAGCCGCGTTTTCTTGTTTTCGCAATCGCCTGCCTGATGGTCCTGGTTGCCGCGGAAGCCGCCGCCGCTCAGGAGGAACAGCGAAACGTCAGCCAGTGCCAGGCCATCGCCCAATCGATCCCGCAAGCGACCTTTGCCAGCTTCACAGGCCCGTCACCGATCATCGGTGCCGGCGCCACCGACCAATCGGTTGCGCTGACCTACATCGGGCACTCCACCTTCCTCATTGAAACGCCAGGCGGCGTAACGATCGCGACCGATTACAGCGGCTGGTACTCGCCGCCACAGGCGCCAATGGTCGTCACCATGAACCGCGCCCATTCCTCGCACTATACTCTGGTGACCGACCCGGCCATCAAATATGTACTGCATGGATGGAGCGACGTCCCGGGCGAAAAGGCCAAGATCAACCTCGTGGTCGGAGACACCTACATCCGCAACGTCACAACCGATATCAGGGGCGGCTTCGGCGCGCCGCAGCAAGATGGGAACTCGATCTTCATCTTCGAGGTTGCCGGTCTCTGCATCGGTCATCTCGGCCATCTGCATTACGAACTGACGGAGGCCCACTACACGGACATCGGCCGGCTGGATGTCGTGATGGTGCCGGTGGATGGTGGGCTGACGATGGGTTCCGACAGCATGAGCCGCGTCATCAAGCGCCTGCGCGCCTCGCTGATCCTGCCGATGCATCAGCCGCGCCCACTGCAAAGCTTCCTGTCGATGTTCGGACCCGATTTCGACATCAGCTACGCGCCGACGAACACGATCTCCGTCTCGCTGCGCGCCTTGCCGAAAAAGCCGCTGATCTATGTCGCGAAGGGCATGCAGTAAAAGACCCGGACTGCACCGGGCCTATTCTCCTCAGGCGAACTGCAAGTGCTGCCTGATGCCGACATCGGGCATCTTGTCATCGTCGAGGTTGGCCTTGGCGATCTCCCAGCCGAACTTCAGCTTATTGCCTGTCGAAACCCAGATCTCGGCGTCGTCGACATGCATGGCGAGCATCGTGAGCTTCGGATCCTTCTTGCCGTCGTCATACCAGGCGGCGACGAGCGAGTTCCAATACTCGTCTACCTTTGACTGGTCGGGCCGCACCTCGATCTTGCCGGCAAGGCAGGCATGGTAGTCGTGATCCTTGCCGACCACGCAGAAATGCGCCCGAGTCCCCGGCTTGATCGCACGTACGATCGCCGCATCGGATTTCGTATAGAACCAGATCGTGTTGGTCTTCGGATCGGCATTCGGCGCCATCGGCTGCATGTGCATGTCGGCCCCGTCCACGCCGAGCATACCGGCATGAATGTCGTTCACCTGGTCCCAGAGCTGGCGTGCCGGGTGTTCTCGCGCCTCGTTGAAACTAGCCATAGCACTTCCTTCCATTTCGAGGGTCCGTGGGTGAAACGTCAACTTCCTGGGGTTTGTTCCGCCATTCCGGATACACGGGCGACCGGCGCGACAGAGCCGTTTTCCCTTGAATGCGGCCAATTTCGCTCTTATAAGGCGGCCCATTCCTAACAATACGACGTGAACAGGGGTGCCATGGCTGGCCATTCACAGTTTAAAAACATCATGCATCGCAAGGGCCGTCAGGATGCCGTGCGATCGAAAATGTTCTCCAAGCTCGCACGTGAAATCACGGTTGCGGCCAAGGCCGGTCTGCCCGACCCTGCGATGAACGCCCGCCTGCGTCTGGCAATCCAGAACGCCAAGGCGCAGTCCATGCCGAAGGATAACATCGACCGCGCCATCAAGAAGGCTGCTGGCGCCGACGCCGAGAACTACGATGAAGTCCGTTACGAAGGTTACGGCCCGGGCGGCACGGCGATCATCGTCGAAGCCCTGACCGACAACCGCAACCGCACTGCCTCCAACGTCCGCTCGATCTTTACGAAGGCCGGCGGCGCACTTGGCGAAACGGGCTCGGTATCCTTCTCCTTCGACCACGTTGGCGAGATCACCTACAAGCTGTCCGCTGGCGATGCCGACAAGATGATGGAAGCGGCGATCGAAGCCGGCGCCGACGACGTCGAGACCGACGGAGAAGGCCACTACATCACCTGCGCCTTTGAGTCTCTTGGCGAAGTCGCCAAGGCCCTCGAGACCTCGCTCGGCGAAGCCGAAACCGTCAAGGCCGTCTGGCGCGCCCAGAACAACGTGCCCGTCGACGAAGAACGTGCCCAGTCGCTGCTGAAGCTGATCGACAGCCTGGAAGACGATGACGATGTCCAGAACGTCTACTCGAATTTCGAAGTCGACGAAGAGGTTCTGGCCAAGCTTTCGGCCTGAGACCTGCAAGGAAGCATCATGTTATCGCGCCGGCCGGATTGTTCCCGCCGGCGCTTTCGTTTCAAGGACGCTCTTCCTCGGGCGCCAAGCCGGCCTGCGCTATAAAATTCTTGCGGAATGCGGCAAGATCTTCGGCGCTGGCATCGGTTATCGCCCAGAACACCAGTCCGCCGCTCGACCATCGACTAATATTGTATCCCTCGCGTTCCGCGCTGCCCGGTGCCGTCGACGTACCCGGCCATATAAAGAGATTAATCACGTGTCCGCGGAGCCGATAGATCAGAGCCGCGACGACCCGTCCGCCAACGTAGTCGACCCTGCCCCCGATCAGGGGAAACCCCTGGGCCGCGAGATCGACGACTGGCGGAGAGAAGTCGATCTTGCCGTTGAACCAGGGCTTGACGGTGTGTCGATCCGAGGTCTGCACATCAGCCAGGTGATCGGCAAGCAGCGAGCGGACATGGCTGGCGACGATCTGATCTTGGATATCTATCCCACGCGGCAGATTGACGAACAGGAAGAGACTTGCGGCCAGCGCAGCAAGCGACGGCACAAGGCTCCATTGCCGGATGAACGCGAAGATCCGCGGCCAGATGCCGTTTTCGGCCGCAGCCGCCTTCTCCGGATCCACGGAGGCGGCAGTCGCGAGGGACAGGCTACTTAGGACCCGAGAACGCACTTCTTCCGGCGCGCGCCATTTGACCCCGTTTCCACCGATGACCTTCCGCATGGCAGTCACCCTTGCCAGCGCGGCGCTGCAGGAGGCGCAACCGGCAAGATGCGCCTCGAATTGCGCCGAATGGACCGAATCGAGCTCACCGTCGACGAAACCGTGCAGCATGTCGCTCCATTCGGGACAGGCTCTATGGCTTTCATCGCTCATGGCGCCACCCCGCTCTTTTCCAGGGCCAGCCAGGCTTTGCCGAACTCCTCCCGTGCCCGCGCGAGCCTGGACATGACGGTGCCGATCGGCGCGTCGATGATTTCGGCGATCTGCCGATAGGACAGGCTCTCGAGTTCCCGCAGCACCAGCACCTCCCGCATCGGGTCGGAAAGATCGCCGATGACCCGCCGTACGCGCTCGGACTCGCTCTTGCGGATCACGGACGCTTCCGGCGTGTCGTCGTCGGACGCGATCTGGCAAGTCGCGATATCCGCTTCACCGGTCGAGACGTCCTCGGCCATCGGCACTTCGAAATGCGCCTTCCGGCGGCCGTCGAGTAGCCAGGCGCGGTAGCAATTTCTGACGATCGAAAACATCCAGGCGCGCGGATCGCCGCCGCGATAGCCTTCGAAGCTCCGATAGGCGCGCAGGAAGGCTTCCTGGACGATATCTCCAGCAGCATCGGGATCGCGACTGAGGAAGCGGGCGAAATTGTAGGCGTCGTCCAGCTGCGGAAGGATGGCCTTCTGGAAGCGTTGCATCGTTTCGGCCGATGCGGCAGGCGTCCTCATCGTGGCCGCTTGCGGGTCGAGCAGCGGCCGCGTCATCGCCAACGACATGCCGATCATGGCGGAGAGGGCTTTCAGAAGGCGAGCCGCCATCCGCCCGGTACCGGCAATCGCCCGATCGGCACCTAATGGCGTGCGCTGGCATTCGAATGAAAGGAAATCCGCGATCTCAGCCTCTGTCATCGTCTTCCCCGGGTTCGGCCGACCGCATCGGATCGCCCTTATGCCTTCCGCAAGATAGATCGCCCTGACCGTCATTTTATTCCGTCCCGGCGCGATTTTTTTTCGAGGAAAGGCGTTCACGGGAAGGGTTCTGGATGCCGTCGCGAAAAATCTCTCATCGGTTTCATCGGCTTAGGAAGATTGCCCGGCATGCCGGGAATAACTGCCGGCCGGCCTCGATCTTGTCTGGCAGCGGCGGCACCCATTGTCGGGTTGCCGCTGCATCATAGCACCCGACAAGAGGAGACTTGCGATGTTCACCATGACACGCCGTACCGTTCTCGGCACCGCCGCCGCAGGCGCCGCCTTCGGCCTTGCCTCGAAACTGGAATTCGTTTCACCCGTCTTTGCCGAAACGCCCGACGAGCCGAGCGTCGGCTTCTACAGATATAGGGTCGGATCGGTCGAGGTCACCGCCATCTATGACGGTATCTGGCGAAAGCCGCACGACCCAGGCTTCATCAAGAACGCCTCAATCGAAGACACCAAGGAGGCGCTTGCCAAGGCCGGCCTGCCGACCGGTTTCATGCCGATCCCCCTCACCGTCGTCGTCCTCAAGATGGGCGACCGGCTGATCATGATGGATGCCGGATCGGGCGTCGGCCAGTGGCAGGCGAATGCGACACACCTACCCGCCAACATGGCGGCGGCGGGCATCGACTACAGGAAGATCAACACGGTCATGCTCTCACATTTCCATCCGGACCACGTCTGGGGCCTGATGGACAAGGGCACCAATGCGGCCGTCTTTCCCGATGCCGAACTGATCGTCAACGCAGCCGAGTATAGCTGGTGGACGGAGTCTGGCCGAGTCGAAAAGCTTGCGGAAAGCCGTAAGGCCGCCGGCCAGCGCATCGCCAATGTTTTCCCGAAATGGCAGAACTGGAAACTCGTCGAGGACGGCGCCGAGGTAGCGCCCGGCATCCGCATGATATCAGCGCCGGGACATACGCCCGGCCACTCCGTCTATCTCGTCGACGGCGGAAACGAACAGCTGATGGTGTCGGCCGACATCATGTACGTGCCCGCCTTGCTCGCCCCGCATCCGGAATGGCAGGGCGCCTACGACCAGGACGGGCCGATGGCGATCGAGACGCGCCGCAAGCTGATCGACCGCGTCATCGCAGACAAGATCGCGATCTGCGGCTCGCATTTTCCGTTCCCGGGCTCCGGCACCTTCGTCAAGGACGGCAACGTCTACGGCTTCACCCCCAAGATCCAGGCATGAGAAACTGAAGGAGAAACGATCATGAAGAGACATGTTCTGGCAGGCACGATCGCCTTGATCGCGGCAACCGCTGCCCTTCCCGCGATCCAAGCCGTTCCGGCCTTCGCCATCGACAATATCGAATCCACCAACGCGCCAGATTTGACGTCGGTGCGCGCCAAGATCGCTGCCGGGGATTATCAGGGGGCGCGGGACGAGCTTCGCGGCCTTGCCGAGGATACGCAGCAGGCAGACGTCTACAATCTGCTTGGCTTTACCCTGCGCAAGACCGGAGACTACCGGACCTCGCTGACCTATTACACCAAGGCGCTGGAGCTCGAGCCCGACCACAAGGCCGCCCGCGAATATCTGGGCGAACTCTACGTCGAGACCGGCGACATGGCCAAGGCGAACGACCAGCTCGCACGACTGACGACGCTTTGCCCGAACGGCTGCGAGGAGCGTGACGATCTTGCCAAGGCGATCGCTCAGAAGACGGTGCGGCAGACAGGCAACTGACATCCGGAACATCAGGCGAAGAGGAGCCTTAGGCCTGCGGGCCGGCCATGGAAGACATGACCGGCCTTTCGTTTTGGCCGTCCATTCACATCAGGCGATCGATCGGTCACACGTTCGTTACCCCCAGCCCGCCATTAAGGTCTCGGTAACCCTCGCCGACTTGAATGCGCCGCGTTCGCTCCAGCCGGTCTTTTCCAAGACCAGCGTCTCTCACACTTTCGGCGGGGAAAATGCCCATGAAAAGAATAGCTCTCGTACTCTCCTTCACTCTTGCCGGTGCAATTGCCGCCCATGCGCAGCCGACAATGGTCAAGCAGTTCGAGGACTGGGGCGTCTATTCCTACAGCAAGGGCGGCGAGAGGGTGTGCTATCTGCTGACAGTGCCGACAAGCAAGCAACCGGCAAGCGTCGATCATGGCAGCAATTACTTCGTGATCGGTCGGGCGCCGGGCGCCGGATATGAGCCGCAAGCGATCATGGGCTACGAACTGAAGCCCGGCTCCCGGGCCAAGATCGCAATCGGCGACAAGACGTTTACGATGTTCACCAGGGGCAAGTCCGCCTGGGTGCTTGAAGAATCGCGCGAGCATGACGTCATCAGCGCCATGCGCTCCGGTAGCGACATGACGGTCGAAGCGGTCTCCCAGCGCGGCACGGCGACCACCTATACTTATTCGCTGAACGGGGTGACCGCTGCCCTGAAGCGCATGGCATCCTGCAACTAGGCCATGGCACGCCGTCGATACCGTGCAGCACACCGGCTGGGCGTGCTGGCTGCCGGCTGCTTGCTCGGCATCGTGCTCTCCAGCCAAATGACATCCGCCGATGGCATCTCCGGCTGCATGCATCGCGCGCTGCTATCCAGCCACCGTACTGCGCTGATCGGCCCCTGGATGGCCTCGCCGGTGCCGATCCGCGCTACACCGCGCGCCTCGGCGAATGCCGTTGCAAAGCTCGCGGCGCGCGTCCGGGTCGCCGTCCGCTCATGTGATGGTACATGGTGCAATGTCGAGGTGACCGGCCATGACGTCGGCGGGTTCGTTCGCCAGTCCGCCCTATCGGGCGTCTATCCGAACGAGAAGATCATGTAGCCCTGCAACGGCCGACTCAGGGACCGGCCCCGCCGAGGAAGGCAAGCCGGGTGAAGATCGTGTAGTGCGACTCCGACGCCATCATCGCCACGAAGACGAGGACGAGCAGCGGCGGCAGCAATATCGCGTAGACGAGCGCCAGCCGTTCCCAGGCCATGTGCATGAAAATGGCAACGATCAGTCCGGCCTTTAGCATCATGAACACGATGATGAGCGTCCAGCGGGGATAGCCCTGGATACCGAGATAATCGACGAGATAGGAGAAGGTGCTGAGGACGAACAGCAATCCCCAGACGACGAGGTAGAGCCTGATCGGATGCTGTTGGCCGGAGTGTGCTTGTGCCTGTGCCATGGATGCGACCTCACCACAAATAGAAGAAGGCAAAGATGAAGACCCAGACGAGGTCGACGAAGTGCCAGTACAGGCCCATGATCTCGACGTTCTCATAGCTGCCCCTGCGGCTTGTGAAGAAGCCGCGCTGGCCCGTATCGAAGTCCCCGCGCCATACCTTGCGCGCGGTAACCAGCAGGAAGATTACGCCGAAGGTCACGTGCGTCCCGTGAAAACCGGTGATCATGAAGAAGGATGATCCGAACTGTGCCGCGCCCCACGGGTTTTCCCAGGGGCGCACGCCTTCGGTGATGAGCTTCGTCCATTCGAAAGCCTGCATTCCGACAAAGGTCGCGCCGAGCGCGGCGGTCAGAAGCAGCAAAGCGGCCGTTTTCCCGCGCTCGCGGCGATAACCGAAATTGACAGCCATGGCCATCGTGCCACTGCTGCTGATCAGGATGAAGGTCATGATCGCGATGAGGATCAGCGGGACCTCCTGGCCGCCGATATTGAGCGCGAAGACCTCGCTCGGATTAGGCCACGGAACCGGCGTCGACATCCGCGCGGTCATATAGGCCAGCAGGAAGCAGCCGAAGATAAAAGTATCGCTGAGGAGAAAGATCCACATCATGGCCTTGCCCCAGGAGACGTTCTTGAACGCCCGCTGGTCCGAGGCAAAGTCGGCCGCCACGCCGCGCAGGCCGGCGGGCGGCCCCATGGCGACGTCGTCGGTTTGCATTCGGGTCAGTTCGGCCATCTTCCACCCCTTAAGAAACGAGTTGGCGGCAGAGATCGACGAAGTCGTTTGCCCAGCCGGTAAAAAGCGCGAAGAGAAGCAGCCACACGACGAGCATGAAGTGCCAGTAGGTGGCGCAGAGCTCGACACCGAGGCGCAGCCTGGCGGAAGCGGCGGTGCCGCCTGCGAGCAAGCGCAATCTGGTTCGCGCAAGCACTGCCAGCCCACCGAGGATATGCAGGCCATGCAATCCCGTCAGCATGTAGAAGAAACTGTTTGCCGGGTTATCGGCAAGGACATATCCGGCCGCGACCAGCTGCAGCCAGGCGACGACCTGCCCGGCAAGAAAGAGCACTGCGGTCGCCAGCGCTATATCAAGCGCAAGCCGCAGGCCGTCACCGGCGCCCCGGCGCGCTTCAACCACCGCCCATTGCAGAGCCGCGCAACTGGCAATCAAGACAGCGCTATTCGCCCAAAGAAGCCGAGGAACGGGCATTGCCCACCAATCCGCACCGCTCATTCGCGAAAGATAAGCACTGGCCAACAGGGAAAAGAGCGCGCCGACCACCGCGAGGAAAATGCCGAGGCCGATCTTGGCGGTCGGGATCGGCGGCTTCGCCGGTCCCGCGATATCATCAAGCGTGCCGACCTCCATCCATGGCTTCGACATCATCCTCTGCCCGGACAGCCACCAGATGACGATTGCGGCTATTCCCGCGAGAAAGACAAGAACCACACTCATGTGTGCGCCCTCGACACTCCGGCCATAGGCGGCTGGTTCTGGGGTATGAAGTCTTCGGGAGCGCCGGGTACACTGTAGTCGTAGGCCCAGCGATAGACGATCGGAAGCTCCTTGCCCCAGTTGCCATGGGCGGGCGGCGTCTGAGGAGTCTGCCACTCGAGCGTCGTCGCTCGCCACGGATTGCCACCGGCCTCGCGACCGCGGAACAGACTCCAAATGATATTGAACAGGAACACCATCTGCGCCGCCCCGACGACAAGCGCCGCGACCGAAATGAACATGTTCAGGTCATGCACCGAAGGCGGAATGAAAACCGTGTCGCCAAGCTCGAAATAGCGCCTCGGCACGCCCACCAGGCCTACATAATGCATGGGGAAGAAGATCGCATAGGCGCCGATGAAGGTAACCCAGAAATGGATCCGACCGAGAACCTCGTCGAGCATCCGCCCGGTAATCTTCGGATACCAGTGATAGATTGCGCCGAAGACCACCATGATGGGCGCGACGCCCATCACCATGTGGAAATGCGCTACCACGAACATCGTATCGGACAGTGGCACGTCCACCACGACGTTGCCGAGGAACAGTCCGGTCAGCCCGCCATTGACGAAGGTCACGATGAAACCGATGGCAAACAGCATCGGCAGCGTCAGGTGGATATCACCCCGCCACAGCGTCAGCACCCAATTGTAGACCTTGATCGCGGTCGGCACGGCGATGATCAACGTTGTCGTGGCGAAGAAGAACCCGAAATTCGGGTTCATGCCGCTGACATACATGTGATGCGCCCATACGATGAAGCTCAGCGCCCCGATAATCACGATCGCCCAGACCATCATGCGGTAGCCGAAGATGTTCTTGCGCGCATGCGTGCTGATAAGATCGGAGACGATGCCGAATGCCGGAAGCGCGACGATGTAGACTTCCGGATGCCCAAAGAACCAGAAGAGGTGCTGGAACAGGATCGGGCTACCGCCATCGGATTTCAGCTGCTCTCCCATTTCGACAATCGCAGGCATGAAGAAGCTGGTGCCGAGCAGCCGGTCAAACAGCATCATGACGGCGGCGACGAACAGCGCCGGGAAAGCCAGCAACGCCATGACGGTTGCTGTGAAAATGCCCCATACTGTCAATGGCATCCGCATCAGCGTCATGCCGCGCGCCCGCCCTTGCAGCACGGTGACGACATAGTTCAAGCCACCCATCGTGAAGCCGATGATGAAGATGATGAGGGACGAGAGCATCAGGATGATACCCCAGTCGCGCCCGCCTGGCGTACCTGACGTCAGTGCCTGCGGCGGGTAAAGCGTCCAGCCGGCCCCCGTCGGTCCGCCAGGGGCGAAGAAGCCCGCAACAAGCACGATCACGGCCAGCAGATAAAGCCAGTAGCTCAGCATGTTCGCATAGGGGAACACCATATCGCGGGCGCCGACCATCAACGGAATCAGGTAATTGCCGAAGCCGCCGAGGAAAAGCGCGGTCAGGAGATAGATCACCATAATCATCCCGTGCATGGTGATGAACTGGTAATAATGATCCGCATCGATGAAGGAAAAATAGCCGGGAAAACCGAGCTGTAGGCGGATCAGCCACGACAGCACCAGCGCCACCAGACCGATCGAAAAGGCCGTCACCGAATACTGAATGGCAATGACCTTGGCATCCTGACTGAAGACGTATTTCGTCCACCAGCTCCTCGGATGATAGAGCTCAACATCCGCCACCTCGGCGGGTGGGATAACATCGCCGGCACTGGTTGGAATATCAACCATCGCATGCCTTCCTTCCTCCTCCCGTTACGGCCGCTCCCCCGGCCGCAACGCCGGCCTACTTGGCCGGTTCAACCGCTGCCATCAGCTGCGAAAACGTCTGCTGCTGCGCGAGCCACGCCTGGTAGGCGTCCGGCTCGTCGACGACGACAGTCCCTCGCATCTGCGGATGTCCGACGCCACAAAGCTCCGCGCACAGCACTTCGAAGGTGCCCGTCCGCGTCGGCGTGAACCAAAAATAGGTGACCGAACCGGGGATCATGTCCATCTTCGCCCGGAACTCGGGAACGTAGAAATCATGCAGCACATCGATCGAGCGCAGGTGTACGCGGACCGACTTGCCGATCGGCAAGTGCAGTTCGGCGCCTGAGATGATGATGTCGTCGAGGCCAGCCGGATCGTTCCTGATCACGCCGAGCGGATTGTCGGCGGTCACCGCTCGATTGTCTGCCCTGCCGAGCTTGCCATCGGCGCCCGGCAACCGGAAATTCCACAGCCACTGCTGCCCTACGACTTCGATTTCGCCAGCATCCGGCGGCACCGTCACGAACTGGTTCCAGACGACGAGACCAGGCGCCAGCATCGCTGCCACACCAAGGGCCGTGCTGCCGGCAAGCCACCATTCCAGACGCTTGTTCTCGGGCTCGTAGGCGGCCCGATTGCCCGGCCGATGGCGGAAACGAAAGATGCAGTAGGCCATGAAGGAGATCACCGCGACGAAGACGATGCCGGTGATCCAGAATGTAATGATGATGGTATTGTCGATGTAGTTCCAGTTCGAAGCGATCGGAGTCCACCACCACGGGCTGAGCAGGTGGAAAACCACCGACCCGATGACGATCAGACCGAGAACCAGCACGACAACCATGCGTTCCTCCCAATGCCCGGCCGGCTGTGGAAATTACCCGCAATCCGCTGGCACTTGCGTTAGGACTATCTCATAAACAAAACATCACGGCAATGGCGCGAAATGACGCCAACGAGCCGTCTGCCTCTACATCAATAAGCTGATTTCATTTCGAGAATTGCTTGAGATAAGCTAGCAGATTGGTGATATCGCCGTCGTCCTTCAGCCCGACGAACACCATCTTCGTACCCTTAACCTTCAACTTTGGGTCGTGAAGATAATCGCGCAGAGTCGCTTCGTCCCAGACCAACCCGGCTGTGCCCGCCGCCTTCATCGCCGCTGAATAGGCAAAATCCGGATGCGTCCCGGCTGTTCGGCCGAACAGGTGGTTCAGCGACGGCCCGACCTTGTTCTTGTCGGTGTCGGCAATATGACAGACCGCGCACTTCTTAAAGACCGTTTCCCCGGCCGCCACGTCGCCCTCTTGGGCGATTGCAGACGAGGCGGAAAGACAGATCAGTGAAATCAAAGCAGCAAGACCGTGGTAACGCATAGCAATCCTCATCCTCCAAAGGTTGCTCGAAACCGGCCGCGCGCGCGATTTGCGGCGTGCGCCGTCCATCACACTTGCGTCGCCACAACGCTGTGCAAACGACATGTGTGATCAAGCAAAGCTATGGTCCGGCTGCGTTAAGTCAATTCGCACAAATGGCTGTAGGCCACGAAGCGCCCGCGATGCGCGGCATTAGGCCGCAGCGCGAAGGAAGTTTCCAAGCCCGGCGAAAAGCTCGACCGATTTCAATCTCGCCTCGATATCGTGGATCGGCATGGAGATGATCACTTCATCCGCCTGCGTCTCGGCAAGGAATTCGGTGAGCTTTGCCTCCGCGGTCTTCGGCGACCCGACGACGGCATAGCGCAGCGTGTGCTCGACCGTCAGCTTCTCCATCGGGGACCAGAAGCTCCCCATATCGGCGACCGGCCGCGGAAACTGGCCACGCACATTGCGGCGCAGATTGACGAACTGCTGCTGGGCCGAGGTGAAATGGTATTGCGCCTCCTCATCCGTTGCGGCAACGGACCCCATGACACCAACCATGACATAGGGCTTGTCGAGCATGGCGGAAGGTGTGAAGCGGCTGCGATAGATGTCAATGGCATCAAGCAGCGAGTCCGGCGCAAAATGCGAGGCGAAGGCATAAGGCAGCCCCAACATCGCGGCGAGCTGCGCGCTGTAGAGGCTGGAACCCAGAAGCCAGATCGGAACGTTGGAATTCATGCCGGGAACCGCAAGGATCGCCTGGTTCTCGATCGGCGTGCCCAGCAACTGCTGCAATTCGACCACGTCGTTCGGAAAGCTCTGGGCCCCCGCATCGAGATTGCGCCGCAGGGCCTGGGCGGTCCGCATGTCGGTGCCGGGCGCACGCCCCAGGCCGAGATCGACGCGGCCCGGAAACAGCGCTTCCAGCGTTCCGAATTGCTCTGCAATGACAAGCGGCGAGTGGTTCGGCAGCATGATGCCGCCCGAGCCGATGCGGATCCGCTTGGTTGCCGCGCCGACGTGGCCGATCACGACCGCCGTAGCCGCGCTGGCAATACCCGGCATGCCGTGATGTTCCGCAAGCCAGAAGCGGTTGTACCCGAACCCTTCGGCCTTCTGCGCCATGCGCGCCGAACTCTCGAGCGACTGGCGGATCGTCCCGCCTTCTGGAACAGGAGAGAGATCGAGAATGGAGAAGGGAACCATGACGAAGCCTGTCGGTAATTGGAAGGACAGGTCTATGTAGGTGGCCGCTCGGCCCATTCCAAACGAGCGGGAAAGAAAAAGGGCCGGTCTCCCGGGCCGGTCTCCCGGCCCTCGTTCATCTGCCGATCACGGTTCAAGCCCGACGTCGCAGCAGGTGTACCTCGGCGCCCTGGTGATGTTCCGCCTGCGCCAGCGTGAAATTCGCCAGCTGCCGGTCCATTTCGACCGCTTCGGTCGCGAGCCGATGGATCGCAGCCGTCGTTTCCTCGACCATGGCGGCATTCTGCTGCGTCATCGCATCAAGCTCTGAGACCGCGGAGTTGATTTGACGCAGGGTGTCGGCTTCCTCGCGCGTCGTTTCCATGATCTCGCTGATCTGGCCGTTGATTGCCTCCACATGGCTGCCGATCCCCGTCAGCGCGTCGCCGGCACGCTCAACGAGCGACACGCCCATCTCCACTTCATGCGTGGACTTCTGCAAGAGGCTCGATATTTCCTTTGCGGCACTCGATGAACGCTGTGCCAGTTCGCGCACTTCCATGGCGACCACGGCGAAGCCCTTACCGGACTCGCCTGCCCGTGCAGCCTCGACGCCGGCATTGAGCGCCAGCAGGTTGGTCTGGAAGGCGATCGCATCGATAACGGCGATGATCGAATTGATCTGGCGCGACGACGCCTGGATCGCCTCCATCGCGGCAATTGTCTCGCGCATGATCTGGCTGGAGCCGGTCGTCTCCCGCTTGGCGTCGCGGGCGATGCGTTCGGCCTGCTCCGCACGCTCGATCTGAACGCGGACCGACTGGGTGATCGCATCGATCGCATTCGCGGTCTCGGTGATAGAGGCGGCCTGCCGCTCGGTCCGACCGGCAAGCTCATCGGCACCGGTGCGCATTTCCTCGGAACCCGAACGCACGGCCATGGAGTTGCCGCCGATCGCCGTCATCGTTTCGCTGAGGGTAGCCAGCGCCTCGTTGAAGTTGACCCGGAGGCCTTCGAGTTCGTTCGGGAAGCGGGTCTCGATCTGATGGGCAAGATCGCCGTTGGCAAGGTGATGCAGGCCCTCGTCGATCGCCTGGACGACTTCCTGCAGGGTCCGTGCTTCCGCCTCGCGCTCAGCCATGTGCTGCTGGCGATCCCGCTCCGCGCGAGCCCGCGTTTCGTTGCTGGCAGCTTCCAGGTCGCGGCTCTCGACAAGCGACTGCTTGAACCGCGCCAATGCCTTGGCCATCGTGCCGATTTCGTCGCCGCGGTTCTGGCTGCCGATCTCGACTTCGAGGTTGCCGTCGGCGACGTCACGCGTGACGTCCGCGAGCCGGGCAAGCGGCGAGAACAGCAGCTTGGTGATGGCCCAGGTTGCCACGGCCATGATGATCAGAACACCAAACGCAATCATCGTCAGGAGCGTGGCGATCTCCAGCGAGCCAGCATTGAGTTCGCTGATGCGGACGCTTTCCACGACGAGGAAGCGGGAGCCCTGATAATCGATGCCGCGAACATAGGCTCGTGCCGAGCCATCGGCGCGATCGAAGTCGTCGACCGTCATGCCCTTGGCCGACAGCGCGTCCTTCGCGAAGGTGAAAGGCGTGGTATCGAGCGTTGCCAGCTGGCCGGACGAGTTTACGCCGATCGCCGATCCGTCATCCGAGATGATAGCGGCTTGCGCCGTGCTACCGGACACGATGCCCTTGGCGAGAATGCTGGTGATGATGTTGTCGCGGACCTTGAAGAGCATCACGCCCTTCGCCGCGCCGAGCTTGACGATCGGCACGGCATAGAAGATTGCCGACTTGCCGTTCGCCGCGTCGACGCGAAGACCGGAAAAGCCGGTGGGGGCGGAATCGTCAGTCGCCTTTGCGGTGTTGGCGATCGCCTTGGCGAAGGCAAGGCCGGCGCCGGTCGCCTTCCATGCATCGGTCTTCAGGTTCTCCGCGAAATCGTCGTTCTTCTTGTAGGAGTAGAGGACGTTGCCATCGAGATCGGCGATCAGCAGGTCGCTGAAGGCGGTATTCTCCAGGTCGCGGGCCACTTCACCCTGCGTCGTTTCATGGTTGGAGTAGTAGAAGCCGCTTGGTGCCTGCGGCTTCACCAGTTTTTCGCGCTGGTCGGCCGGGTTCGGATTGTTGGTGATGAACACCTTCTTCAATTCGGCGCGCGCATCACCCGACGTCTTCTCGATTGTCTTCCAACCGCTCTTCAGGCTTGTAATCGACATCTGCAACGCTTCGATGCGCGCAATCGAGTTCGCCTGGTTTTCCAACTGCTCAAGCTGATCCTGCAGCATGTCGCCGCGGAAGATCAGGACGCTCTCCTTGGCCTTGAGTGCCTGCTCACCGGAAATGCGGCTGCTGGCGAAGTAAGCAAGCACGTTGATGACCGCAATCGACAGTGCGGTCAGCAGTATAAATGTCGCGATGACCTTGAAGGACAGGGATTTAAATCTCTGAACCATGAACGATGAACCCTTCCGGAACGGCTCATACCGGCAGAGCGTGGAACATCCTGCCGGCTGACCTGAAAACAGAAAACGGGAACCTTGCCTTCCTGAGAAGGGAGTTCCTCTGACATTTTGTGGATCAAAAGTCGGCTATGGAGCTTAAATTGCCGTAAACAGCGCGTGGCAAAAACAAGGAATGTTTTTGTTTTGTTCACATATCGATGGCAGTTATTTGGCGAGTGCAATAGGGTGAAGCATGCAAAATACGATTCGCATCATCGGCGTTGATCCGGGCCTGCGCCGCACGGGCTGGGGAATTATCGACACGCTCGGCAATTCCTTGCGCTTCGTCGCGTCCGGTACGGTCACCTCGGACGGCGACCTGGACCTGGCCTCGCGCCTTTGCCAGCTGCACGATGGCCTGGCGGAAGTCGTGCACAGCTATCAGCCTGACGAGGCTGCCGTCGAACAAACCTTCGTCAACAAGGACGCCGTTGCAACGCTGAAACTCGGGCAGGCACGCGGCATTGCCATGCTGGTCCCTGCCCGCGCCGGTTTGCCCGTCGCCGAATATGCGCCAAACGCTGTCAAGAAGGCGGTCATCGGTGTCGGCCACGGCGAGAAGCAGCAGATCCACATGATGCTGAAAATCCTGATGCCCAAGGTCGAATTCAAGGGCAACGACGCGGCTGATGCGCTGGCCATCGCCATCTGCCACGCTCATAACCGCGGCAGCAGCCGCATGCGGCAGGCGGCGCTTGCCGGCTAATCTTCACTGAAAACCCACCGAACGGACCATTTGCATGATCGGCAAGCTCAAAGGCACCATCGATGAAATCGGCGATGACTACGTCCTCGTCGATGTCCACGGCGTCTGCTACGTCGCCTTCTGCTCGGCACGCACGCTCTCCCGCCTCGGCTCGGTGGGCGAGGCCTGTGTGCTTTTCATCGAGACCTATGTTCGCGAAGACCAGCTGAAGCTCTTCGGCTTCATGACCGCGCTCGAGAGAGAGTGGTTCATTCTCCTGCAGAGCGTACAGGGCGTTGGTGCAAAGGTGGCTCTCGCCGTCCTTTCGACCCTGCCTCCAAGCGAACTGGCGAACGCCATCGCGCTGCAGGATCGCACGGCAGTCGCCCGCGCTCAGGGCGTTGGTCCCAAGGTTGCCGTGCGCATCGTCACCGAACTGAAGAACAAGGCGCCGGCCTTCGCCGGAGAAGCGTCGGCCACCATCGGCCTCAAGCAGGAGCTCGGTGAAGGTGTTGCCGCTGCCCCTGTCGCCGACGCGGTATCCGCGCTGACGAACCTCGGCTATTCCCGCGACCAGGCTGCCAATGCCGTTGCCGCCGCAATGAAGACCGCCGGTGAAGGCGCCGACAGCGCCAAGCTCATCCGCCTTGGGTTGAAGGAACTGGCTCGCTGATCCAATTGCCCGAGCGGGTGCCAAAAGCGTTCGGCTTGGTGTATTGGTCACGAGCGTTTGAAGATTGGGAAATGCCAGCATGAGTGAAGCCGCGCGCCTGATATCGGCCGAGAAACGAGGCGAAGACCTGGATGTGACGCTGCGGCCGCAGTCGCTGGACGAGTTCACCGGCCAGGCGGAAGCGCGCGCAAACCTGAAGGTGTTCATCGAGGCGGCGAAGAACCGTGGTGAGGCGCTGGATCACGTCCTTTTCGTTGGCCCGCCCGGCCTCGGCAAGACGACGCTCGCGCAGATCATGGCGAAGGAACTCGGCGTCAATTTCCGCTCGACGTCCGGTCCGGTTATTGCCAAGGCGGGCGATCTCGCCGCTCTACTGACCAATCTCGAAGAGCGCGACGTGCTCTTCATCGACGAAATTCACCGGCTCAACCCGGCCGTCGAGGAAATCCTCTACCCCGCGATGGAGGATTTCCAGCTCGACCTCATCATCGGCGAAGGACCAGCCGCGCGCTCTGTCAAGATCGACCTGTCGAAATTCACCCTCGTTGCAGCAACGACCCGCCTTGGCCTTTTGACCACGCCGCTTCGCGACCGTTTCGGCATTCCCGTCCGCCTGAGCTTCTATACCGTCGAGGAATTGGAGCTGATCGTTCGACGCGGCGCACGCCTGATGAACCTGCCCATGACCGACGAGGGTGCACGGGAAATCGCCCGGCGCGCTCGTGGAACGCCGCGTATTGCCGGTCGCCTGCTGCGGCGCGTGCGCGATTTCGCGGAAGTGGCGAAGGCTGAAGCCGTCACCCGCGAGATTGCCGATGAGGCGCTGACCCGGCTGCTCGTCGACAACATGGGCCTCGACCAGCTCGACAAGCGCTACCTCAACATGATCGCGGTCAATTTCGGCGGCGGCCCCGTCGGCATCGAAACCATCGCCGCAGGGCTTTCCGAACCACGCGACGCGATCGAGGACATCATCGAGCCCTACATGATTCAGCAGGGTTTCATTCAGCGCACCCCACGCGGCCGCGTCCTGACCGCGACGGCCTGGAAGCACCTCGGCATGCAGCCCCCAAAGGATCTGGAAGCGGCACAGTTTCGCTTGTTCCAGGAGGACGACTGACGCTTGCGGGTTGCCCGTCAAGAAACGGAGTTACCGATGCCGACTTTCGACCCATGCAGGACCACACGGAAGCTTGCCTATAACAATGCGCTTGCGAACCATCGCCTGCATGAAGCCTGCAGCAGGTTGAAGCCGGGAGAGTTCGAGGCGGCACGCGTAAGCTTCTTTCCGTCGATCAAGGCGACGCTCAACCATATTCTGACGGTCGACTGGTTTTACGTTGATGCGCTCGAAGGCGGCATGCTTGGGCCTACCGCCTGGGATGTCGAGGAGCCTTTCGACGACATCGCGGCGCTTGCCGCAGAGCAGGCCAAAGTCGATCGTCGGCTGGTCGCGCTTTGCGAGCCGGCAACGCCGGAAAAGCTGGCGTCGACGACCGAGATCCATCGTTCGGGGCGCATTCAGCGCGAGCGGATGGAAGACGTTTTGAACCACCTGTTCCAACACCAGACGCATCATCGCGGCCAGGTTCATGCGATGTTGGCAGGAACGAGCGTACATCCACCGCAGCTCGATGAATTCATCGTTGCCGATGATGGTCGCTTCCGGAGCGGCGATATCGCCGCTCTCGGCTGGAGTGAAGAGCAGTTGATGCGCTAGCCTGGGGCGGCGCGACGCAGCCTAGTCCTGAAGCCGCGCCTTCAGCCCATCGATGATCGTCTTGCTCAAGAGCTCATAGTTCTCATCGAAGTGGTGATCGCCGGCAAGGGCAATCACATCGGCACCGCTGTCCTTGAGATCAGGGCAGGCCACCTCGTCGTCATCTTCCTTTCCGTAGATGCACTGGACGATCTTGGGGTCGACCTTCTTCAGGTCATCAACCGGATCGCCGCCCGCACCTTCCGTCTTCTGGCCGAGCCAGCCCATGACGGAGATCTGGTAATCGACCTCATGCGACAGGGACAGGAGCGACATCTGCGCGACGGTTGCCTTGGCGGCCGGCTTCAGGCGCGTAAACGCGGCAGGCACGACATCGGCGCCGAAGGAATAGCCGATCAGCAGAACGTGCTTCACCTTCCACTGCTTGCGATAAAGCTCGATAATCTTGCCGAGATCATCCGCCGTCTGCTGCGGCTGGCGCTCCGACCAGAAGTAATGCAGCGAGTCGATGCCGACGACCGGCACACCCTGCTTCTGCAGCGCCGCACCAACCTCCTTGTCGATATCGCGCCACCCGCCATCACCGGAGTAGATGACCGCCATCGTGTCGAAAGCCGGCTTGGCATCGAGAATGGTGAGCGGGAGGCCGAGCGGATTGTCGGCACTGCCGGAGGCGTCGATCAGGTCCGAGAGCGTGTCGGCAAGCGTCGTCTGGGCATCGTCCCCGGAATCGCGGATATCGATGTCCGAGTGCTGCTTCTTGAGTTCTTCGACATGCGCACGGCCCTCCTTTTGTGCTGCCGCCGTAAACGAGGCGATGATCGGGTCCGGCAGCGATGTTTCGCTGAGCCCATAGATCATGCGGTCGCCGACCGTCTGCTTCTTCGCCGGCGTGCACAGTTCCTTGGTAAGCGGAATCCCGGCAACTGGATCGATCGCCAGCGTCTGGCCGATCGTCGCATCCGGGGTCTGCGCCGCGATCGCCAGCGCCAGCGCACCGCCCTCGCCGACGCCGGCAACGATCGGCAGATGGTATGCACTGTTGCCCGCCGCGCGCTGTACCTGCTGGCTCAGCGATTCAAGATCGGACACCATGTAGATGCAGCCGTCATTCTGGCTGACGTCGTAGTTTCTGAGCGCCTCCATATAGGCCACGAAATCGATGCCAATGACGACGGCTCCCTGCTCGACGAGACGGTTTGCCTCTGCCTTCTCATTATCGCCCCAGCCGGCGCCATCCGAGATCAGCACAACGGCGCCTTTCACGTCGCCTTCGGGCAGGAAAATATGCGGCGAAGGAATGAGCCCGGTCTCGAAGCTCTGTGTCGTCTCGGTCGCCGCCATTGCCGCCGGAACGGACAGCGACAGGGCGCAGACGGCTGCAAGAAGGTGTCTTTTCATCATTTCCTCACTACCCCTCTCAATCCGCCGCCGATCAGGAATGTTGCGTCCATCAGAGCGATCATCGGATTGCCTCCACCCGAAACCGCAAGATACCGCGGATGCCAGTGCGGATGGAACTTTGATTTGAAGGCCCTGAGGCCCTTGAAGTTATAAAACCGCTCGCCGTGTTCGAAGACGGTGCTGCCGACGCGGTCCCAGACCGGCGCCATCTCGCGCTTCGACATGCCCGAAAGCGGCGCCATGCCGAGATTGAAATGCGCAAACCCCTGGTCGCGCAGATATTCCATGATCTGGACAAAGAGGAAGTCCATCGACCCTTTCGGCGCATCCGGGGAGAACCGCATCAGGTCGATGGTCCCCTCGTCCTTCGCGGCGGTGATCAGGATGTTGGCGAAGGCCACGATCCTGCCTTCGCGCTTCAGGATGCCGACGGGTTGGGCAACGATATAGTCTGGATCGAACGCACCGAGCGAGAAACCCTTCTCCTTGGCATTGTGATCCTCGAGCCACGCATTCGAAACCGAGCCAAGCTCATCCATTGCGGCGGGAACGTCTTCCGGCGCGATAACCTCGAATTCAAGGCCGTCGCGTTGCGCGCGGCTCGCGGTTTGCCGCAGGTTTGCCCACTTGCCGCCCTTCATCTCGAAGGTTTTCAAATCGGCAACGGCAAGCTCGCCGAGCTTGAAGGCACGCAGCCCTGCATCGGCACAATGCGAAAGAAGCGCCGGAGAGATCTGGTAAAAGACTGCGCGGCAGCCGGCGGCGCGTGCGGACTCCACGAAACGCCAGACCAGCTCTGGAATGGCGCTGCGCTCCCCGATCGGATCGAAAAGAGCGATCCAGGAGCGCCCCTGCCTTCCATACATGATGAAAGCGTCGCCTTTCTCCGAGAACATGATGCTCTTGTCGCCCATGCGCACCAGATTGGCGTCGGCAAAGCGCTGCTTCTCGACGATACCGACCGCCCGCTGCAACGCGTCGGTGGAAGCAGGTTCCGGCTTGACCGTCGCCGGACGGAGCAGACTGAAGATCGCAATCGCCGAGGAAATGATCGTAAGGCCGAGCACGGCGCGCAGACCGCGCGGGGCCTCGCCGGCAAATTCGAACTGCCACCAGAGCTCGTTGCTGTATTCGACGTCACGATAGACGAAGAGCAGGATCACGATCGCACCGACGCAGATCACGGCAATCGCCGTCAGCCATGAGGCCGTCAGCGTCTGGTTGAGAAGGGACGCATGTCTGCGAAACAGCCGGCGGCTGACGAACAGGCCGAAGATCAGGAAACCGAGGAAACAGGCCTCGACCAGTGCAATCGCCTTCAGCAGCGACAAGGTCAACGCCGCCGCGGCCGACAGGATCGACACCCACCAGGCACCGTCGAGCTTCTGGCCGAGACCGCGTGCCGCAACGACCAGTGTCAGCCCGAGCAGGCTGGAGAGGAAATGCGCCCCCTCGACGAGCGGCAACGGCAGGTAGTTCGCAAGAAACTCGAGATTCTGGTCCGGCGTCGGCGTCACGCTCGAAAAGATCAACATGACGCCGAGGAGGAGCGATAGGGTCGAGAGCAACTGCGGCATCAGCCGGATGCCGATCCGTCGGATGCCTGACGCAACCGGGTGATCGGCAAACCGGCGAAGCTCGGTTGCCGAGACGGCCAGCACAGCGATCAGCAACGGCAGAACGTGATAGATCAGGCGGTAGAGAACCAGCGAACCAAGCACTGCGTCGATGTTCACTGCGCTGCCAAGCGAAGCGATGATAACGGTCTCGAACACACCGAGGCCGGCCGGTACATGGCTCAACACTCCAAGCCCAACCGCAATGGCATAGACAGCCAGGAATATCGGCCAGCTGATCGCGGCCTGTGGCAGCAAGACATAAAGGACGGTCGCCGAGGCGGCGATGTCGAAGGCGGTCACCAGGAACTGCCGCGACCATGTGCGCGAGTCCGGCAATCGGACCGAGACGGGACCGAGGTGGACTGCGCGCCCCTCGCGTCCCAGGAACATGATGACGCCGAGGCCGGCAATGACCATACCGGCCATCAGCCGCAGGGTCAGGCTGCCGACATTGATCAGAGGCGCGATTTCATCGGCGATGATCAGGAGCGAGATAGCGGCAACGCCCGCAAGCCCGAGGCCGAACGACAGCGTCACGAATGCGATGACCCGGCCAATCTCCTCAGGCGTCAGGCCGAGGCGCGAATAGGCGCGATAGCGGATTGCACCGCCGCTCAGCGCCCCGAAGCCCGCCGTATTGCCGACCGCATAGGCGCTGAAGGCGGTCAGCGCCACCTGCGGAAATGGCAGCTTGCGGCCAACATATTCAATGGCATTGACGTCATAGAAAACGAGGGCAAGAAAGCTCATGCCGGTGAACAGCAGGGCCAGAAAAATCGAGCTGACCTTGGTGTCGGCCAGCGCCTGAACGACGTCGTCATATCGCACTTCGTTCGTCAGTTGCACGATTGCGAAGCCGACGAGACAGAACAGCGCGAGCGTCGCCAGTGCTGTCAGGTGCGCACGGTAGCGCCTGAAGAATCCACGTACCGAAGATTCGTCGGCGTCTTCGATTTCTTCTAACTTGCCGTGTCCCGACATCTCGTACCGCCGCAATATTCCAGTTTGGTGGGAATCATGTCCGAAACACGTAACATGCGCGGCACGCAAGCTCTATGAGTGCGCAGCCTGCCCGACCCTGAACCGCCGATCTCGCCTGCTTCATCTCCAATTGGGGCAAATTTGGCGCAGGGCGCGCCGGCGCACATTGCAATTTCGTAACGTTGACAGGGTTGGAGCGGCAAAAAAGCACTGAACGAGGCTAGCCCGTTCCGATAAGCGAGTCCCGGATGCTACGCCGCGGGCTCATCTGAATTCGAGCGTTGCGAAAGATGGCGGGCGGCAGCTGCATGCGCCTCGGACTCGTGCCCTTCGCTCGAAACCTGCACCGTCGGCACAGCAAACTCGATGCCGTTTTCCTTGAAGGCGTTGCGGATCATGGCCAGGGCATTGCGTCGGATGACGAATTGCTCGCCGGGCTTGGTCATCATTGCCAGCCGGATGACAATCGCGAACTCGCCGAACTGTTCCACGCCCTTCATCTTCAGCGTCTCGATGATGTGTGGACTGTAGTCGGGATTATCCAGCAGTTGCTGTCCGATCTGCTTGATCACCTTCTTCGCCTTCACGAGGTCGGTGTCGTAGGTGACGTTCAGGGTAATCTTGTCGATCGTCCAGTCTCGGTTGAGGTTCCTGACCGCGCCGAGTTCGCCGAACGGCACCGTCGTCAGCGGCCCGCGGTGATGCCTCAGCCGCACCGAGCGCAGGCTGAAGGCTTCAACAACGCCCTTGTGGCTACCGCTCTCGATATACTCGCCGACACGGAAGGCATCGTCCCAAAGATAGAACATGCCGCTGATGACATCCTTCACGATGGTCTGTGCGCCGAAGCCCACGGCGACGCCGACCACGCCGGCACCGGCGATCAGCGGGCCAATTTCGACCCCGAGGCCCGACAGCACCATCAGTACAGCAATGACAGCAATGACCACGGCGAGGATATTGCGGAAGATCGGCAACAATGTCTGCAGGCGGGCGCGGCTGGCTTTTTCCTCATCCGTTATCGCGCCTTCGATCCTGGAGTCATCGAGCTTGCCGTTGATGTATGCGCGCGCCAGGTGCCACAACAGATCGGCAGCGAGCAGGATGACGATGCCGCCGATCGCGCCACGGGCAAGCCGATCGAGCATGGTCTCGCCGGCGGCCATGCGATCGGCCGCAAGCCCGATCATGCGGCCAAGCCAGAAAGCCGCGGCCGTGATGATAAGGGCTCGAACGCCACGGTCGAGAAGCACAGTCGCAATCCGGCGCCCGGCGAGAAAGCCCGCCTCGGCCTGGTGCAGGGAACGAACGGCCAGCGTTGCAACCGAGAGAGCACGCGGCAGGAGCACGGCATAGATCCCGAGCCAGAGCAGCAGGTTGAACCCTGAAACCCAGAGAAGCCAAAGGAAAGCGAAATAGAGCGTCAGCCCCCAGGAAACGGTGAAGCTGCGATGCTCTCCCTCCTCCACCGGACGGTGCCAGATCGCCTCCACTGCGATGGCGAAGAGCCCGATGCCGAGAATGTAGCCGACAAAGTAGCGCGCGCCCTCGGAAAAGCCGAGCGGCACCATCAGTTGGATCACCGCCCAGCCGAATGCGAAGTAGATCGCAAAGGTCGCGCAACGCCGGAACCAGAAAAGCCCCCTGGCGCGCGAAATCTGGCGCTCGCCATCCGCACGCGGCAAGGTAACGAGGGCGACCAGGAGCCGCCCGAGCGCGACGGTAAAGCGGGCGACGATGAGTGCGACTGCAATCGCGATGGCCATGGACCGCGTGATCGGAGGCCAGTTGAAAGCGAGCAAAGGCACCAGTGTCGCCATCGCAAAAACGATTGCGGGAACGACGCGATAAAGCAGATTTGCCGCAGCGTGGTGGGCAACGGTGACGACCTCGTCGTCGGTCCGTCGGATTCGCGGTTTCGGCACGATAAGACGGAACAGCAGCTCGACAATCGCTCCGGTGAGAAAAAGGGCAATGACCTCCGTCGTAATCAGCAGCCAGCCCGTCGGCGCGACCTCGCGTTCGACGACTTCAGACGCGGTCTCGACTTCGCCGGGAAACTCCATCGCCGCCCCGGAGACCATTTCGACATGGCGGCGCGCATGACCGACGAGTTCGGAGAGCGCCGACATTTCGCCGGCCTCCGTCAGGGTGGCTGTCGGCGCCGCCTTCATTTGCGTCGCCATCCACTCCTTCACCTGTGGCGTTTGCATCAGCTCGAGTATCTGCCGAACTTCCGCCGGCGGTTGAGCCGCACTAGTCGTGGGCGTGGAAGGCGGCGACGGCGGGTTGGCGGTCTGAGCCGAGGCGCTCGTGGCCACGGCGAGGGCGAATGCCATCGATATCAGTAGTTGCATCATGCCACGCGCGCCCCATTGCCAGCCCCGTGATCCCTTGCCCTAAATGCAATCTCTCGACAATGTATCCCGTTGTATAGACAATATATCCCGCTGTATAAAAGGAAAGCCCGCACAGGCGGCGCTGCGCGGGCTTGGAAAACGAAAAGTTTCAGCCTAGCCCTTTGGCTTCTCGACGTGACCGCCGAAGCCCGCACGCATGGCCGACAGCACCTTGTTGGCGAACTCGTCGTTGTCGCGCGAGGAGAAGCGACCATGAAGCGCCGCACTCAGCACCGGCGTCGGGACGCTTTCATCGATCGCCGCCATGATCGTCCAGCGGCCCTCGCCGGAATCGGAAACACGGCCGGCATACTTGGTGAGGACCGGATCGACATGCAGCGCGTCGGCCGTCAGGTCGAGCAGCCAGGAGGTGATGACGCTCCCGCGACGCCACACTTCGGCAATATCAGGCAAGTTGAAATCGTAACGATAGTGTTCGGGATGCGCCAAAGGCGCAGTTTCGGCATCGACCGCATGCGTGGCCGCACCGACATTGGCATGTTTCAGAATATTCAGGCCTTCGGCATAGGCGGCCATCAGGCCATACTCGATGCCGTTGTGCACCATCTTGACGAAATGACCGGCGCCATGCGGACCGCAATGAAGATACCCTTGCTCGGCCGTGCTTTCCGGATGAGCAGTGCGCCCCTCTGAAGGAGCAATGACTCCCTGTCCCGGCGCCAGAGACGCGAAGATGGGCGACAGCGACTGGACGATTCCTTTCTCGCCCCCGATCATCAGGCAATAACCGCGTTCCAGGCCGAAAACGCCGCCGCTGGTACCGACGTCAACGTAGTGAATGCCCTTGGTGATGAGCTCGGCACCTCGCCGGATATCGTCGTGATAGTAGGAATTGCCGCCGTCGATGATGATGTCGTCGTCGTGCAGCAACGGCAGAAGCTGGGCGATGACCTTGTCCGTGATCGCCGCCGGCAGCATCAGCCAAACCGCGCGCGGGCGCGACAGCTTCGAAACAAACTCCTCGAGAGAGGCGCTGCCGACAGCGCCCTTGCCGACGAGATCAGCAACGCTTTCAGGCCTCGCGTCGTAGACGACGCATTCATGGCCATCGCGCATCAATCGCTGGACCATGTAGTTGCCCATGCGGCCCAAACCCACCATGCCAAGCTGCATCTCAAGTCTCCTGGAAATTAAATCGATAAGATGCGGAAACTAGCACTCGCAATACAGCAAGCAAGAGAAGTCTCTGTCACATTCGGAGCAACCGACAGGCATTGTCGTCGGCGGACCGCGGTCCGCCTATTCCATCGAGAATCTTCAATAGCGGATCACCGGAAAGCATTTCAGGATAGACAGCGTCTACCACAACCGCATACCATCATAACGGGCATTATTGCAAGGTTCGTTCAAAAGTTGTTATTCTGCGCTAACTGTGGCAATCTTTACTTTCAAAATGCTCCTGGGGAATTGTGGGGTCTGAGCGATGAAGTCTGCTGCCTTGCTGATCGGATTATGCCTCTATCCGGACAGCCTCATGGCGCAGTCATGTCCGCCGCAGGTCGTCTACCAGATGCAAATGCAGGGCGTCCCACCGCAGGGTCCGCGCGCGTGCGTCACGCAGTTTGGAATATGCCCGGGCTTCGGTCCGCCCTCCGCCTACTGCACCTGCAACGTCTATGGGCCCGGTCCAGGGAATACTTCAGTGAGGTGAGGGACATCGATCTGATCAAACTAAAGGAACTTATAGATCAACCGGAACACGCGACGATCACTGCCGAGAAATACGGCCCGTTTTTCTTCGCACTCGTCTTCATGTGTGTTATTCCGACCGGTCTCGTCTTCTTGTATCGATACCTGTTCTCCTCGACGAGCAACAGCGAGATCAAGAAGGGGCTCTACACCGATTTCGGATCTATTTTCATGTCGCAGTGGCGTGCGGAGTAATCTGCACCGTTCTCAGCACTGCTTGGAGGATCTATGCGAGTTATCGCTACAACGAACAGAGCCGCGAAGCCTTTGAGGGCCTGCGAAGCAACATTACCGCGCAGGAAACAGCTATAAACAATATGAAGAAAGAAGATGCGCTCCAAAGCTAAACCGCGATTGGCAGCATCGAGGATAATCCAGACCCCGATCTGCAATTCGACAACGTTTTGTTCGACCGCAAATCTACTTCACCAAATCGCCTTACGGAAGGAATAGCTGGATTTTTCTGATCATATCGAAAACGCCGCTAGCGGATCAGCAGATCAATAACTTCATGATCAAGCGACAGACGGCGGCCATGACCCCACCTGATTACTTATACGCCAGACTTCGCCTGGGACCTGGGGCCGGGATCGGGATGTACAAGATTGAGAAAGCAGACGGAAAGATATCCATTGTGCCCCAACAGCAGTAAGCGTGTACGGATTTTTGGGAAGTGCGATCCACGACAACCGATGGATGTTTACGATCCTGGGCGCCTACAAACGTAGGTGGGCACCGTGTGTCCAGGCCCACGAGCCTGGTCAGGGACAGCTCCCTTTGGATCGAGTATGGCCCCAGGGATTGTGGTTCCTGTCGAGAGGCGCAGACCGCACTCCGCTATATAAGGCCGATTTGGGCGCTGCGCCAGAGGGCCGGCGACGCCGCCCCTATTTAATTGAGTTCGGCGGGCGCACGGCCGTTCAGCTTGTCGGTGATGCTGCGGATACGGTTCGTCACCTCACCCAAGGCCGCCGCAAGGCCCTCCTCGGTGCGGGCGTTTGCCGCGAGAACGCTATCACTGCTGTTCCGCAACGAATCGAGTTCGGATTCAAGCCCGGCGACGCGGCGGGTGAGCTCCGAAATTTCGTCCATGACCATGATGCCAGCCATGACGGTGATGCGGAGGTCACCGATTTCGCCGAACTGCCCCTTGAGGTGCCCGACATAATTGTCGAAGCGCGTCGCGAGGTCCGTCAGGTGGTCTTCCTGACCCTCCTCGCAGGCCATGCGATAGGCCTTGCCGTCGATCGTTACCGTTACCTGCGCCATGTATCGCGCCTTTCTATCGGTCCAGAACCGCGCGGATCGTCTCCATGGCCGTCACCAGCCGCCGCGAGACCTCGCGATTGACTTCCTCGAGCCGGTTCGCACGGAATTCGGCCTGGTCCAGTTCCTGGGCAAGCTTCGAGCGATCGGCATGAATACGACGTACCTCGCCTTCGATTTCGCCCTGCTCCCGCTGGTGCTCGATGCGCATCTCGACTGCATTTTCAAGCCCGGAGATGGCTTGCCTGAGCTCGTTGAGTGCTGCTTCCATTTTGCCTGTAGGCGTCATGTCTCTACCGGTTCCCCGCACAAGACCCGCGAATCGGCGCCCGAGACCGATCCAGTATTTCCAAAAGGATACGCACCTCGCCAACGGCACGTCAATAAAGCTGGCCGTGCGGCTGCAGACCTATTCTGTGGATGACGAAAATCAACTGCCGCCTTAGCGCCTATTCAACTTTTGTAAAAATCGATGATCAAATGTCTAAAATCGATTGGAGAGGCCTCCGGAGGGCCTTCCATTTGTTGACTTGGCCGTTCCAACTGCTATGTGTCACCCGCTCTCATTGATGGTCTCCACAGGCTCGAGGCCATCCCCCGACACCCGGAACCCGTGGAATAGCCATGACCTCTCCTGAACAAAACGACCGGATGGCAAATGCGATCCGTTTCCTCGCCATGGATGCAGTCGAAAAGGCAAATTCGGGGCATCCCGGCATGCCGATGGGCATGGCTGACGTAGCGACGATTCTCTTCACGAAGTATCTGCGGTTCGACCCGAAGAAGCCGCATTGGCCGAACCGCGACCGCTTCGTGCTGTCGGCCGGCCACGGCTCGATGCTGCTTTACTCGCTGCTCTATTTGACCGGCTACCCCGACATGACGATCGAGGACCTGAAGCAGTTCCGCCAGCTCGGTTCGAAGACCGCCGGCCATCCCGAATACGGTCATGCGACCGGCATCGAAACGACGACCGGCCCGCTCGGCCAGGGCATTGCCAATGCCGTCGGCATGGCGATCGCCGAACGCAAGCTGCGCGACGAGTTCGGCTCTGAGCTTCAGGACCACTACACCTATGCCATCTGCGGCGACGGCTGCCTGATGGAAGGCATCAGCCACGAGGCGATCGCACTTGCCGGTCATCTGAAGCTGAACAAGCTCGTTCTCTTCTGGGATAACAACTCGATCACCATCGACGGCGCCATCTCCCTGTCGGATTCCACCGATCAGGTTGCTCGCTTCAAGGCTGTTCATTGGAACACGATCGAAATCGACGGCCACGACCAGGCTGCCATTGCCGCCGCCATCGAAGCCGCTCACAAGTCCGACCGTCCGACCTTCATCGCCTGCAAGACGATCATCGGCTTCGGCGCTCCGAACAAGCAGGGCACTCATAAGGTTCACGGCAACCCACTCGGCGCCGATGAAATCGCGGCGACCCGCAAGGCGCTGAACTGGGAATACGAACCCTTCGTCGTTCCTTCCGACGTTCTCGACGCATGGCGCGCAGCCGGCAGCCGCTCGGTCGAAACAGTCAAGACCTGGGAAGACGGCCTCGCCAAGTCCGCGCACAAGGCTGAGTTCACCCGCCGCTTCGCCGGCGACCTGCCGGAAGGCTTCGACGCCGCGATCAGCGCCTACAAGAAGAAGCTGATCGAAACCAAGCCGATGATTGCCACCCGCAAGGCATCGGAAGACGCGCTTGAGGTCATCAACGGCTTCCTGCCGGAAACGCTGGGCGGCTCCGCCGACCTGACGCCGTCGAACAATACCAAGACCAGCCAGATGCATTCGATCACGCCGACCGATTTCGCCGGGCGCTACATGCACTGGGGAATCCGCGAGCACGGCATGGCTTCGGCCATGAATGGTGTCGCGCTGCACGGCGGCCTTATCCCCTACGGCGGCGGCTTCCTGATCTTCTCGGACTATTGCCGACCGCCGATCCGCCTGGCCGCCCTCATGGGCATCCGCGTTGTCCACGTCCTAACGCACGACTCGATCGGCGTCGGTGAAGACGGCCCGACGCACCAGCCGGTCGAGCAGATCGCCGGCCTGCGCGCCGTTCCGAATCTACGGGTCTTCCGCCCGGCAGACCCGACTGAAACTGCCGAATGCTGGCAGATCGCCGTCAAGTCGAAGACACACCCGTCCGCGCTCGCGCTGACCCGCCAGAACCTGACGCCAGTGCGTACCGAGTACAGCGAAAAGAACCTTTGCGAACTCGGCGCCTACACGCTCGCCGGCAAAGCCGACGCCAAGGTGACGATCTTCGCTTCCGGCTCTGAAGTCGAGCTCGCCGTTGCCGCCCGTGCAACGCTCGAAGCCAAGGGCGTCAGCGTCCGTGTCGTTTCCGTTCCCTGCACCGAACTGTTCTTTGAGCAGCCGGAAGCATACCGCAAGGAAGTCATCGGCAACTCGCCAGTCAAGATCGCCGTGGAAGCCGCCGTCCGCGAAGGCTGGGATGCCTTCATCGGTCCGGAAGGCACGTTCGTCGGCATGAAGGGCTTCGGCGCGTCCGGTCCGGCAAAGAAGGTATTCGAGCATTTCGGCATCACCGCGGACGCCGTGGTCGCTGCCGCAGAAGCAAACCTCTAAGAGAGCGCTTCGGCGCTCTCCAACTCAATCCGCAAGCCCATCTCTAGGGAGTGAATGCACATGACTGTAAAGGTTGCCATCAACGGCTTCGGCCGCATCGGCCGTAACGTTCTCCGCGCTATCGTCGAATCCGGCCGCACCGACATTGAAGTCGTTGCCATCAACGACCTCGGCCCGGTCGAGACCAACGCCCATCTGCTGCGCTACGACTCCATCCACGGCAAGTTCCCGGCCGAGGTGAAGGTCGAGGGCGACACGATCACTGTTGGCGGCGGCAAGCCGATCAAGGTGACCGCGATCAAGGACCCGGCAACGCTGCCGCACAAGGAACTCGGCGTCGACATCGCGATGGAATGCACCGGCATCTTCACCGCCCGCGACAAGGCTGCCGCGCACCTGACGGCCGGCGCAAAGCGCGTCATCGTTTCGGCTCCTGCCGACGGCGCCGACCTGACCGTCGTTTTCGGCGTCAACCATGACCAGCTCACCAAGGAGCATCTAGTCATCTCCAACGCATCCTGCACGACGAACTGCCTCGTGCCTGTTGTGAAGGTTCTCGATGACGCGGTCGGCATCGACCACGGCTTCATGACCACCATCCACTCCTACACCGGCGACCAGCCGACCCTCGACACCATGCACAAGGACCTGTACCGTGCCCGCGCCGCAGCCCTGTCCATGATCCCGACGTCGACGGGCGCCGCCAAGGCCGTTGGCCTCGTCCTTCCGCATCTGAAGGGCAAGCTTGACGGTACGTCGATCCGCGTTCCGACCCCGAACGTCTCGGTCGTCGACTTCAAATTCGTTGCCAAGAAGGCCACCACCGTCGGCGAAATCAACGAAGCGATCAAGGCTGCCGCAAACGGCAAGCTGAAGGGCATCCTCGGCTACACTGACGAGCCGCTCGTTTCCCGTGACTTCAACCACGACAGCCACTCCTCGATCTTCGCAACGGATCAGACGAAGGTCATGGAAGGCAACTTCGTGCGCGTCCTGTCCTGGTACGACAACGAGTGGGGCTTCTCCAGCCGCATGTCTGATACGGCTGTCGCTTTCGCAAAGCTCATCTAAGAGCGTCCCGACATGAATCGTCGAAAGCGGCTCGGGCGACCGGGCCGCTTTTCTTTTGAAGCCAAACTGACTAGCGTCATAGAGACAAGATAATGCCGGATGTTGGCTGGCGGACTCATCCATGAGAATTCTCATGACAATCATCGTTCTGCTCATGATTGCGAGCGTGCTGAGTCTCAGCCTTGTTGGCGGGCGCAACTCGAAGCAGATCGCCGAAGGGCAGCCGTTAATGGCGTCCACACGCGTCATGGGACCTCGATAGTCCGTTTGCCCGAACGATTAGACTGGCGCGCCGCAGCCGATCACCGTACTGTTCATCGAAGCTGGACGGCACAGAAGCGAAAGAGAATTTTGATGGACTACTTTACGATCGAGATCGGCGGACAGGCGATCGCAAGCTTTCGCTCCGAGAATGCCGATGATGCCGAGAATTTCTTCGAGGCCGAGGATTTCCGCGAGGATCTGACGGTTCTGCAATCGCAGGGCAAGCCGGTCTGGGACGGCGTCACGGAACTCAAGCTGCGCAAGGCGACCGCCGAAGAGGCAAGCGAAGTCGAGCACGCCTATGAGTTCGACGATGATCCGGAGCGAACGATTGACGATGAATTTGTCGTCTTTCTGATCCCGATTTCCGACATCGTCGATGACGAGGACGATGAGGACGAAGACGCCTGAGCAGCGCGATCGGGCAAGAAGCCGACGGTGCGCTTCTCCATGACCGCTCATTGATTGAGAGGAAACGCGCGAGAGCGCAACTTCTGCCCTCCTATCGCCCGATTTGCTCATACACTCGATTCATGCTCCTTCGTGAGCACTCACCCGGTTTTGCCGTCAGGCACGCCAAAACAGCAGCATGAAGCCGCAAAACAGCACGGGGTCGACCGCAAGGCCTACCCATCCTGTTTGTTTTGCCGTTTACTCATAGCGGGCTTGAGTGACCACGAAAGGGCGATTGGATGGACTGCGGGACCGGGGGCGGTCTGCATTGAATTGCGGGTAAGGGGACAGGCATGGAAGCGTTTTATATCGTCGTACTGGTATCGACGACGCTCGTGCTTCTCGCCGCATTCTCCAGCCTGCTCGCCTTCCGCTTCGGCGCCCCCCTCCTCCTGCTCTTCCTCGCGATCGGCCTGCTTGCTGGATCTGATGGCCTCGGGATCCAGTTCAGCAACAATTATCTGGCCTACTTCCTCGGCTCCATCGCGCTTGCCGTCATCCTGTTCGACTCCGGTTTCGGAACGCCGGTCCAAGCCTTCAAGCTTGCGGCGATACCCTCTCTGACGCTCGCCTCGGTCGGCGTTCTGATAACAGCGGCACTCATTGGTGTTGCCGCCATGTGGCTGCTGAACTTCACGTGGCTGGAAGGCCTGCTGCTCGGCTCGATCGTCTCCTCCACCGACGCTGCCGCCGTCTTCTTCCTGCTGCGCATCGGCGGCATCAATATTCGTGACAAGGTGCGCTCGACACTGGAGGTTGAATCGGGAACCAACGACCCGATGGCGATCTTCCTGACCATCGCCCTCGTAGAGATCCTTGCCAGCGGCGAGCGCTATCACGGCATCAACATCGGTATGCTCGCCATGTTCGTGCAGGAGATGGGCCTCGGCGTCATCCTCGGTCTGCTCGGCGGCATGATGATCTCGCTGATCGTCAGCCAGCTGGAAACCGATCGCGGCCTGACCCCGATATTCGTGCTGGCCCTAGCGCTGCTGGTCTTTTCGGCGACGGGCGCGGTCGGCGGCAGCGGCTTCCTTGCCGTCTATGTCGCCGGCATCTACGCGGGCAATCGCAAGCTGCAAGGCCATGCCTCTATCAAGCGCTTCCAGAGCGGCATGACCTGGCTTGCCCAGATCATTATGTTCCTGGTCTTGGGACTGCTTGCAATGCCGTCGCAGTTTCCGGCGATTGCCGTTCCCGCCGTGCTGCTCGCCCTGTTCCTGATCTTCATCGCGCGCCCGCTCGCCATCTGGCTCTCGTTGCTCCCCTTCGACTATACGCAGCGGGAGATCGGCTTTGTCGCGTGGGTCGGCTTGCGCGGCGCCGTTTCGATCCTGCTCGCCATCATGCCCATTCTCGGCGGCTTGGAGAACAGCCAGATCTATTTCAACACCGCCTTCATCATCGTGCTCGTCTCGCTTCTCGTACAGGGCTGGACGATCAAGCCGGTCGCCAAGAAGCTGGGGCTCATCATCCCGCCGCGCATGGGTGCCGTCGACAAGGTCGAAGTCGATCTGCCGGGTGCGGCAAACCACGAGCTCCTCTCCTACCGCGTTATCAAGGACAGCCCGGTGCTTCGCGGCGAACGCATCCCGCGCTGGGCGACGCCGTCGCTCGTCATCCGCGACGGCAAGTCGATGCGTTATCAATATGCGGGCCGGCTACGCGAGAACGACCTCGTCTATCTGTTCGTCGTGCCGTCCTACTCGCGGCTGCTCGACAAGCTCTTTGCCAGCCGCGCGCCGGTGGAAGAGGATGACGCCGATTTCTTCGGCGCATTCGCGCTGTCGCCCGCCCGGCCAGCGGCCGATCTCGACGCCGCCTATGGCCCCGGCCTGCTGAACGAATCCGAGAAAGGGCTGACGATCGCCGAACTGATGAAGCATCGTCTGGGCGGCAAGGCGGATTATGCGGACCGGGTCCGTCTCGGCTCGATCATTCTCATCGTCCGCGATCTCGATGATCAGGACCACATCACTTCGGTCGGCATGTCGCTGGAGGCTGTAGAGCCCGCCACCACCCTGCCGATCTTCCTCAATTTGCACGACATCATCGATCGCATCCGCGACCGCATCAAAGGTCGCAGAAGCCGGGAAGCAGCGGCTGCGGCGGCATCAGCCAAGGGCGATCAAAACCCGCAATGAGCGCCTTGCGTCTGCGATCATCCTTGCTATGGTCGCCGCATCTTTTGGGCAATAACGAACGGATTTTTCCATGCCTTCCTTCAAGACCCTCGACGACCTCAACGATGTTGCCGGCAAGCGCGTCCTCGTTCGCGTTGACCTCAATGTTCCGGTCAAAGACGGCAAAGTAACCGACACCACACGCATCGAGCGTGTTGCCCCGACGATCCTGGAGCTCTCCAACAAAGGTGCCAAGGTCATCCTGCTGGCGCACTTCGGCCGCCCTAAAGATGGCCCGTCGCAGGACCTTTCGCTGTCGCTGATCGCTCCGTCCGTCGAGGAGGTGCTGGACCACTCCGTGGCAACCGCCGGCGACTGCATCGGCGCAGCAGCAGCGGAGGCAGTTGGTGCGATGAAGAACGGTGACATCCTGCTCATGGAAAACACCCGCTTCCACAAGGGCGAAGAGAAGAACGACCCCGATTTCGTCAAGGCGCTTGCGGCGAACGGCGACATCTACGTCAACGACGCCTTCTCTGCTGCCCACCGCGCACATGCCTCGACGGAAGGCCTCGCCCATCATCTTCCCGCCCATGCGGGCCGCACCATGCAGGCCGAGCTTGAGGCCCTTGAGAGTGGTCTCGGCAACCCGGCCCGTCCTGTCGTCGCCATCGTCGGCGGCGCCAAGGTTTCGACCAAGATCGACCTCTTGATGAACCTTGTGAAGAAAGTCGATGCGCTGGTGATCGGCGGCGGCATGGCAAACACCTTCATTGCCGCCCGCGGCACGAATGTCGGCAAGTCGCTCTGCGAGCACGATCTTGCAGACACCGCCAAGCAGATCATGATCGAAGCGGCCACGGCCGGCTGCGCCATCATTCTGCCGGAAGACGGCGTCGTTGCCCGCGAATTCAAGGCAAACGCCGCCAACGAAACGGTCGCAATCGACGCGATCCCCAATGACGCTATGGTGCTGGACGTCGGCCCGAAGTCGGTCGAGGCGATCAAGGCATGGATCGAGCGCGCCAATACGCTGGTCTGGAATGGCCCGCTCGGCGCGTTCGAGATCGAGCCTTTCGACAAGGCAACCGTCGCGGCAGCGAAATTTGCGGCCGAGCGCACGAAGGCCGGCAAGCTCACCTCGGTGGCCGGCGGTGGCGATACGGTCTCGGCGTTGAACCACGCCGGCGTGGCCGACGATTTCAGCTATGTGTCGACGGCCGGCGGCGCCTTCCTTGAGTGGATGGAAGGCAAAGTGCTCCCCGGTGTCGCTGTGCTCAACAAGCACAAATAATTCAAGCGAACGAATTTAACAAATTTTACATGTAGATAGACCGCGGCGCGAAAGCTCCGCGGTCTTTTGCTCATTTGGAGTACAAAAGCCCAAACTTTCAAACGATTAAAAAAAATTCAAACGTTTCAGACAATTTTGCTGCCGTTTTCCCACCCATAAACTTCTGTTATCCGCGACCTATATCTACTGGTTGACGATTTTTTTGCTGTGGAGAGAAACGATATGAGCGAACGTTTGGAAGACATTGCCGTGCGTATGGTGGCTGGTGGCCGCGGGCTGCTTGCAGCAGATGAATCGACAGCCACAATCGGGAAGCGGTTCGACACGATCGGACTTGAATCGACGGAAACGAGCCGTCGCGACTACCGCGAAATGCTGTTCCGCACCGAAGACGCGATGCGTCAGTATATCTCCGGCGTGATCCTCTACGAAGAGACCCTCCACCAGAAGGCAGCAGACGGCACGCCCCTTGTCGACGTCATCCGTGCGGCCGACAGCATCCCGGGCATCAAGGTCGATATCGGCGCAAAGCCGATGGCAGCCTATCCCGGCGAAACCATCACCGAAGGCCTCGACGGCCTCGCAGACCGTCTTGCGAAGTATTATGAAGCCGGCGCCCGCTTCGCCAAGTGGCGCGGCGTTATCGCAATCTCCTCCACGCTGCCCACCTGGGGCTCCATGAAAGCCAACGCCCACGCCCTCGCCCGCTATGCCGCGCTGTGCCAGCAGGCCAACATCGTGCCGATCGTCGAACCGGAATGCCTGATGGACGGCAAGCCAGGCGACCACAACATCGATCGCTGCGCCGAGGTCACCGAATGGACGCTGCGCACCGTCTTCGAGGAATTGGCAGACGCCCGCGTCAGCCTCGAAGGCATGATCCTCAAGCCGAACATGGTCATCGACGGCAAGAACGCCCGCAAGGCTTCCGTCGCCGAGGTCGCCGAGCGCACGGTCGAGGTGCTGAAGCGCACCGTTCCGTCGGCCGTTCCCGGCATTGCCTTCCTCTCGGGTGGCCAGTCCACCGAAGAAGCGTCGGCGCATCTTTCCGCGATCAACTCCGGTTATGACCTGCCGTGGACTGTGACCTTCTCCTACGGCCGCGCACTGCAGGATACGGCACTGAAGGCTTGGGGCGGCAAGCAGGAAAACATTGCCGCCGGCCAGCGTGCCTTTGCCCACCGCGCCGAAATGAACAGCCTCGCCGCCAAGGGCAGCTGGAAGAAGGATCTGGAGAAGGCGGCCTAAGCCATCTTCTGATCGACAAGAAAAGCAAAACCGGTCGTCGCAGACGGCCGGTTTCTGCATTGTAAGGGCGACAACTTTCCGGCTTCTGCAGCCGGCGGATCGCCGGTAGAGATCGTGGTATCAGCCCTCTCGGAGCCGCCATGAGAACCGTTGCCTTCACGACAGTCGATGTCTTCACCTCTACTCGCTTCGAAGGCAACCCGCTCGCCGTGATGACGGACGCGCGTGGCCTGACGGACGCAGACATGCAGAATATTGCCGCCGAGTTCGGCTATTCGGAAGTCACCTTCGTGCTGCCGCCAGAAGATCCGGTAAATACCGCCCGTGTCCGCATCTTCACACCCACCATGGAGGTTCCCTTTGCGGGGCATCCGAACGTCGGGACGGCTTATGTGCTCGGCCAACAGCGCGAGGTCTTCGGACGGCCGGTCGGCGACAGCCTGCGCTTCGAAGAGAAGGCGGGTCTCGTCGAGGTCAACCTGAAGCGTGACGACGGTGAGGTGCTGTCGGCATCGATTCGTGCGCCGAAGCCGCTCACCATCGGCAACACGATATCCGAGGAAACCGTTGCGCGCTGTATAGTGATCGAGCCGCAGGAAATCCGGGTGGCGAAGCACCGACCGGTTGTCGCCTCCGTTGGACTGAGTTTCGCCGTCGCGGAACTGGCAGACCTTGCCGCCCTCGGTCGCGCCCGCCCGAACCTCACCTATTTCCAGGATGCCGCCGGCCCGACTGCCGAAGGCAATCACGATTTCTCGCTGTTCGTCTATGTGCGCTCCCAGGAAGAGCCGTGGACGATCCGCGCCCGGATGTTCGCGCCGCTCGACAACGTTCCGGAGGATCCGGCGACCGGCAGCGCCTCGGCAGCCCTCGGCGCCTACCTCGTTTCGCTGGAGCCGGATGCGGACATGAACGTTTCGCTCACCATCGAGCAAGGCGTCGAGATGGGACGCCGCAGCATCATCGGCATCGAAGCCGTCAAGAAGGACGGCATCGTTTCCGATGTGACGATCTCGGGCAGCTGCGCGCCGGTCATGCGCGGCGAAATCACGTACTAAACGAACAGATCGCGGCCAAGCAGCGCCACCGCCCAGACCCCAAACGCGATCAGGGCGATCTTCCAGAAATCCATGCGCCGCCGCAGCCCCGGAACGCCCAGCGGCTTGATCAGCTGAATCGCCATCGCCAAGATGAGCAGCAGAGCGATCAGCTTCGTCATGTCTTTATTTTTCCATCTCTTCTGAATGTCACAGGACGGACATTTTTTCACGTCACGACTGCATTTATTCATGCCGTAAAGGCATTTGGGGGCACAATCAATCATCTCGAGGCTGGGCGACACTCCGTGTTGCCATCTGTCTTTGCAATCAACGCATAGAGTCTGGCTATATGAAAAGAAATCTGCTGTCCGTCGCCTCGCTTCTCTTCGGGACGCTGTTTCTCTTCATGGGCAATGGGTTGCAGGGCATCCTGCTTCCGGTTCGCGGCAACCTGGAAGGCTACGCGACAACCACGCTCGGCCTGCTCGGCACGTCCTGGGCTGCCGGCTTCGTCATCGGTTGCCTCGTCGCGCCGAAATTGGTGCGCCGCGTTGGCCATGTCCGTGCCTTCTCCGGCTTCATTGCGATTATCGCGATCATCGCCCTGGTCAGCGGCATTATCATCCACCCCGTCTGGTGGGTGCTGCTGCGCGCCGTCACCGGTTTTGCGACCGCCGGCACCTCGATGATCATCGAGAGCTGGCTGAACGAGCGCGCCACAAACGAGAGCCGCGGCGCAATCTTCTCGCTGTATATCGCCATCACGCTCTTCGGCGTCGTGGCGGGTCAGATGATGATCCCGCTCGAGGATGTTCGCACGCCTGTCCTGTTCATGGTCTGCGGCATCTTCTACTGCATCGCGATGCTGCCGACGACGCTCTCGACCGCAGCCTCGCCGCAGCCGCTGAAGGCCGTGAAGCTGGATCTTCCGGCCCTTTACCGCAACTCCCCGGTCTCCTGCCTTGGCATTCTCCTCGTCGGCATCGCCAACGGCGCATACGGAACGCTGGGCGCTGTCTTCGGCGCAGGCTCCGGCCTGTCCGACACCAGCATCGCCATCATGATGAGCTCCACCATCTTCGCGGGCGCCGTGATGCAGCTGCCGGCAGGGCGGCTTTCCGACCGCATCGACCGGCGCTATGTGCTGGCAGCCATGTCGGCCATCGCGGCCTTCGCCGGCCTGTTGATCGCCATCCTGCAACCATCGTCACCGGCCTTCATCATCGGCCTCGTCGTCCTTTACGGCGCCGTTGCCAACACCCTCTATCCGATCGCGGTTGCGCACGCCAACGACTTTGCCTCGGCAGAGGATTTCGTAAAGGTTTCGGGCGGCTTGTTGCTCCTCTACGGCATCGGCACCATCATCGGCCCGACCATCGGCGGCCCCGTCATGTCGATGATCAATCCGCACGCCCTCTTCCTGGTGACGGCAATCGCCCATGTGTTGATCACCGCCTATGCCATCATCCGCAGCCGCATGCGCGCCGCCGTTCCCGCCGGCGATCGCGACGCCTTTACCACCATTCCGACGGCTACATCGCAGACGCTGACGCCCGAAAGCATGTCGCTTGCCGACCGCGGAACCGGCAAGACTCCCGAAACCGGCGATCCTGCCCTAAAATATAGCTGAGGCATACAAGGGAGGATAGCATATGAGCTTCATCGACGATGACCGGCCGCAGAAGAAGGTTGCCCACGAGATCGGGGCCGACCTCTCCACCCTATCGGTCGACGAGTTGAGAGCGCGCGTGGAGCTGCTCAAGGCGGAAATCGTAAGACTCGAGGCGGAAGCTGCCAGCAAGACATCGACAAGATCAGCGGCGGAGAGCCTCTTCCGCTCGTAATTCGTCGGCTGACTATTGCAGAAAGCTAACGACCGAAGAGTGTTAATCCGAGACAGGTTTAAGCGGCCATTAAGCTTTATAAGGTATTACTGTACTCATCCAGTTCTTCTCTGGATCTCAGACAGTTTTCCATGCGGTGAATTGGTCTGATTTTTCTCCCTGTTTTACCTTGAGAGCCGCTTTTGCGGCTCTTCTTTTTTTATTGCGCTGGGGACCATTTCCATGAAACTGTGGAAGTTAACCCTTTCTTAAGAAACGCCTTGCGCAATTCGGCTAAAGCTACCATCTTAAACGCATAAAGACTGGCCGAGGAAACTTTTTCCCTTCGACTGGCGTTACCTGACCATAAGTAGATGCGTGCAACAGGGACTGTTTAAATGTCAGAGCTTGGATTGAACACGATCAGTTTTGCAGGTCGCGCTGCCGCATCCTCGCAGTTCAAGACACTATATTCGGAAGGCATGTCGCTGGTTGAAGAAACCGCCGCCTATCTCGATGGCCAGGGCCGCGCTGCCTCCAAGGTTCTGCCGCGCATGGCATCCGTCCTCTATGCCGCTGAATCGATGCGCCTGACCACCCGCCTGATGCAGATGGCCTCCTGGCTACTGCTGCAGCGCGCCGTCAACAATGGCGAGATGTCGCGCGATCAGGTTCTGGCCGAGAAGAACAAGGTTCGCCTCGACGGCTTCAACGTCGACCGCAATGCGCCGGGCTGGGGCGATCTGCCGGAATCCTTCCGCGACCTGATCGAACGCTCGTTGCGCCTGCAGAATCGTGTCGCCCTGCTCGATCGCGAAATCTACCGTCCGGCGGAAGCCCCGATCGTTCCCGACAACCAGAACAGCGTACAGGCTCAGCTGAGCCTGCTGCAGACGGCCTTCGGCAACAACTGAACCGCCGCAACCTGAATTCACGAAACCGGCGGCGTCCCGCGCAGCCGGTTTTTCTTTGTGCGCACAACAACCACGCGACTCAACGTAGTGGCGAGGCAGCAAATGCGTTGACGCAAGGAGGGACACCTCCTGCCTCCTTCCGGCCCTTGCGGACCCGCGGGTTCCTGCATGGGAGGCTTTCGTATGCCTGACGGCACCCGAAACACTAAACCATATCGGTCGTGGAGAACAGCTTTGCCCCGTCCGAAAAGCAGACGTTGGCGGCGACGACAGCTGGAGGTCGCGGTTGCGCCATGAACGTCATTCGCGCCGCACCCCGCAAAGGTCGTGAACCGACCCTAAGGGGTCACCCGTCAATTTCCACTTCCGCTTCGCAGTTTACAGGCGCATTCAAAGGGATGGCCATGCCGATGGACGAGCGGGCGTGGGCGCCAACGTCAGGGCCGTACAGCTCCAGTATCAAATCGGAATAACCGTTTGTGACCAGCGGGGTCTCATTGAAACCCGGAGCAACATTCACCATGGCGAAGACGCGCAGCCACGCCGTAACCCGATCGAGGTTTCCGACTGCCCGCTTGAGGCTCGCGAGATGAGCCAGGGCAACGAGCCGCGCTGACGCGTAACCCTGCTCAGGCGAAACCTCGGTCCCGACCTTGCCGAGGGGTTTCGCCAATGTCCCATCCCGGCTGCACGCGACGTGACCCGATATGTCGGCGCGGCGAAAGGCATACGCAGCCCCTCGCGAACTTTCAGAGGCTCGGGCAGTTCCAGACCCATAGCGGCCAGACGTTGTTCGATGATCGCCATAGCGCACCTCTGAGCCTGATTAGGGTACGATGTCGTCAAGTTCCGGCATCAGCACGACACTCTCGTTCGCTGCGGGGTCGTTGCGGGCAGCGAGGAACTCGGCGTTTTCCGTGCTGCGGTTCACGGCAAGATGCGGAACGCCGGCCGGAATGAACAGGTAGTCGCCGGGGAGGACCTTTTCGCATCGTTCAAGCTCGGCCCCCGACCAAATCTCGATCTCTTTGCCCGCGGTCATAAGCAGGGCCGTCTCGTGTCCCTGATGGCGATGGGCGCTGGTTCGTCGTCCTGCGGGTAGCGAGATCATCCCGAGCCACAGCATGCTGGATCCGACGCTCTCCGCCGAGACTCCCGAGCGATAGACAGATCCCTGCTCGGCGACATAGCTGTCACTGCCGCGTACGATTTTCGCGGTTGATGCATGAGCATTCTTCGCTTGCATTGTTTCGTTCTCCATCGTTCCCACCACTTCAACTGCTGCATGGAGCTGAATCTGCGCGCGGAGCCGGCGCAAGTCCTGAACGAAGGCCGAAAAATTCCGAAAACTGCGAAATCGGGCGTATCATTCCCAAGTCATGAACACCCAGCACCTTGTATTCGGCCCCTTCGAGTTCATTACCGAGAACGGATGCCTTCTCCGTGATAACAGGCCTGTCGCCATCGGCGCCCGCGGCGCTTCGCTGCTTGCCGTTCTGCTCGCGGCAGATGGGCGCATCGTCGCCAAGTCGGCGCTGATGGATGCTGTTTGGCCGGGCCTCGCCGTCGAGGAGAGTAATCTTTCCGTTCAGATTGCTGCCCTTCGCAAGCTGCTCGGCCCGGCATCAGACGGCGGCGACTGGATCGTTACGGTCCCACGGGTGGGATACAGATTTTCCGGTCCGGTGGAGAGCCGGACCGACGGACCCGGTAGCGAAGGGCATGCGGAGGCGAGATCCAGCCCCGCGATCGCAGTACTGCCTTTCGAGGATCTTGGCGGAGATGCCGAGAGACAATATCTGGCCGACGGTATCGCCGACGACCTGATCGTGGCGCTCGCCCGGTTCCGATGGTTCCGCGTCGCGTCGCGTGGGGCGAGTTTCGCAATGAGGAATGGCCCGAGGGATCCGAAGTCTATTGCGCACGAACTTGGCGTTGATTTTCTGGTGGATGGAGCCATCCGGCATACCTGCGATCGGATGCGGATATCGGTTTACCTTGCCGACGCAATAAAGGATGCCACTGTCTGGTCCGAACATTACGATCTTCAGGTGGCCGAGGTATTTGCAGTGCAGGACGCCATCGCCGAGCGGATTGCAGCGGCGGTCGAGCCGGAACTGCTGTTGCGGCATGGACTTCAGGTTGCTCCGCACACCGGCAACGTGACCGCATGGGACCTTGTACGGCAAGGTACATTCAATTTTCACAAGGTAACGCAGCCAACCCATCTTCTCGCAAGGCGATTCTTCCGGGAGGCCGCGGAGCTCGATCCCATGCTTCCAGAGGCGCAGATCTGGCGGGCACGGGTCAACGCAGGCCTCATCGCCTATGGCTGGACAGAAAATCCCGCCGCGGACGGGAAGGAAGGTCTCGATGCGGCCTTGCGGGCGATATATCTCGACGCCCGAAATCCGTATGCGCACTATGCGCTGGCGATTGTGTCGGCCTACACAGGCAGGGCTGACCAGGCGATCCTCGCAGCCGAGCGGTCCATCGAACTCGGTCCTAGCTTCGCCTTGGGGTATCTCGTCCTCGGCATGGCCCGCCTTTTCGTGGGCGATGCGGCCGGCGCGCGAAAGCCCCTGGCTCGGGGCCTCGAACTCAACCCCCATGATCCGCAGAATGCGGCCTGGTTCAGTTTCTTGATGCTTGCGCTGTTCTTTTCGGGCGACGTCGAGGGCGCACTTGACACGGGACGAATGGCGCTAAAGGCGCGGCCTGACTGGCCGGCGCTGCTCCGCATTCAGGCGTGCTGCCACACGGCGTTGGGACATAGTCAGGAGGCTCGCCGTTTCTCCGCCGCTGTAGGCGATCTCCCGGAGCCTGCCGGCGATGCGCTTGGTCCGTTCAGAGATAGCAACAAGGAATGGGCGACCCGTCTCGAGGGCCTGCTGCAAGAGGCAGAACATCAAACGACCGGTTCCGATCGTAACGCCATCTTTCCTGAAGACTAGGCAAATGACCGCTTTCCACCCTCTCGCGACGTTCCTGCCGAGCGGCGGCAATAACGAAGCAGGTCAGCTCGAGACCTCAATCCGGATCGTTGAATGTCTGCTATCGCTTTTCCCATGCCAGAAACGCGCAGCGGGTTCGTTCTCCGGCCACAAGTCGGTCGCCCGTCACGAGCGTGTCGAAGTCCACTCACGGCGCAAAGCTGCCGTGGTGGATGCTGGAAATCGGCTTGGTGCTATCTCCTGAGCAATTCCACAAAAAAGCCCCGCCGAAGCGGGGCTCTTTCAAACTCTGCCAAGCGACAGCGATTAGAGGCCAAGGCCGCCGAAACGCTTGTTGAACTTGGAAACGCGACCGCCGCGGTCCATGAGCTGCTGGTTGCCACCAGTCCATGCCGGATGCGACTTGGAGTCGATTTCGAGGTTCATGACTGCGCCTTCAGAACCCCAGGTCGAGCGGGTTTCGTATTCGGTGCCGTCGGTCATGACTACCTTGATCGTGTGGTAGTCGGGATGGATATCTGCCTTCATAACAATCTTCCTGCCATGCAACGTCCAATTTGACGCATATTCGTTGCGACAAGAGGACCGATTGAATAAATGAAGCCGCAGACGCAAAAGGCTACGGCTTCCCATTAGGATGGGCTGCCTATACATGAAGGCCGGCAGGATAACAAGAGCCATCAGCCGCGGATGAGCGGTGTCGAAGGCGATCGGAGACGAATTGGCATACGCAGGGCAACCCGAGGAAAAGAAGTCTCGTTCGCTGAAGCCGCTCGGCAGGTTGACACCCTATGTGATGCACTATCGCGGCATGGTCACAGGGGCGCTTGCCGCCCTGGCACTTGCCGCTGTCACTTCGCTTGCTCTGCCGCTCGCCGTCCGCCGCATGATCGACCATGGCTTCACACAGGCCGACGGCAGTTTCATCAACAGCTATTTCCTGATGCTGATGATCATGGCGATCGTGCTCGCCATCGCGAGCGCCCTTCGCTACTACTTCGTCATCACCCTTGGTGAGCGTGTGGTATCCGATTTGCGCCGCGATGTTTTCAATCACGTCACGCGCCTGTCTCCCTCGTTCTTCGACGTCAACCAGTCCGGCGAGATCGTCTCGCGCCTGACGGCGGACACGACGCAGATCAAGTCGGCTGTCGGCGCGACGGCCTCCGTCGCCCTGCGCAACCTCATTCTCTGTCTCGGCGCGATGGGCATGATGATCGTGACGTCGCCAAAGCTGTCCAGCCTGGTGATCGGTGCGATCCCGTTGATCGTCTTTCCGTTGGTCGGCTTCGGCCGCTCCGTCCGGAAGCGCTCGCGCTCGGCTCAGGATACGCTGGCCGACGCCTCTGCTTTCGCCAACGAAACGATTGCGGCCAGCCGTACCGTCCAGGCCTTCGGGGGCGAGGATGCCGCCGCCTCGCGTTACGGGATGGCCGTCGAAACCGCCTATGACGCTGCCCGGGCCGCAATTCGCTCGCGCGCCCTGCTGACCGGCATCGCCATTACCCTCATCTTCGGCAGCGTCGTCGCCGTTCTCTGGGTCGGCGCCCATAACGTCCTCGCCGGCACGTTGTCGCCAGGCACTCTTGGCCAGTTTCTTCTCTACTCCGTCATTGCCGCAGGCTCGCTCGGCGCACTCTCCGAGGTATGGGGCGAGCTCTCGCAGGCCGCGGGAGCGGCCGATCGGCTGACGGAATTGCTCGACGAGGTTTCCCCGATTTCCGCACCGGCTGCGCCCGTTGCCTTGCCCGCTCCGGCGCAAGGCCGTGTCCAGTTTACCGACGTGCATTTCGCCTATCCCTCACGGCCGGAGCGATCCGCGCTGCATGGCTTGAATTTCGGCGTCGCTCCCGGCGAAACCGTCGCGATCGTTGGCCCCTCCGGCGCCGGAAAAAGCACCGTCTTCTCGCTGCTGCTGCGCTTCTATGACCCGCAGAAGGGCGCCGTGATGATCGACGGAGTGGATGCACGCAGCAGCGACCCAGACGAACTGCGCAAGCGCCTAGCGATCGTGCCCCAGGACGTCACGATCTTTGCGGCTTCCATTCACGACAACATCGCCTTCGGCCGTCCCGAGGCAAGCCGCGAAGAGGTGCGGGCCGCCGCGATCGCTGCACAGGCCGACGAATTCATCGCTCGTTTGGAGAAGGGATACGACACCGAGGTGGGAGAGCGCGGCATCACGCTTTCCGGCGGTCAACGCCAGCGCATCGCCATCGCCCGCGCCATCCTCAAGGACGCACCGGTCCTGCTTCTCGACGAAGCGACGTCGGCCCTGGACGCCGAAAGCGAAACGCTTGTGCAGAAGGCCCTCGACGGGTTGATGACCGGCCGCACCACGCTCGTCATCGCCCATCGCCTCGCGACCGTGCTGAAGGCCGACCGTATCCTCGTCATGGATCAGGGACGCGTTGTCGAAGAGGGAACACATCAGAGCCTCATCAGGGAGGGCGGCATATACGCCAAGCTTGCGAGGCTGCAGTTCGAAACCGGCGCCGGGGACTTTCTCGCCGCTGCAAGATGATTGCCTGACCACACGCTCTTCCTCGACCCCCGGCCTCCGCCGGTTGCAACGGCGTGTAATCTTTGCGTGTATATTGACATAATGCACGCAAAGATTACACCCGATTTATGGGTGAACGCCATGTCGTCGCGTTCTGAGGGGAGGCTCAGTTGAACTCGATAAGCTTTGCCCAGATGCTAGTCGTTCTCGTCGCCGTAGCCGTCGTCATATCGATGCTGCTGTGCTATCGCTCGCTGCGGGAGGCCCGGGATTGGTCGCTCACCGATGCCTTGTCGGAGGAAGTCGCCTTGACTAAGACTGATACGGCCGGAAACGCCATTGATGCCGCCGGCAATGCGCTCGCAGCAGGGCAAGTCCCTCTCACCGTCACGATGATGAAGGCGAGCTCGAGCCGCTTTATCGCGCTTGTCGGAACCGTCGCGATCCTGATGCTCTATGTCGGCTTTGGCCTTGCCTCCTCCATCGCTTCGCCAGCGGCAACGAGATCCCCGATATGACGAAGGGCGCCAACTTCTTCTATTCCGGCCTGGTGCTCTTTGCGCCCTACCTGATCAACAAGTTTTCGTCGGTCTTCTCGATCTTCAAACCGTAAAACCTATACATCAGGGGCGTATGTCGTCCCTGACGGCCCGTCAGTCGCGTCGGTTGCAAAGCGCGCAAATATCCCGATGGAATAGTTGCGTTTTTTGTTCTAGGCTACACCTGCAGATAGGACAACATCCTGATTCCGGGAGAAAAATCGATGTATAAGTTCGAAGTTTACAAGGACAAGGCTGGCGAGTTCCGTTTCCGTTTCAAAGCTCCGAATGGCGAAGCCATGTTCGGCTCCGAAGGCTATAAAGCCAAGGCATCGGCGCTCAGCGCCATCGAATCCATCAAGAAGAATTCTCCCGGCGCAGAAGTCGTCGACACGACGAAGGCTGAGGCCTGATCACATAAGGCGGCGCCACAAACGCCGCCTTTAAACTGCCCGCCCGGCTACCCTGGCGGAAAAGATGCAGCCGCCGAGGAAGGTTCCCTCGAGCGCATTGTATCCGTGCATACCTCCACCACCAAAACCCGCCACTTCACCCGCCGCATAAAGCCCCGGAACCGGATCGCCACCATGGCCGATCACGCGCGCGGATAGATCCGTCTCCAGACCACCGAGCGACTTGCGTGTCAGGATGTGCAGCCGCACGGCAATGAGCGGCCCGGCCCTGGGGTCAAGCAGTGCATGCGGCCTGGCCGTCCGCATCAAGCGATCCCCGAGATAGCGCCGCGCCCCTCGAATGGCGACCACCTGTGCGTCCTTGGCAAAGGGATTGGCGATCTCCCTGTCGCGCGCCTCGATCTGCGTCCTGAGGCGGCTCGCATCCACACGTTTTTCACCCGTCAACCCGTTCATGCCGTCGACAAGCGATTCCAGCGTGTCGCGAACGACGAAATCCTCGCCTTTGTCCATGAACGCACGAACCGGCCCCGGCGGCTCCTTGCCCAACCGCTTGAGAAGCAGGCGGATATCCTTGCCCGTGATATCGGGATTCTGCTCGGAACCGGAAAGGGCAAACTCCTTCTTGATGATTGCCTTGGTCAGGATGAACCAGCTGTGGTCCTGCCCGGTTGCGCAGATCGCCTTCAGAGTCCCCAGCGTATCGAAGCCGGGCATCGCTGGCGGAGTAAAGCGGTTACCCCAGGCGTCGCACCAGAAGGAGGAGGGACCCGGCAGGATGCGTATGCCGTGATTGCGCCAGATCGGGTCCCAATTCCTCACGCCCTCCGTGTAGTGCCACATCCGATCCGAATTGATCTCCCGCCCGCCAGCACGCTCGGCGATCTCGATCATTCGACCGTCTACATGGGCGGGCACGCCGGCGACCATTTCGGCCGGGGGCCGCCCCAACCTATCGACCGGCCATCTCCGGCGCACCGCGTCGTGATTACCCCCGATACCCCCTGATGTGACGATCGTCGCGCCGGCCCGAACCTCGAAGAGCGCCGAAAACATACGGTTTGTCTCCCGCCCTCGCACGGAAGCATCGGGCTGAAGGACCGAGCCGCGGGCGCCGCAGACGACGCCGTCCTGAACGAGAAGATCATCCACCTGATGCCGGAACAGAAGCGTAACAAGGCCCTTCGCTTCCGCTTCGCGCACGCGGCGAACAAAGGGGGCAAGCACAGCCGGCCCGGTTCCCCAGGTCACATGAAAGCGCGGTACGGAGTTTCCGTGGCCGTGCGCCAAGCCGCCTCCCCGCTCGGCCCAACCGACCACCGGGAACCAGCGCATTCCCTGCTGATAAAGCCATGAACGCTTTTCGCCTGCGGCGAACTCCAGATAGGCCTCTGCCCAGCGACGCGGCCAGTAGTCTTCCGGCCTGTCGAATGACGCGGACCCCATCCAGTCCTGTCGCGCCAGGCCGAGGTTGTCGCGAATGCCCAGCAGCCGCTGTTCAGGGCTGTCGACGAAGAACAGCCCGCCCAGAGACCAGAATGCCTGCCCACCGACGCTCTGTTCGCCCTCCTGCTCGACGATGCAGACCTTCCGTCCGCGCTCCGCTGCCTCCGCCGCAGCCACAAGCCCGGCAAGTCCTGCGCCGATGACCAGCACATCACATTCAATCAAAGCATTCTCCCCCAAACGCCACGAGCCTACGCGGAGCCCCGCCCGGCGACAACGCCACTTTTCCGCCGTGAAATTTTTTTGGCCGGATGTCGAAATGAGCCAACGCCGAGTCTCATTCTCTCGGAACGGTCTACCGCCGATCCCCCAAGCGTTGCAGCATTCTGCTTTTGGTTCTTAGATGCCTGCACGCCGGTCAACACAACCATTCTGGAGGAATACACATGCAATACGCGCTCATCGTTCGCGAATCGTCGCGGGATTTTTCCCGCCGCGCCGATCCCACCTACCGCGACGGCTGGATCGCCTACACGCAGGCTCTGATCCAAGCCGGCATCATGACCGGCGGCGCCGGCCTGACCGCGCCCGAAACCGGCACGGTGGTGCGGCGCAAGGGCGAGGACCACGACGTGCAGGATGGTCCATACCCTGAGGGCAAGGAGCAGTTGGGAGGCTTCTATCTGATCGACGTACCGGACTTCGATACGGCGCTCGAATGGGCGACCCGGGTTCCGGTCTCCGCAGAAGGTTCGGTCGAAGTGCGCCCTCGCCTTCAGATGTGAGGCGGACATGACGGTCGAAGCCGAACGCGTCGCCGAAAGGGTGGCGCGTCAATCCTATGGCAAGCTGGTCGCCTTCCTGGCGGCCCGCTCCCGCGATCTGCCGGCCGCCGAGGATGCGTTGTCACAAGCGCTCGTCGATGCTCTGCGGGTCTGGCCGGAACGCGGCATCCCCGACAGGCCGGAGGCGTGGGTGCTGGTCGCTGCGCGGCGCAACCTCATGCGAGCTGCACGCCATCGATCCGTTCGCGAGAATGCGCGACCAACGATCGTCCTGGCCTTCGAGGAGGCCGAGGCGAGGATGAACGAAGTGGCCACAGACGCGTTGCCCGACGAACGCCTGAAGCTGCTTTTCGCCTGCACTCATCCGCAAATCGACAAAGGCATTCACACGCCGCTGATGCTGCAAGTCGTGTTGGGCATCGACGCAAAAGCAATCGCGCAGGCCTTCGTGGTTTCGCCTGCCGCCATGGGCCAGCGGTTGGTCCGGGCCAAGGCGAACATTCGCGATACCGGCATCGGGTTTGCCATACCCGATCGACACTCGCTGCCCGAGCGTCTGTCCGCCGTTCTTTCCGCAATCTACGCGGCCTACGGGCTTGGTTGGGACAATCTCGATGGCGCCGATGGCGGTTGCAGTGGCCTTTCCAGCGAAGCCATCTGGCTCTGCCGGGCGCTGCTTTCAATGCTTCCCGAAGAGCCAGAGGTGATCGGTTTGCTTGCCCTGATGCTCTATTGCGAGGGTCGACGTGCCGCGCGGCACAATGCCGAGGGCGAGTACATCGCGCTCGACAAGCAGTCGACGGATCGCTGGAATGCGATCATGCTCGCCGAAGCCGACACGCTGCTCCGCAAGGCCGGCGCCGCCAACCGCTTCGGTCCGTTCCAGTGCATGGCCGCCATTCAATCCGTTCATGCCGCCCGCCGGCTGACAGGCCTGACGGACTGGGACGCTCTCGTGATCTTGTATGATGCGCTGCTGATGATGCAGCCGACGATCGGCGCCCGCGTCAGCCGTGCCGCCGTCCTCGGTCGCACGAAGGGACCCAAAGCTGGGCTGGCGTCTCTCGACGCCATGGACGCAAGGGAAATCAGAGCCTACCAGCCCTATTGGGCCGTTCGCGCGCACTTGCTGACGGAAGTTGGAGACTATCCGGCGGCAGAGGCCGCCTACCTTTCGGCAATCGGCCTCAGCGACAGCCCGGCGGTGCGCTGTTTCCTGATGGATCGCCTCACCGACGTTCGGTCGGGCGTCGCGTAACCCTACTTCTCGGTCAGCTTGAGCTCGATACGACGGTTGGTTGCGCGCGCCTCGGGCGTGTCGCCTGGTGCGATCGGCTGGAACTCGCCGAAGCCGGCGGCGACGAGACGGTCGGCCGGCACGCCGTGGGAAATCAGGAACTTGACGACCGAGATCGCACGTGCGGACGACAGCTGCCAGTTATCGACATATCGTCCGGTGCCCGCGAGCGGCACATTGTCCGTATGCCCATCGACACGCAGTACCCAGTTGATCTCAGGCGGAATTTCCTTGGCAACGTCGAGGAGCGCCGTCGCAAGCTTTGCCATCTCGACCTGCCCGTCCGGATTGAGATCCGCACTGCCCGAGGGAAACAGCACTTCCGACTGGAAGACGAAGCGGTCGCCGACAATCCTGATATTCTCGCGGTCGGACAGGATCTCGCGCAGGCGCCCGAAGAAGTCTGACCGGTAGCGGTTGAGCTCCTGCACGCGTTGCGCAAGAGCGACGTTCAGGCGCCGTCCGAGATCGGCGATCTTCGCCTGCGAACTCTGATCCTTCTGCTCGGAAGCCTGCAGAGCAGCTTCGACAGCGGCGATCTGGCTGCGCAAGGCGGCGATCTGCTGGTTGAGAAGCTCGACCTGGCTCATCGCCCGGTCACTCATCTGCTTCTGTTCGTCGAGTTCCTTCGTCAGGTTGCCGACACGTGCTTCCGCAGCGCTTTGTCCGCCCGACCCAGCATCAAGGAGCGACTTCAGGCGGGATCTTTCGCTCTCGGCGGACGCTAGGGAGGCCTGCAGATTGGCGACGCTATCCTCGAGGTCCTGCTTGCTTCCCTTCTCCAGGGCGAGAAGCTGCGTCAATTCGTTGATCTGGCTGTTCAGCCGATTCAACACCTCGTCCCGGCCCGTAATCTCACGGCTCAGGATATATTGTCCGACCACGAAGACGGTCAGCACGAACATGATGGAGATCAGCAGTGTCGATAGTGCATCAACGAAACCTGGCCAGTAGTCCACCGCGCGTTGGGGGCGACGATTGCGGGCAAGAGCCATGGCTTACTTGCCCTCGGTCTTTTCGGGTTGCTGCATGCGTTGAGAGCGTTCGCCTGAGCCGTGCTTTTCCTGCGAGCCGATCCTCTCAGCCAGGCGATCGAGCGTGCGCCGCATCGCCTTCGTCTCGTCCTGCTGCGCCTCGATCCAGTCGCGAAGCATCTGCTGTTCATTGCGCATGTTCTTGACTAGGCCCTGAATGCCTTCGGCAAGGTTTGCCATTGCCGCAACCGACCTCTGGGTGCCGCCGCTGCCTTCCTCTGAGATCCGGCGCATATATTCGGAGAGCGCCCGAACGTCGTCCGGTGAGACCGCCGAGTTGGGATTGATGGTCGGGATCGCCACATCGGAGCCGACGTCGGTCACTGACGAAAGCCAGTTCTCCAGCTCCATGTAGAAGCGGTTCTGAGCACGGCCTGCCTGCAGATCAAGGAAACCCAAGATGAGCGAGCCGGACAAGCCAAGCAGCGACGACGAGAATGCCTGGCCCATGCCCGAAAGCGGCATCGAAAGCCCCTCCTTCAGCGCTCCGAGAACATCGGTCGAACCGTTCGAACCCGCGTCGAGCGTCTGAATAACCGAGCTGATCGAACCGATCGTGCCGATAAGACCCCAGAACGTACCAAGCAGGCCGAGAAAGACGAGGAGGCCGATCAGGTAGCGCGACACGTCGCGCGATTCATCGAGGCGGTTGGCAATGGAATCGAGAATGGACCGAAACGCCGCCGTCGAGATTCCCGCCGAAGCGCTGCGGCTGCCGATCAGAGTCCGCATCGGAGCAAGCAGCTTCGGATTGCGGCCGACCTTGTCGGCGCTGCCTGCAGCGCGGAACGAATTGAACCACCGTACTTCCGGGCGCAACGACAGCACATGGCTGAAGACGAGGATGATACCGACCGCCAATACGCCGAGGATCAAACCGTTAAGGCCCGGATTGTGCATGAAAGCGGTCTGCGTCTGCCGGAAAAGAATGGCTGCGATGAACCCGACGATGATCAGAAACAGCACCATCGTCCAAAGAAACGGCATCGGACTGGAAAGTTTATAGCTGTAATTACCCGTGGTTTTTTCGGTCGAGCCGAACTCAGCCACATTCACATTTTCCATAGGTTCCGCAGCCTCCGGATTCATTTCAGCCGGAGACTAGAGCAACATTGTGCCGAATTGAAGTATGCGCGGAACGAAAACCGTGCCTTTACAACAGCGATTTACCGAGCCGGGATCGGGCGCTTGGCGACTTCAAGCAATGCCTTCTGGATATACTCGTTGCCTGCAACCACCGAGCCCGTCTCGAGAATGGACGAGCCGCCTTCCCAATCGGACACGTAGCCGCCGGCTTCGCGGATGAGCAGGATGCCCGCAGCGATATCCCAGGCCGACAACGCAGTTTCCCAATAGCCATCAAACCGACCGGCAGCCACATAGGCGAGATCGAGCGACGCCGCGCCCATGCGACGAATCCCGGCAACTTCGCCCATGACGTGCCGGAGTTCAACGAGGAACTTGCCGTGGTTTCCGCGGCCGAGGTGCGGTACGCCGCAGGCAATGACGGAATCAGACAGCACGCGGCGTGCGCCGACACGCAGACGGCGATCGTTCAGGAAGGCGCCGCCGCCGCGTTCAGCGGTGTAGAGTTCGTCCGTCGCAGGATTGAAGACGACACCAGCCACGATTTCATTGTTGCGCTCGAGCGCGATCGATACCGCAAACATCGGGATGCCGTGCAGGAAGTTTGTCGTGCCGTCGAGCGGATCGACGATCCAGCGATGCGCTCCGTCCGTGCCCTTGATTTCCTCGCTCTCTTCGCCGAGGAAGCCATAGGTCGGGCGGGCCTTCAGCAGTTCGTCCTTAACGATCTTTTCGGCCTTGCGGTCAGCATTCGAGACGAAATCGCCCGGGCCTTTCACCGAGACCTGCAGGTTCTGCACTTCCCCGAAATCACGTCCCAGCGACTTGCCTGCCTTGATGGCAGCCTGAACCATGACATTGAGGAGAGCTGAACGAGCCATGTGAGCACTTTTCCTTGAGCGGTAAACGGTATGCGCTGTCAGGGTGGGAAAGGTCCCTGATCGCCGGAGAAGGCGGCGCTCGATAAGATTGGCGGCCTCAAGACCACAAAATCGGGAAAATTTCAAGAGGAGACCGTAGAACCACGACGCCGACGGAGAAATGCGACTCAAATATTTCTGGACAGATTGATCCGGAATTGCTATTTGCGTGTCCATGGCAAGGCACAAGGAATTCGACAAAGACAATGCTCTCGACGCTGCGATCGGCGTCTTCTCCCAGCATGGCTATGAGGGCAGCTCCACCGACACCCTGCTTGCGGCGATGAAGATCAGCCGGCAGAGCATGTATGATACCTTCGGCGACAAGCGCAGTCTCTACCTCCAGGCTCTGAAGCGTTACAATACCGACAGTATTCTGCGCATCATCGCGGACATGCAAAACGGCGCGCAACCGCTTGATGCCCTGGAGGCTGCCCTGTTCGCCTTCGCATCTCGACCTGCCTCGGAGGCGTCGAAGGGCTGCCTCGGCGTCAGCGCGATTTGCGAGTTTGGCCGCACCGACGCAGATGTGGCGACCTTGACTGACAGCGCCTCGGCAATGCTTGCCAAGGCAATCTTCACGCTGCTGAAGGATGGCCAGAGGAAAGGCCAGCTATCGGCGGAAATCGATCCCGAAACCGCCACCCAGTTTCTCGGTGCCACCCTATCCGGCATGAAAGTCAGCGCCCGCAACGGCGCAAGCCCCGAAACCCTGCGCACCATCGCCAGTCTCGCAATCCGCAGCCTTCGATAACAGCCCAATCGAAGAGCGCTGATTTTCCGCACCCTATTCTAGATTAAACAGTCCAATAAGGAGAAATGAAAATGACGAAACCACTTGAAGGAAAGGTCGCAATCGTGACCGGCGGCTCACGCGGCATCGGCGCGGCGATCGTTCGCAGGCTGGCGATGGATGGCGCCACAGTCGCCTTCACCTTTGCCAATTCCAAGGAGAAAGCTGAAGCAATCAAAGCTGAGATCGAGTTGAAGGACGGCAGGGCACTTGCCATTCAAGCCGACAGCGCGGATGCCGCAGCACTGCAGCGAGCCATCGACAAGGCTGCCGATCACTTTGGCTCCATCGACATTCTCGTCAACAACGCAGGAATCCTGTTGTTGAATAACTTGGAAACCTTCCCTCTGGAGGACTTCGACCGCATGTTCGCCGTCAATGTGCGGGCCGTCTTTGCCGGCACGCAGGCCGCAGCGAAACATATGCATGAAGGCGGTCGGATCATCACCATCGGCAGCGTGACCGCGGAACGCAGCGGCTTTCCGACATCCGCTGTCTACAGCATGACCAAGGGCGCAGTCGCTGCGATGATGCGCGGCCTCGCGCGCGATCTCGGCCCGCGCGGCATTACCGTCAACACGATCCAGCCCGGACCTACCGAGACGGACATGAATACCGATCCGCATGCCAATGAGATGTTGAAGGGGTTGATTGCCCTCGGTCGCATGGGAAAAGACCGCGAGATTGCAAGCCTTGCGGCCTATCTCGCAAGTTCAGAAGCGTCCTTCATCACCGGCGCCAGCCTGACGATCGACGGCGGCTATCTCGCCTGAGACAGAAAGCCGGCGGCACGAGCCGCCGGTCCATTCAGAGCCTTTCAGGGGTTAAATCACTGAAGGCGGCGGAATTTGTTGGCAGCATCGATGGCCGCCTTCTGCTGGTCGTCCTCAATGCCGAGATAGAAGTCTTCAAGTTCCGGGTCGGGCAGACCGGCGCGGCGCGACAGGACATACCATTTCGCGGCCTCGACAGGATCCGGCTTGGTTCCAAGCGCGTTGATATAGAGGTGCGCGAGCTTGTTCTGCGCAACGACGTTGCCACGATTGGCGGCAAGCCTCAGCCACTGGAAACCCTTGACGAAATCGCGCGGGCCGTTTTGACCGTTGACCAGCCAGATGCCAAGATCGACTTGGGCGGTGTCGAAGCCGGCATGCGCAGCACGTGCCATCCATTCGCGCGCCAGCTGCTTCTTTTCCTCCGGCAAGTCGGGCAGCGAGGCGTAAATCTCCGCCACCGCATACTGCGCGTCGGCGATGCCCTGTTCGGCAGACTTCTCATAATAAGGCAGGGCAAGCTTCAATCCCTTGTCGCCGGGATTGTCGGTCGTGAGGATCTGGCCCCAGTTGAATTGCGCCGAAGCATTTCCGCCATCGGCCGCCTTGTGCATGTATTCGTCGGCCTTGGCCTTGTCGCGCTTGACGTACCGGCCCTCGATCAGCATCAGCGCGTATTTGAACATTGCTGCAGCGTCGCCGCCTTCCGCACCCTTGCTGTACCAGAAGGCCGCGTTCTTCATGTCGCGTTTGACGCCCAGCCCGTCCGCCAGAAGCTCACCCATAAGCGTCTGCGCTGCCGGATCGCCGAGTTGTGCCCGGGCCAGAGCCTTTTCCATCGCCGTCAGATAGTAGCCGCGCTGATAGGCGCCGTAGGCCTCATCGACAACGCCCTTATAATCCTTTTCCGGCGGCAGGTCCGGCAACTTCGCACCCATGCGGTCGAAAACGCCAACGCCCGTCGAGGGTCCCGTGCCATCGGTCTGCGGCCGCCCGGCTTTGAGCGACTCTGGGGCGGTCGCCAGTGGCCGTGTCACGACATTGTCGACAACCTGGGCCGAAGCGCCATGGGTAAATCCCACCAAAATGGCGACAGTAAAGGCAGCGGACAGGCGCAGATGACGGGCTAGGATCGGCATGAGCGCGATATCAATCCTCAAACCGTGGCGCTTTTTCGTCCAAGAGCGCATTGATCTCGGCGACGATGGACGGCGCAAGCCCGGCGTCCGCGAAAACCGCCAGCCGCAGCGCGACGAACTCCGCGCCGGTTTCGGCAACGGCCAGTGCGGAAGCTGGATCCGTACCGCCCATCACGATGCACGGGATCTCGATCATCGAAGCCCACCACTCGCCGAGCGCGAGGTTCTTGGGGTGCGCCTCCGGCTTGATGTCGCCGTCGAGCTTGCCGAAGAAGATGTAGTCCGGTCGCTCCTCGCCGATCTCAAGCGCATGGTGGCGATCAGCGGCATTGCCGCCGCCGACGATCAGCTTGTCGGCATACTTGTCGATCGCTTCGGAAATTTCGCTCGCCGGACCGGTTAGATGCAGGCCATCCGCCTTGCTGCGCCCGACGACGCGGCTGTCGCCCGCTAGCAGTGCGGCCGCACCTGACTCCTGAATGATGGGAACCAGCTTCTCGGCGTGCTTCTGGAACTCGCCGTCATTGAGGCTGTATTGCGGTACGATCACCGAGGCGACATCACCGCCCTTCAAGGCGTCGCCGACGATCTTCGCCTGCTCGTCGACATCGGCAATGTCGGGCGCGATCAGAACTAGGCGGCAGCGGTTTTCCGGTTCGGTCATGAACTCTTTCCATTTACAGCAGGACAGGTCGTTTTGCGGCCTATCTGCACTCGTCTCGTGTGAGTAGTTCCGTTAGACGGGACTGGCAAGTGGAGGATTTCAAAAGCATGCCGATGGACTTGTCATTTTACTACGCCGCCGTTCCTGCTGTCATCCTCGTCGGATTGGCGAAAGGCGGCATGGGTGATGCCTTGTCGCTGATCGGATTGCCGTTTCTCGCTCTCGTCGTCTCGCCCGTTCAGGCCGCCGCGATCCTGCTCCCGATCCTCGTTTTCATGGACATGATCTCGCTCGTGATCTGGCGCGGACACGGCGACTGGACAACGCTGAAGATCATGCTGCCGGGCGCATTGTTCGGCATCGGGCTCGGCTGGGCGACTTCGGCGCTCGTTCCAGGCAGTGCGCTTCGCGTCGTCATCGGCGCGGTCACCATCCTCTTTTGCCTTCGTTACTTCTGGAACAACTTCGGCCCGGCAGCCGGAAAGCATACGCCACCTCGAGCCCAACGGCCGCTGCTTGCGACGACGTGGGGAAGCCTGTCCGGCTATGGCAGCTTCGTCGCTCATGCCGGCGGAGCACCGTTCCAGATCTATGCCTTGCCGCTGCAGATGCAGCCACGGGAGTATACGGGAACCAGCGTCCGCTTCTTCGCAATTCTCAACGCCGTCAAGCTCATACCCTACTTCGCGCTCGGCCAGCTCGACACGCAGAACCTCTCCACATCGGCCACGCTGCTGCCGTTCGCGCCGCTTGCGACGATTGCCGGCGCCTGGTGCGTGCGCCGGATGAAGCCCGCGATCTTCTACCCTTTCATGTACGCCATGGCGCTCATTGCCGCCGTCCTGATCGCGAAGGAAGGCTTGGGTTTCTGACAATTTTGGGTTTCGTTGCGTCGCACAATTTCCTTGCCCGATTGCGCCGTTTGACGTAGCGTTTTCGCTATGTCGAACGTGGATCCCTTCACCGCGATAGCCGACCCTCACCGGCGCTTCCTGCTGGAGGAGTTGCGACGCGCGCCGAAGACCGTGAGCGAACTTGCCGAGGGGTTGCCGATCAGCCGCCCCGCCGTCTCCCAGCACCTCAAGGCGCTGCTGGACTGCAATCTGGTTTCGGTGACCGCAGAAGGCACCCGACGCATTTATGCGGTCAACAATCGCGGCTTCGACAGGCTCAATCTCTGGCTCGATCAGTTCTGGGCCTAGCCCGACCGCTCAAACGAAGGACGCCGGCTCGCGACTTTCCGTCGGAGCCGGCGCCATAACCGCCTGTCGAGCACGAACTGGTCTAAGCTTTTGGTGAAATTGGAGTTTTGCCCTCCTCGCCTAGGGCCGCGTTCGTTGATTTATTGCATCCTACTCAATGGAAGGATGATTTAAGGCGCTCAATCTCGTCCTTGATCCGCAATTTTCTGCGTTTGCACTCAGCTACTTCATTATCGTTTCGGGAGGGGGATGTCATAAGCGAATGCAACTCCTCCTCGAGAGCAACATGCTTTTTCTGGAGTGACTCAAGATGAGCTTGAACAGTCATTTGACCCTTCCTTCCTCTTACCTCTCCCCGGCCAACACCGCCGGAGATCCAAGGCGTCAACCCTTCGACTGTGACATATTTTTGAAGCCTTGTCGAAGGTGAAAGCAAGGAGAACACGTGGCAAAATCATGACGAACAGCCGCTAGCCGTTACCTCCAATTGGTGATAGGAGCTTGCGGAAATTATCGGCAGAACGGACGATGTCCGAAGACGGTTATGGGGAATGCAAAATGGCCGATCAGGAACAGGCGGAAATCAGGCTCATGGTCGCAAGACTGCGCCAGGAGCACGAGGATTACGACGCCGCCATCAACGCCATGATTGCCACTGGATGCGACGCATTGCGCATCCAGCGCATGAAGAAGAAGAAACTGGTCATCAAGGACAAGCTGTCCAAGCTGGAAGACCAGATCATCCCTGACATCATCGCCTGAAGGGAACGCCGTGACGATGACAGACAGACCATCCGTTGCCATCATCATGGGAAGCCAGTCCGATTGGGAGACCATGAAGAACGCCGCCGACACGCTGGAGGCGCTCGAAATTCCCTATGATGCGCGCATAATATCGGCCCACCGCACACCGGATCGCCTGGTGAACTTCGCAAAGTCCGCCCGCGATGAAGGCTTCAAGGTGATCATTGCTGGCGCCGGCGGCGCGGCCCACCTTCCCGGCATGGCCGCAGCCATGACGCCGCTGCCAGTTTTCGGCGTCCCGGTCCAATCCAAGGCACTGTCAGGTCAGGACAGTCTTCTTTCCATCGTCCAGATGCCGGGCGGCATCCCGGTCGGCACGCTTGCCATCGGCAAGGCGGGTGCGATCAACGCTGCTCTTCTGGCAGCAGCCGTACTGGCATTGTCGGACGAAGAGATTGCCGACCGGCTCGACGAATGGCGCGAGCGCCAGAGCGCCGCGGTAGCCGAATATCCGATGGACGACCTATGACAGTAAGAACGATCGGCATCATTGGCGGCGGCCAGCTCGGCCGCATGCTTGCCATGGCCGCTGCACGACTGAACTTCCGCACCGTCGTCCTGGAACCGCAGGCCGACTGTCCAGCAGCGCAGGTCGCCAACGGACAGATCGTCGCCGCCTACGACGATCCTGCAGCGCTGGCCGAACTTGCGAAGGCTTGCGACGTCGTTACCTATGAGTTCGAGAATGTCCCGGTAACCGCCGCCGAAACCCTTGCAAGCAAGGTCCCGGTCTATCCACCGCCGAAGGCTCTCGAGGCCGCACAGGATCGGCTGGTCGAAAAGCGCTTCATCAATGGATGCGGCATCCCGACGGCGGGCTTCCACGCGGTCGACAGCCAAGCCGATCTCGAAGCGGCCCTGAAGGACTTCGGCGGACGCGGCGTTCTCAAGACCCGCCGCCTCGGCTATGACGGCAAGGGACAGAGAGTATTCCGCTCCGCAGCCGATGCGCCGGATGGCACCTTTGCAGCACTCGGCAACGTGCCGCTCATTCTCGAGAGCTTCGTTGCCTTCGAGCGCGAGATCTCGATCATCGCGGCGCGCGCGGCCGACGGCACCGTCGCCTGCTACGACCCAGCCGAAAACATTCACCGCAATGGCATCCTGCACACGTCGACCATACCCGCGTCCATCGCTGCGGAAACGGCAGCCGCCGCCAGCGAAGCCGCCGAGAAGATCCTGGCGGCGCTCGGCTATCTCGGTGTCATCGGCATCGAATTCTTCGTGCTCGCGGACGGCAGCCTGATCGCCAATGAAATGGCGCCCCGTGTCCACAACTCCGGTCACTGGACGGAAGCCGCTTGCGTTGTCTCGCAATTCGAGCAGCATATCCGTGCCGTCGCCGGCATGCCGCTCGGCAATGCCGACCGCCACTCGGACTGCGTCATGCAGAACCTGATCGGTGACGATATTCTGGCCCTGCCCGACTGGCTGCAGCGACCCGACACGCTGGTCCACCTCTACGGCAAGACGGAATCCCGCCCCGGCCGCAAGATGGGCCACGTCACCACGTTGACCGCAAAATTGCCGGTTTTTCCCTGACAAAAGCCGCTTCGGCCCCGGGAAAAACACCGTCATGTGGTTGACACAGCGGAACCGTCGGGTTATCTGCACGCCCAACCTGAAGAGCGCGCCCTGAGCGCGCTTTTGAATGTAATAGATACGGGCGAATGTGAATTCCCCCTCAAACATCGCGGATCAAAACAATGAAGATCAAGAATTCGCTCAAGTCGCTCAAGGCTCGTCATCGTGACAACCGCCTGGTTCGCCGCAAGGGCCGCATCTACATCATCAACAAGCTGAATCCGCGCTACAAGGCTCGTCAGGGCTGATATAGCGCGCCTGTACGGCTTCGTGGCATTCTGCGCCCGCCGTCCGGGGATTGCTTCTGCAATCAAATCAAATTGCTTTGATCTTCAGCGATGGCGGGCTACTATGTCCGCCATGCGTTTTTTTGCTATGACCTGCGCGGCGTTGCCGCTGTCCCTTTTCTTGTTCGCTCCTGTTTTCCCTGCCGCAGCTGCGGACAAGGATGTCATCGTCGAGCAGCCGGACGCAAACCTCTCACCCAAGCAGCATGTGAATCAGCTCTTCGAACAGCTGAAGCGCGAGCGCGACCCTGACAAAGCAAGCGGTATCGCCGATGAAATCCGTACCGAGTGGAACGACTCGGGCAGCGCGACCGTTAATCTCCTGATGCAGTGGGCCGACAAGGCGATCCAGGAGAAGCGCACCGCCGCCGCCCTCGACTTCCTCGATCAGGCGATCGCCCTCAAGCCGGATTACGCAGAGAGCTGGAATCGCCGGGCGACGCTCAACTACGCCAATGACAACTATCGCAAGTCCATGTCCGACATCGAGCGCGTGCTTGACATCGAGCCCCGCCACTTCGGCGCGCTCTCCGGCATGGCCGCCATTCTAATGGAAACGGGCAACGACGCGCTGGCCCTGAAAGCCTGGGAACGTTTCCTGGCGATCTATCCTGCCAATCGAAGCGCCCAGGAGCAGATGAATACACTCTCCGAAAAGCTGGCCGGCAGCCGCACCTGATCTTGACGGCGGCGCGCGCAGCCCAATCTTAGCCTTGGTTACGTGATTTCAGCAGATATTGCCATGCTTGCCGAAGCTTCCGCTTTCATTGCCTCTGTTGCCGCCGCTGTTGGCTACTCCATCTACATGGAACGGCAGTTCGAGGCCAATTATCCCAATATTGGCGAACTTACCGATATCGGCGGTTACCAGCTGAATGCCGTCCATGTTCCACGTCCCGAAACCGCCGATCTACCGCCGCTGGTCTTTATCCACGGAGCAGGCGGCAATCTGCTCGATCAAGTCGGCGCCTTCCTGGGATCGCTAGAGGGCCGTGCCGAGATGCTGTTCGTCGACCGGCCGGGTCATGGCTACTCGGAACGCGGCCGCCCCGAGAATGCCCTGCCGTCCGGACAGGCGGACGCGATCGCAACGCTGATGGAGAAGCGGGGAATCAAACGGGCTATCATCGTTGGCCACTCCTTCGGCGGCGCCATCGCGGCCGCCTTCGGCGTGCGCCATCCCGACAAGACGGAAGGCCTGCTCTTTCTCGCCCCCGCGACTCATCCCTGGCCGGGCGGCATCGATTGGTATTATCGCCTGGCTGCAATGCCCATGCTCGGCTGGCTCTTTACCCACGCCATTGTCGTGCCGCTAGGTTTGCGACGGCTGGAGCAGGCGACGATGAACGTCTTCCGTCCCAATCCGCGCCCGGAAGACTATATCGCGAAGACAGGCCCCACCTTGGCGCTGCGTCCGCGCGCCTTCTACAACAACGCCATCGACTGCACCCGCCTGCTGGCTTACCTCAAGGCGCATTCTCCGCAATATTCCAGGATCACCGCACCTGCTGTCATCATCACCGGTGACAGCGATGCCATCGTCTGGGAACACATTCATTCGCAGGGGCTGGCCCGTGATATCGCCGGCTCCGAACTAGTGAAGATACAGGGCCTCGGCCACAAGCCGGACTATATGGTCACCGACGTCGCCATTGCCGCCATGGAGAAGATCGGCGGCGCCGCTCGCGACCTCCAGGCCGCCGCCCGCCAGGCCGAGCACCGCTTGGTGCACCAAAAGCCCGCGCGGCCGCCAGACATTGCCGCGCCCTTCGGCGATCCAGCCAGCCTGTCCGGGCCCGTCGCAACCGAAAACTAACCTTTCAGTAACGGAACACACCACTGCTGAGCGCAGTGCATTGCCGAGCGCTCGTTGCGTCCCATATCCATCGCACCGTCATGCTTTGAGGGAAGTCATGGATCAGCCCAACATCAGAATATTCGCGGTTGCCGCCGCACTGTCGCTCTCACTTGCACCGTCGGCGTTCGCCGCCTCGCCCGCGCCCGTTGAAGCCGAACATGGCATGGTGGTGACCGCACAGCATCTGGCGACCGATGTCGGCGTCGGTGTCCTGAAGAACGGCGGCAATGCCGTCGATGCCGCGGTTGCCGTTGGCTACGCCCTCGCCGTCGTCTATCCGACGGCCGGCAACATCGGCGGCGGCGGTTTCATGACGATCCGGCTGAAGGACGGGGAGATGACATTTCTCGACTTCCGCGAGCGCGCGCCGCTCGCAGCCACCAAGACGATGTATCTCGATGCCAAGGGCGATATCGTTCCCCGCGCCAGCCTCGACGGCTATCTCGCCGTCGGCGTGCCCGGATCCGTGATGGGCTTCGAGACGGCGCGAGAAAAATACGGCACGAAGTCGCGACAGGATCTGCTGGCGCCGGCCATTCGCTACGCCAAGGAAGGCTTCACGCTGGAACAAGGCGACGTGGCCAACATTTCCGGCAGCGCCAAGAGGCTTGCGAAGGATGAAGCCGCTGCAAAGATCTTCCTGAAAGCAGAAGGAAAGCCATACGCCGCAGGCGAAAAACTGGTGCAACCCGACCTCGCCGTCGTTCTTTCCAGCATCGCCGACAAAGGGCCCGACGCTTTCTATAAGGGCATGCCGGCCGACGCGATCACCAAGACGAGCCAGGCGAGGGGCGGCATTCTCGCCAAGGAGGATTTCGAGCAGTACGCGGTGCGAGAACTGAAGCCCGTCGAATGCAGCTACCGCGGTTATGACATCATCTCCTCGCCTCCCCCCTCCTCCGGTGGCGTCATCATCTGCGAAATCCTCAACGTGCTCGAGGATTACCCGCTCTCCTTCCTCGGCTACGGTTCTGCTGAGACGGTTCACCTGATGGTAGAGGCGATGCGCCATGCCTATGTCGACCGCAACGCTGCCCTCGGCGATCCCGACTTCGTGGAGAACCCGATGTCGACATTGCTCGACAAGAGCTACGCCAAGGCGATCCGCGCCAAGATCGATCCCTATAAATCCGGCACGTCGGCCGACCTGAAGCCGCTCGGAGCCAAGGAAAGCGTCGAGACCACGCATTATTCCATCATCGACGATGAAGGAAATGCCGTCGCGGTCACCTATACGCTGAATGGTTCCTTCGGCGCTGGCGTTGTCGCGCCCGGCACCGGCATCCTGCTCAACAACGAGATGGACGACTTCACCTCGAAGCCTGGCGTTCCGAACCTCTACGGTCTCGTTCAGGGCGAGGCCAATGCGATTGCACCGAAGAAGACGCCGCTCTCCTCGATGAGCCCGACGATCGTGACCAAGGACGGCAAGCCCTTCATGGTCATCGGCAGCCCCGGTGGATCGCGCATCATCACCATCACCCTCGAGGCGATCCTCAACGTCATCGATTTCGGCATGGACATCAGCCAGGCGGTCAACGCCCCACGCATTCACCACCAATGGCAGCCTGACAAGATCTATCTCGAGCCCTACACGCTCTCGCCTGATACGATCCGGGCGCTGATCGCCATGGGCCATACACTGGATGACGGCAGCGGCCCGCCGCAATGGGGGCAGGCCGCCGGCATCCTTGTCGGCGGAAAGAGCCTCGCCGATATCGAGAAGGGTGGCGGCGCACGCTACAACGGCGCGATGGACAGCCGCGCCTCCGAGGGCTCCGCCGGCGGATACTGATTGTCGGATGCGAGCACGGAGGTAGTCGCCGTTGATGCTGGCGCGTAGTATGGCGCTTTTCGTGTCACGGTGACAAAGTCGTCGTTCACAAGCATCACGTGTAGCCTTATGCACGGGCGTACCGTCATTCGAAAGAGTCTCTATGACCAGCATTGAAATGATCGTTGCCGCCCGCGCCCGTCTGCGCGGACATGCGCGCCGCACGCCCCTTCTCTCCTCTCCCTTCATCGACGAGCTTGCCGGACGGCGGGTGTTCGTGAAGGCCGAGTGCCTCCAACATACCGGCTCCTTCAAATTCCGCGGAGGCTGGTCCGCCGTTTCCGCACTCGATTCGGCCGTACGCGCGCACGGTGTCATCGCTTTCTCGTCAGGCAATCACTCGCAGGGTGTGGCGCTCGCCGCCAAGCTTCATGGCGTGCCTTCGGTGATCATCATGCCGTCGGACGCCCCGAAACTGAAGATTGCCAACACCCGCGCCCTCGGCGCCGAAGTCGTGCTCTACGACCGCGCCACACAGGATCGCGACGCCATCGGCGCCAAGCTTTCGGGCGAACGCAAGCTGACCCTGATCAAGCCGTTCGACGAGCCCCAGGTGATCGCCGGCCAGGGCACGACGGGTCTCGAGATCGCCGAACAGGCGGAAGAGGAAGGCATCAAGGCTGCCGAGGTGCTGGTGCCCTGCGGCGGCGGCGGCCTGACGTCGGGGATCGCGCTTGCGCTCGAGGCTAGCGCGCCTGCGTTCCGCGTGCGTCCCTGCGAGCCTGAAGGCTTCGACGATACGACACGGTCGCTGGCCTCAGGCAAGATCGAGCGCAACGCGGCGATGACCGGCTCCATCTGCGATGCGATCATTACCCCACAGCCCGGCAATATCACCTTCCCGATCCTGCAGCGCCTTGCCGGCCCCGGTATCGTCGTGACAGACGAGGAGGCGCTTCGCGCCATGGTGATAGCCTTTGTGCGGCTGAAGATTGTCGTCGAACCGGGCGGCGCGGTCGCCCTTGCCGCAGCGCTGTTCCACGGCGATGAGATGGAGGAAGACAACGTCGTCGTCGTCACCTCGGGAGGCAACGTCGACGCCGATATCTTCGCCGGCGCACTGGCCCGGCACGGGTAGAGGCAGAACAAGCCTGCCCACCCCGTCTCTTACGCTACGCAGCCTTGTAGCGCGTCGCGGGTGCCGACCGTGACAGGTTCGGCATCAGCGCCTGGCGTGCATCCTCGTAGGCCTTCAGCAATCCGGCATCCTCGAGCGCCGGGATCGTCGCGAATTCACCTTGGTCAAAGCCGGAAAGAGACGCATCCACCATGTCTTCCGCCTGCATGACGATCTCGGTCGGCAGGTGTTCGACCGGCGTACCGGCAATGCCCCAGAATTCGGTCGCCGTCGCCCCCGGCAGCACCGCCTGAACGCGGATATTCTTATCCGCCAGCTCGTGCTTCAGCGATTGGCTGAAAGCAAGAACGAACGCTTTGCTTGCCCCATAGACCCCATTCAGAACTTCAGGCGCGATCGCCACGATCGACGCAATGTTGATGATCGAGCCGCCGCCGCGGGCCGTGAAACCGGGCACGGCTGCGTAGGTCAGCCGCATCAGCGCTGTAACGTTGAGATCGACCATCGCCTGCATCTTGTCGACATCGGAGGCCAGCAGCGGCGCGGTGCCGCCGACGCCGGCATTGTTGACCAGAAGGGTGATGCTGCGGTCGTTCTTCAACACCGCCTCGACACGCGCCAGATCAGCCTTGTTGCCGAGATCAGCAGGCACCGTTTCAACCGTCCTGCCCGTCTCCCGGGTCAACTTGGTCGCAAGCTCGGAAAGGCGCTCGGCATTGCGCGCGACTAGAATGAGATCGTAGCCCCGCTTTGCGAGCCGGTGGGCGTAGATGGCGCCGATCCCCGATGATGCGCCCGTAACGAGTGCGGTTCCTTTGTGCTGCTCGGTCATTGTCGTTCTCCGTGTTGGGCAACAGCGCCTGCTGTTGGCCTGAGGAGAGTCTTACGCCTGATTGCCAATGTCTTGAATGTCATATAAACAACCTTTTAGGACAAACGGAGTTTCGAACCATGCAGCGCATTGCCGTCCTGCTCTTTCCCGGCTTTCAGATGATGAGCCTCGCCGCCATCTCCGCCTTCGAGTTCACCAACCTCGAACTCGGCGAACAGGTCTACGACATCGCCTATCTCTCCGAGACCGGTGGGCCGGTGCGCGGCTCCTTCGGTGTCACGATGGAGACGACGCGGTTCGACGATCCCGCTTTCGATACGCTGCTGGTGTCGGGCGCCGTCGGCATCAAGCTGCCGACCCCAGGAGAAGGCGAATTCATCCGCAACGCGCTTGCCGCCTCCCGCCGCGTCGCCTCGATCTGCACCGGTGCATTTCTGCTTGCCGACGCGGGTGTGCTGGACGGCCGGCGCTCCACGACGCATTGGCTGCTCGCTCGAGAGCTGCAATCGCGCTACCCCAAGGTCAGGCTCGAGGAGGATCGCATCTTCATCATCGACGGCTCTGTCTGGAGCTCGGCGGGCATGACAGCCGGGGTCGATCTGGCACTTGCCATGGTTGAGAAGGATCACGGCGCCGACATCGCCCGCGCCGTTGCCCGCAAGCTCGTCGTCTACCACCGCCGGGCCGGTGGCCAGTCGCAGTTTTCCGCGCTGTTGGAACTGGAACCCAAATCGGACAGGATCCAGAAGGCGCTGGCCCATGCGCGCAGCAACCTGAAGAACACGCTATCCGTCGAAGAACTGGCAGAAGCAGCGGCGCTCAGCCCCCGCCAGTTCAGTCGGACCTTCCGCGCCGAGACAGGGCAATCGCCCGCAAAAGCGGTGGAGAACCTGCGCCTCGAGGCGGCCCGGCTGATGATGGAACAGGGCCGGCATCCGATCGACGTCGTTGCCACGGAGACAGGCTTCGCGGATCGTGAGAGGATGCGACGCGCATTCCTGCGCGCTTTCGGCCAGCCACCGCAAGCGATCCGCCGCAACGCGCAGCGCGAATATCAGGCATAGGCTCTCGCCGCCGGGCGGACCGCCTGCGGCACGACATCAGCGACGGCCTCCCGCACCGATTGCAACATGATGGACGCAAGCCGCGCCGTCGCCGGCCCAGGCTCCGCCTCGGCGCGATGCAGGACGAGACCGAGCGAGGAAAGCTCCGGCAAGCCGGCTGCGTCTGCAACAAGCGGCTTGACCTTTCGCGGCAGCCCGATCGGTGTGCGGATGGTAATGCCGAGCCCAGCGGCCGTCGCCGCCCACAATCCGCCGAGGCTCGGACTGACGAAGGCAAGCCGCCACGGAATGCCCGCCGCGTCGAGCGCCTTGGTCGCCGCGGAGCGCAACAGGCACGGGGCTTCCAGCGAGGCGAGCGGCATCGGCTCGCCGCCGCCGAGGCTCCAGTCAACAGCTGCTTCCGCCGGCCCGATCCAACGCATCGGGACTTCGGCGATCTGCTCGCAATGCGGCGTCAGCGTGCCATCGCTCCACGCGAGTGCCAGATCGAGCTTTCCTGATGTGACGCGCTCGATCAATTCGACATTGCGCACCACGCGCGCCTCGATGCGGACCTTCGGATGCGCGCGCGCAAAACGGCCGAGCACGTCGGGCAACAAGACCTCGCCGAAATCCTCCTGCAATCCGAGCCTCACCCAGCCTTCGAGCTCGATGCTCTTTACCGCTGCAGCCGCTTCGTCGTTGAGTTCCAGCAGCCGCCGCGCATAGGCCAGCATCGTCTCGCCGGCATCGGTGAGCGCAAGGCCGCGCCCCGCCTTGCGGAAGATCGGCGTGCCCGCCTGCTCCTCGAGCTTCTTCAACTGAGCGCTGACCGCCGAGGTCGAGCGGCCGAGCCGGTCAGCCGCTCGCGCGAAGTTGCCGAGCTCCATTCCGGTCGCAAAGGTTCTGAGAACATCGAGATCGAAGATCGTCCGTCGCATCACTTTCGTCCCGTTTTTGTGAATCGTATGTTCAAACAATTCTGATTTTCAGCATTATCGTGGCGTGCGATGCTTCTCCTGTCAAGAATTCACTCAAAGGAACTCGCCATGCCTTTTGTTCGTATCTCTCTACTGCGCGGCAAGTCGCCGGAGTATTTGCGCGCTGTTGCGGACAGCATTCATCGCGCCATGGTCGAGACGTTCAACGTGCCGCCCGCCGATCGTTTCCAGATCATCCACCAGCATGAACCGGGCGAACTGATCTTCGACCGCAACTATCTTGCCGGACCGCGTTCCGACGACTTCGTGCTTTTCGCCATCACCGCCGGAAAGCCGCGCTCGACCGAGACCCGCCAGGCCTTTTTCAAGCGGGCCACCGAGCTTCTCGGACAATCGCCGGGAATCCGGCCGGAAGACATCATGATCGTCGTCACCACCACATCACCGGATGAATGGTCGTTCGGCGACGGAAAGGCGCAGATGAGCGAACCCGGCTGGGAAGCCCGCGCCTTCGGGAGTGCGGCATGATGGGCAACCCTGAACGTATGACGATCCAGCGTCCGGGCAATGCCGTCCGCTCGCCCGTTGATATTGCCACCGCACCCTTCTGGGTGGAGATGCTGCTGGAAGGAACAGCCGACGGCGAGAACACGGCGATGCGGGCGACGCTCGATCCGGGCACGATCACACGCTGGCACAGGCATCCGCGCGGGCAGCTGCTCTATGTTCTATCAGGCAAGGGTCTGGCGCAACGCGAAGGTGGGGCAGTCGACGAATTGCTGGTCGGAGATGCTGTCTGGTTCGCCGCCGGCGAGAAGCATTGGCACGGCGCCGGACACGACAGCCCGTTCAGCTATCTCAGTATTCAGGCAACCGAAGCCGGCCGCAACGTCGACTGGCTTGAGCCGGTGGAGATCCTCTCATGATGGCGATGCAGTACAGCTTCACCCTTCCGGCCGATTACGACATGTCGATCATCGACCGGCGCATCCGCGACAAGGGACCGATGCTGGACGGATTTCCCGGTCTCGGCTTCAAGGCCTACCTCAGTGCCCGCAGAGGCGAGTTCGGATCCCGCGAAAACCTCTATGCGCCCTTCTATCTCTGGCAGCAGCCGGAGCGCGCCAGCGACTTTCTTACCGGCACCGGCTTCGAGGGACTGATGCAGTCCTTCGGCTGGCCTCGCGTGAAGACCTGGATCGCATGGCACGCGGAAACCGCCTCCGCGATTGCAGAGGCAAAATTCGTTACCACAGAGATAGTCGCCATCGAGCCCTATTCCGCGCTCGCCGAGATCAGAGACGTGGAGGTCAGGCAGGCGCAACGAGAAGCACGACAGGCCGACGTCCTGGCCTCGGTTTCGGCCTTCGAGCCGACCAACTGGACGCTGGTGCGCTTCAGCTTGCGCCGATCGGCGCCGCTCATTGCAGGTTCAGGCCAGATCTATCGTGTCGGACACGTATCACTGCCCTAAATCAGGCCGCCGCCCGACGATAGAGCGCAAGCGAACCGGCCAACGCCAACAGCGCGCAGCCGCAGGCGCGCTCAAGCCACAACGCGCCGTTCGTCGTGAGGAATCGGACGGCCTGCACGCCGAACACGGCATAGGCCAGCATGATGATGAAATCGAGGGAGGCGAACACCAGTGCCAGCACGCCATACTGCGTTGCCTGCAGGCCGGTCGGATCGATGAACTGCGGTAGGAAGGCCGAAAAGAAGAGGTAGCCCTTCGGATTGGTGACTGCGACCATGAAGCTCTTCAACGCGATCGAAACCGGCGTCCCGCCCGCATCCGCCGCCCCCTGCCTCAACGCCGCATCGATCGTGCCTTTCGACCAGAGCATCATGATCCCGAGAAACGCCAGATAGGCTGCCCCAACGTACTTCAGGGCCGAGAACCAGAATTCGGAAGCCGCGAGCAGTGCCCCGAGACCGATCGCAACGGCGCCGATCAGGACAAAATCCGAGAGCACCGCTCCAACCATGCCGGCAGCGGCACGCCTGACACCGTAGCGGGAGCCGTTGGTCATTGCCAGGAGTACGGTCGGCCCCGGCGTGGCAATACCCACGAAGGAAACGACTGCGAACGCAAGAAGTGTGACTGTCTGCATGGTGCCCTCCCGATCTCTGCAGGGGAAACTTGCACGTGCATCGGCCATACACAAGGGGCGTGGGCTGACTGAAATCGGCATAGGGGGCGCTCGATGTGATCGCACCCCTGCCACACCACCCGGCATGCGGGTCCGCACCAGGCGGTTCGAGAGATTGAGGTTAGACGAGCCTGGGCATTCCAAGTTGGTCAGCCCATC
>NZ_JACUZZ010000026.1:0-104404 GCF_014851595.1 Rhizobium sp. RHZ01
ACGAGTGCTGCACGAGACCTCGGCTGTGGTGCTCGGGCTTCACCTGCCAGAGTTCCTTGATGCCGATACCGAACTTTTGCGGCTGGCGATCCCTCGACAGATCGAACTTGGCGATCAACTGCTTGGCGAGCGAACCGCGGACCCCCTCGCCGATCAGCACATACTTGCCTGTTAGCGCCATGCCGCGGGTGTAGTTCGGGCCGGGCTCGCCGTTCTTCTCGATGCCCATGTCGCCGGTGGCGACGCCAATGACGGCCCCCTCGTCGTTGTAGAGCACCTCGGTCGCGGCAAAGCCCGGATAGATCTCGACGCCGAGTTCTTCCGCCTTGGTGGCCAGCCAACGACAGACGTTGCCAAGCGAAACGATGTAGTTGCCGTGATTGCTCATCAGCGGCGGCATCATGAAATTCGGCAGGCGCACCGAGCCGGCCGGACCGAGCACCAGGAAGTGGTCGTCCTTCACCTCGGTCTTGAACGGATGGTCAGCCTCATCGCGCCAGCCAGGCAGCAGACGGTCGATGCCGATGGGATCGACAACGGCTCCCGACAGGATGTGCGCGCCGACCTCAGCCCCCTTCTCGAGCACGACGACCGACAGTACCGGATTGACCTGTTTCAGGCGGATCGCAGCCGACAATCCCGCAGGGCCGCCACCGACGATCACAACGTCGAATTCCATGCTTTCGCGCTCGGGCAGTTCAGTCGTATCGGTCATCACAACGCCGTCTGCAATTCCGGCAGTGCTTCGAAGAGATCGGCGACGAGACCGTAGTCGGCCACCTGGAAGATCGGGGCTTCCTCGTCCTTGTTGATGGCGACGATGACCTTGGAATCTTTCATGCCGGCGAGGTGCTGGATGGCACCCGAGATGCCGCAGGCGATGTAGAGATCAGGAGCGACGACCTTGCCGGTCTGGCCGACCTGCCAGTCGTTCGGGGCGTAGCCGGCATCGACGGCAGCGCGCGAGGCGCCGACGGCAGCACCGAGCCTGTCGGCAACCGGCAGGATGACTTCGTTGAACTTTTCGGCCGAGCCAAGCGCACGTCCCCCGGAGATGATGATCTTCGCCGAGGACAGTTCCGGACGGTCGGACGTGGACATCGCCTGGCTCACAAAGCTCGACAGGTGTTGATCGGCTACCGCTGCGACGCTTTCAACAGCGGTAGCCGATCCGCTTCCTTCGGCAGGTGCGAAGGAAGCCGTGCGCACGGTGATGACTCGTCTGGCGTCGGTCGCCTGCACCGTCTGAATGGCGTTGCCGGCATAGATCGGCCGCTTGAAGGTGTCTGCGGAGACGACCTCGATGATCTCGGAGACCTGGGCGACATCGAGCAGGGCTGCGACGCGCGGCATGACGTTCTTGCCGGTCGAGGTGGCGGCGGCGATGATCGTATCATAGCTTGCGGCCAGCGAAACGATCAGGGCGGCCAGCGGCTCGGCCAGATTGTTGGCAAGGCTTGCGTCCTCGGCAACCAGCACCCTGGAAACGCCCGAGAGCTTGGCAGCCTGTTCGGCCGCAGCCTTGGCGCCGGCGCCGGCGACAAGCACGGTGACGTCGCTTCCCTGTTCCTTGGCGATCTGTGTCGCCGCCGTCAGCGTCTTGGCGGTCTGGTCGGAAAGGTGGCTGCCGTCGTGATCAGCCAGAAGAAGAATGGCCATTGTAATATCTCCCTTTCTCGAACCTTTAGAGCACGCCGGCTTCGGTCTTCAGCTTTTCGACCAGCTCGGCGACCGACTTGACCTTGACGCCCGCCTTGCGGCCGGACGGTTCCTCGGTCTTCAGCACCTTCAGACGTGGCGCGGTGGAAACGCCGAAGTCGGCAGGGCTCTTCTTGTCGAGCGGCTTCTTCTTCGCCTTCATGATGTTCGGCAGCGAGGCGTAGCGCGGTTCGTTCAGACGCAGATCTGAAGTGACGACGGCCGGCAGCTTGACTTCGATCGTCTGCAGGCCGCCATCGACCTCGCGCGTCACCTGGGCCTTGCCCCCAGGGCCAGCAACGTCGATCTCGATCTTCGAGGCAAAGGTCGCCTGCGCCGTGCCGAGCAGGGCTGCGAGCATCTGGCCGGTCTGGTTCGAGTCGTCATCGATTGCCTGCTTGCCTGTTATGATCAGGCCCGGCTGTTCGGCGTCGACGACGCCCTTGAGGATCTTGGCAACGGCGAGCGGTTCGACTTGATCGTCGGTCTCCACCAGGATGGCGCGGTCGGCGCCCATGGCAAGCGCCGTGCGCAGCGTTTCTTCGGCCTTGGCCGGACCAATCGAGACGACGATCACCTCCTCGGCCTTGCCGGCTTCCTTCAGCCGCAGCGCCTCCTCGACCGAGATCTCGTCGAACGGGTTCATCGACATCTTCACATTCGAAAGTTCGACGCCTGTGCCATCCGGCTTCACGCGGATCTTCACGTTGTAATCAACCACCCGCTTGACGGGGACGAGAATTTTCATGGAACCGCTCCTGAGTTAACATACCGCGCGGAAGCGCTCGACAACGACGTCGAGGACCTCGTTCGGATCGCGCTTCCACCAGTTGTCTTTCGAAAATACTTCGACTTCGCAGACGCCGTTGTAGCCGGCTTCCTCGACCGCGTGCCTGATGCCGCGGAGGTCAGCGACGCCGTCGCCCATCATGCCTCTATCGAGCAGGATGTCTCTCGTCTCCGAAAGCCAATCGCAAAGATGAAAGCCATAAATCAGGTTCTCGCCCGCCCGTTTAAGCTGGGCGGCCAGATCAGTGTCCCACCAGACGTGATAAACGTCGATCGCGAGTCCGAGATTTGTCGCATTGACGGCATTGCATAGATCAACTGCATCCCGGACCGTGACCAGGCAAGATCGATCGCCACCATAGACCGGATGCAACGGCTCAAGAGCGAGTCTCACGCCCACCTTCTCGGCATATTCACACGCGTCCGCGACGCGTTCGGCGACAAGCTTGAGACTGTCGCGCATACCTTTTGTGCCGGGTTCGACGCCGCCCACGACAATGGTGAGGATTGGCGCGGTCAATCCCGCGGCCATGTCGATCGACGAGCGGAAGTCGTCGCGGATGGCGTCTTTATCTTTCGGAGCAAGCGGGCCCACCAGGAAAGGCGATCGGCAAAGTCCGGCGACCTTCAATCCTGCGGATTTCGCCCTCTCACCGATGGCGATCGCATTTACGCCAATCTCCCTCCGCCAGAACACCACGCCGCCATAGCCGCGGGCCGCGCAGCCATCAATCACCTGTTCCGGCGACCATCCTGCCCCGAAGCCGTCGAGATTGTGCCCGAGGGTGGCGGTGTTCAAAGCAAGCGCGGAGTGATCGTTTGAAAAATCACGCATTTCCGTCGGCTCCGTGAAGCGCCAGCAGCTGCTTGAAGCGATGAACAGCAAGCTCGGGATCGCGAAGTACCCCGCACTGGTCCGCAAGCTTGAAGACCTCTGCGAAATAGGGGAGCGGCCTCATGGCCTGATGCCCGTTCAACATGACGAAGTGGTTCTGGAAACCGTTCAGCCAAGCCAAGAATACGACGCCGGTCTTGTAGTACTGCGTCGGGCTACGGAAGATGGTTCTTGCGAGCGGCACCGTCGGGTCTAGCGTCCGGTGGAAGCCTTCCTTGTCACCGCCGGCAAGCTGCGACATTGCGAACGCAGCAGCGGAAGCAAGCGGATCGAAGATACCCAACAGTGCGTGCGAATATCCGACGTCATCGCCCGCAATGAGTTCCGGATAGTTAAAGTCGTCGCCCGTATACATCTTTACGCTCGGCGGTAGAAGCCGACGCATACGGATTTCCTTCTCCTTATCGAGAAGCGATATCTTGATGCCGTCAACCTTGCTCGCATTTTCAGAGATGATCTGGAGGCAGGTCTCCATTGCCTGTTCAAAGTCCTTACCACCCCAGTAGCCGGCAAGCGCGGGGTCGAACATTTCGCCCAACCAGTGAAGGATGACCGGCCTGTCGCAAAGCGCGAGCGCCTTCCGATACGCCGTCACGTAGTCGCGCGGACTCGCCGCCGTTGCTGCTAGCGCCCGACTTGCCATCAGGATGATGTCGCTTCCGGCATTCTGTACGGCTTCGATCTGGCTGGCGTAGGCACGGTCGACGTCCCCAAGCGAGCGCGTCTCCTTGGGATCGAGATGGTCCGTCCCGGCCCCGCTATAGACAAGGGCATCGGGTAGTTCGGACTTGGTACGACGAACAAGTTCCAGCGCTCCAGCCCAGTCAAGCCCCATTCCACGTTGAGCGGTATCCATCGCCTCGGCTATTCCGAGTCCCAAGCCGTGGAGATGATGACGAAACGCCAGTGTTGCCTCCCAGTCGACCGCTGCCGCGCTACCAGGGTTCGTCGATGCAAACGGGTCGGCAACCACATGCGCCGCGGAAAACACACGACGATTGAAAGATCGCGAGTAATCACCTGAGGGGAGCGGGTTGGCTACAAGCTGGTAGCTCTCGATACGTCCGGTTTCGTTGGGTATAGCAATGCGCATCGTTGTACCTTTCAGAATCTGGGGAGCAGGAGGCCAGCGTCGGCCGAAAGAACTTGGCCGGTCATGTAGGGCAACGCCCCGGTGGCCACGGTGCGGATGATAGTTCCGATGTCATCGGGCTGGCCGAGCCGCGGGAAAAGGGTCAGTCCCTCCTCGGCCCTGGTCCGGTAGCTGTCCTTCACGGCTGCAGTCATCTCGGTTTCGATCAGTCCCGGCTGGACGTCGAAGACCGCGATGCCTTCCTGCCCAAGACGAGCCGCGAACACTTTGGAAATCATTGCAGCCGCTGCTTTCGAAGCGCAGTACTCGCCGCGTTGGACCGCTACCGCTACCGCGTTCGAAGACGTCACATTGATGACGGAATAGAAGAGATGAGGCGAGCGCTTTGCATTGACGAGCGACTTCGCGAAGGCCTGTGTCAGAAAGAAGTGTGCCTTCGCGTTGACCGCCATGCAGCGATCGTAGCTCTCTTCGCTCACCTCAAGCAGATCACCTCTCGAGAGAACCCCTACCCCAGCATTGTTCACGAGCGTTGTCATCGGACCGAGGGCGTCGGTTGCGGTCCGCAACATCCACTCGTGCTTCGATAAATCGGAGACGTCTCCTGGAACGGCGACCGCCTTTGCGCCGTCGTCACTCAAAGCTTCCACAGCTCGAGCCAGTTCGTCATTCCGCCCGAAGTCATTGAGCGCCACCGAAAAGCCTGCAGTTGCCAGAGCCTTGGCAATCGCCAGTCCGATGCCACGCGCAGCGCCCGTGACAAGAGCGACTTGACTCGAAGTGTCCGCCATCACCGCGCACCGTTCTTAACGAGCTGCCGCGCGATAATCATGCGCTGGATCTGGTTTGTCCCTTCGTAGATCTGCGTGATCTTCGCGTCGCGGTAGAGTCTCTCGACCTCGAAGCCCCGAATATAGCCACTTCCGCCGAAGATCTGGACCGCGTCCGCAGTGCGAGCCACTGCCATATCCCCTGCGAAGCATTTGGCCATGGAGCATGCCTTGGTAGCGTCTTCACCTCGATCGATTTTGCTCGCTGCGCTATGGACCAAAAGGCGGGCCGCCTCGACATCCTTGGCCATGTCGGCAAGCAGCCACTGGACCCCCTGGAATTCGGCGATCGGCGAATTGAATTGCTTGCGCTGCACTGCGTAGTCGAGGGCGGCCTCCAGCCCTGCCTGACCGATACCCACTGCAAGTGAGGCAATGCCCACTCGGCCCTTGTCGAGAACGCTCATCATCATGTGAAATCCGCGTCCCTCCTCACCGAGAAGCGCGTCCCCGGGAAGCGAGACATTGTTGAAATTCAAGGCCCCGACCTGGCTCGCGCGCTGGCCCATCTTGTGTTCCTTGGGACCACGCTCGACGCCCTCCGCATTGAGATCGACTATGAAAATACTCATCCCCCGATGACCGGCATTTTTGTCGGTGCGGGCGAGAACGAATCCCACGTCAGCGACTGGGGCGTTGTGAATCCAGATCTTGCCCCCATTGAGCTTCCATCCGCTTCCGTCTCGCTCGGCAGATGTCCGCAGACCCGACAGATCGCTTCCCGCCTCCGGCTCGGTCAAGCAATAGGCGACCTTGGTGCGCATCGACATCACATCGGCCAACAATCGCTCCCGCTGCTCCTTCGTTCCGTGGCGGACGAGAAGTGTCGTGATCAATTCGACAAGTCCGCATTGGTCGGCGATGGAGGCGTAACCGCGCGAGAGTTCTTCCATAACCACCGAGTATGCAAGCGTGTCGAGACCGGGTCCGCCCATTTCTTCAGGCACACAGATCCCGAAAAGTCCGAGTTGCCCCATCTGCTCGTAAATCTCCGAGGGAAACCGCTCTTGCTCATCGAGCGCCTGGGCAACTGGGCGAATTACATCGTCCGCAAACTGGCGCGCAGTTTCTCGAACCTGCTCGTGAATCTCGGTCAGCAGCATGATAGTGTTCCTCATAACTATGTAACTGGTTAGTTACTGATTAACAAATAAACCAGCCTGCGTCAACGCGTTGGCTGGCAAACTTCTAGATTTCAGACGAGAGGTTCCAATCGAAAACGATGAACGGCTCTTCGAAGCCCCGGGCTTTCAACGTTTCATAGGCAGCGGCCGGGTTGGCAGGTGAAATTCTTCGGATCAGACCTGCGGCATGAATCCGATCGTCGGCCAGCCACGCGAGAATCTTCTCGAATCCGGAGAAGACACTCTGAGGGGTGTTGTTATACCCTTCGAGCAATTCTTCCCACTTGAACGACCTTGCCAGTATAGGCACTTCCCATTCCCAGCCACTTCTCAAGTGGACGAAATTGTTGAAGACAGCATGCAGGATATCGTGAGCGTGGATCTCCGTGAGACGTCTCCAAGGAACCCCCACCAGAACCACCTCGCCGTGAGGGCGGACGATCCTGCATCCGTCAAGCACAGCGCCTTCGTGACCGGAACAGTCGACCACAAGCGCTACCTTCCCCGCTATTTGCTCGTTGTCCAAAGGCATTGATGCATAGACGTTCCCGACGCCACCGGATTCGACCTGCCGCCGGCGAACCGGGTCTGGATCCACGACCGACACATCGTAGCCAGAAAGCCGGAAAAGCTGGGCGGCGAGATATCCGACGGGCCCGCCTCCGGCCACGACAACCCTGTCTCCAGGTCTCGCCTTTGTTGTCATCAACGTCGTCATCGAGACACCGGCGAGGCGGGCAAGCACCGCGATCTCCGCCGGCAGTTCTGGAGGCACCTTGAGAACATAATTGCAGTCGACCTGCTGCATGTTTTGATGAGGCCCCATGCAAAACAGCCGATCGCCGACCTCGATGCCAACCACCGCCGCCCCGAGTTCCTCAGCCTCAAAGATGGCGGCGTAACCCGGCCGGATTGGAAATGCCTCGCCGCCAAGCCAAGCAAACTCGGTCCCCGGACTGATCAGTGTAACCATAGTCCGCCCCCGGACCTCGGTAGGCTTGAGTGCCGGCAACTCCACGGATTCGAGGTGGGCCTGGTTCTTCCCGGTAAAAACAATTCCCTTTGCCATCTTCTCGTTCCTAATTCGCGTCCAGAGAATCGCCGGTCTCGCTGTCAAAAAAGTGCAGACTGATAGGATCGAAGGCGAGCCCGATGGAGCTATCGACTACGGCCCCATCCGGCGGCACGACCTTCAGCCGCGCGACTTTTTCAGTCGAGCGGCGACCACAATTTCGGCCCACCGTCCCTCGCGTAGCCAAGCGGGCCATCCATGCTGACGATCTCAAGGAACAGTCCCCACGGCGCACGCAGGTAGAGCCATGTAAGGCCAGCCATTGGACCGGATTCGACGAACGTGGGCCCCTCCAGCAGGTCGACACCCTTCGCGCGAAGGCGGTCCGCCGCTGCCTTCGCGTCGTCGACCTGAAACGCGATGTGAAAGCCGCCTGGCTGGCTGTTGCGCTTCGGTTCCACGCTGCCGTCATCGCCCGAGTACTGGAAGATTTCGAGGTTGCTGCCGTTGCCCACGCGCAGGACCTTAATATTCTCGATGCGGCAATTACCCGGCACTCCGAGCCGACGCTTCATGTATTCGTCGTCGGCTTCAATCTTACCGGTCTCAAGAGCGGTGACCGCGCCGAATATTGTTTCGAAGAACTCCACTGCCTCGTCCATGTCGGGAACTGTGAAGCCAAAATGCTCTATTCCGAAGATTTTCATGGTACCTCCCGCGCGGCGCAACGCCGTGCAAATGCTCGATTATTCGAACTGCAATTATGTATCTAGTTAGTGCGTTACATAGAGCTTATATTTCCCCGCTGTCAATCCGCGCAACCGCGCGATCTGCACAAAGTATGTTGTTATTTCAGTTGCTTGCAGTCAGATCTGGAAGCTCTACAGACGCGCGTTTACTCCGCGCCACCATCCCTTCGGACGCACGTCTCGATCATTGGTTTTTTGGTCCGCGACTACCTAGCCAGACGGACGCGATCGTTTCTTTCATGTTCGAAGATTGCTGGCGGCAATGCCGGCAGTCCGCGGACAAGGTCTGATGCCTTCTCGCCAATCATGATTGTCGGAGCATTCGTGTTCGAAGAGTTGATGAGAGGCATTATGGACGAGTCGCACACACGAAGACCTTCCAGTCCGTGAACCTTCAGTTCCGGTGATACGACCGCCATCGGGTCGCGTCCCATCTTGCACGCGCCTGCCGGATGATGATCGGTCTTTGCCACGCGGCAGGCGAAGTCCACCAGTTCCTGTTCGCCTGAAACGACTGAACCGGGAAGTGCCTCACGCAGAAGGAATGGCTTCAATGCCGGAGCACTCATGATCTCCCGCGCCATCTCAAGTCCGCGAAGCGACATCTCCCTATCATAAGGATCCGCCCAGTAGTTTGGGTCGATAAGAGGAGCCTCTGCTATGTCCGCGCTACGGAGTCTGACCGTTCCGCGCGAGCGAGGTCGCATGAACGCTGAGTTAAGCGTGACGCCTGGATTATCGAGTTTTGCGATCCCCTTTTCAATTCCAGACCCCTGGCCGAAGTGAAATTGGATGTCCGGCGAACGGGCGTCAGGATCTGCGTACCAGAAGCCTCCCGTCTCGAAGAGCGAGGATGCAACAGGCCCCGCGCGAAAGAGCAGGTATTGCAGGCCCGCGACAACGGTTCTGTCAAGTCGCTGGACCGTGTCGTAGCTGAAGTCTCCGGAGCATTCGGAGATCACGCTCAGGTCAAGATGGTCCTGGAGGTTTTCCCCGACACCCTTTAGATCGTGCCGAACCTCGATGCCAATGTTCCGCAGGTGATCCGCGGGGCCTATGCCGGAGAGCAGAAGAAGACGCGGTGATCCTATTCCTCCCGAGGTTACAAGCACCTCTCGATCCGCGCGAACGATCGCCTTCTTGTTCCGACGACGATCTACCAGCTCGACACCGATCGCCCGCCCTTTCTCTATGACCACGCGCGACACTTCCGTTGACGTCATGACGGTTAGGTTCGGTCTGGTCATCGCTGGACGAAGGAACGCCGAAGCCGCTGACGAACGCGCCACGTCTTTCTGCGTCAACTGGTAGAAGCCGACTCCTTCCTGCTTGCGCCCATTGAAGTCATGATTGTAGGGGATGCCACACTGCTGCGCCGCGCGAATGAATGCGTCGCATATTGGTAGCGCCGCACGGGGCATGGACACACCAAGCGGCCCCTCGCTTCCGTGGAAGTCGTCGTGAAAGCGCTCATTTCCCTCCGCCCTTTTGAAATAGGGCAGCACATCGCGGTAACTCCACCCTGCGCAATCAGCCTCGTCGTTCCACCCGTCGAAATCGCGGGCATTGCCGCGCGTGTAGATCTGCGCGTTGATGGTTGATCCCCCGCCGATCACCTTGGCCTGCGTATACCAGAGCACTCGCCCCTGCATGTGCTTCTGCGGCACGGTGGACCAACCCCAGCTGGCTATCCCTTTCGTCATTTTCGCGAATCCAGCCGGCATGCGGAAGAAGGGATGACTGTCTCGTCCTCCCGCCTCGAGCAGCAGCACTGAAACGTCGCGGTCTTCGGTGAGTCTATTCGCCAGCACGCACCCCGCAGGTCCCGCTCCGGTGATGATGTAGTCGTAATTAAGCAAGATCTCCCCTCCAAAGTCTTGTCACCCGTCGCCGGATCTGCAATGTAACTAACTACATGGTGCATTAGCAAGGAGGAAGCTCATGAATCCCGGAACCAAGGTAAAATTTGGAAGGACTAGCCTCGAAGTCACTTCATTCGCTTTCGGCGCAGCGCCCATCGGGAATTTCGCACGTCCGATCGATGAGGCGACCTCCGATGGGATGGTGCAACTGGCGTGGGATGCGGGCGTTCGGTATTACGACACAGCCCCGATGTACGGGCACGGCTTGTCTGAGCTTCGGTGCGGCCACTCGCTCCGCTGGAAGGATCGCGATCAATTCGTGCTTTCCACGAAGGTCGGTCGCCTCCTGAAGCCCAGAAAGCGGCGCGAGATCGACTTCTCTCCGTGGAGCAACGCCGCACCCAACGAGATGGTATTCGACTACACCTACGATGGAGCAATGCGTTCATTCGAAGATTCACTTCAGCGCCTCGCGCTGGAGCGGATCGATATCTGCTTCATCCACGACATTGATGTGTTCACACGCGGATCCGAGCAGCCCGACGTGTTCAAGGCGGCGATGGATGGAACCTGGAAGGCGCTATCAAGGCTTCGGGACGAGGGTGTGGTCGGTGCAATTGGTGTGGGCGTGAATGAGTGGGAAGTCTGTTACGAGGCATTGCAGCAGCGCGACTTCGACTGCTTCCTTCTGGCGGGGCGCTATACGCTCCTGGAACAGGAATCGCTCGATAAATTCCTGCCCCTTTGCGAAGAACGAGGCGCTGCCGTGGTGATCGGTGGCGGCTTCAATTCCGGCATTCTCGCAACGGGGGCGATCGAAGGCGCGAAGTACAACTACGTTCCGGCCTCTCCCGAAATTCTTGATCGCGTCAGCCGTATCGAGAAGGTGTGCAAGGAGTACTCCATTCCCCTTCCCGCCGCAGCCATGCAATTCGTCGTCGCCCATCCGGCGATCCCGTCCTTTATCGCGGGAACCCGAACGGTTGAACAGCTGCGGAAAAACCTTGAGTGGTTTAGCCACCCGATACCTGGCGAATTCTGGAAGGAGCTGAAGCGGCAAGGACTGCTTCGGGAGGACGCGCCTGTTCCGATCGCGTAGGGGCAGACGGCAAGAACAGCGAATGGGCCGGATCGAAAATCCGGCCCATTCTTTTAGGCCCTATCTCCAATGAGAATTGCTCGGAAGTCGTTCACATTCGTCCCTGTCGGACCAGGGGCAAAGAGATCACCCACCAAAGAAAACGCGGTCCAGGAGTCGTTGTCGGCAAGAAGCGAAGCGGGATCAAATCCACACTGGCGTATTCGGGCGGTCGTCGTTCCATCCGCGAATGCCCCGGCGTTGTTCTCACTGCCATCGATCCCGTCGGTATCTGCCGCGAAAGCATGAATGCTGTCGTTGCCTGCAATGCCCAAGGCCACCGAAAGAAGGAACTCCGTGTTGCGGCCGCCCTTTCCGCTACCCTTCAGCGTGACAGTCGTCTCGCCTCCCGACAAAAGCACTACAGGACGCTTGAACGGTCTATCGTTAATGGCGACCTCCCTTGCAAGCGCAGAGTGTACGTGACCGACCTCGCGAGCCTCCCCCTCGATGGAGTCTGACAGGATTGCTGCCCGAATTCCAAGGTTCTCCGCAACACGGGCAGCAGCCTCCAAGGAACGCCCCGCCGACGCCACGACATGGACCTCGTTCCGGCCGAATGCGGGATTATCCGGTCGCGGCGCATCTGCCTTTTCATCGTGGAGGTGGGCCAATATTCTTTCGGGAAGGGAGATCCGATGCTGATTGATTGCTGCAAGTGCATCTTCACGAGTAGTATCGTCAGGCACGGTCGGGCCAGAGGCGACAAACGCGGCGTTGTCGCCAGGAATGTCTGACACGACGAGTGTAACCACCTTTGCCGGGTAAGATGTCTGTGCAAGACGACCGCCCTTTATCCGTGAGAAGTGTTTCCGGATAGAGTTCATCGCTGAAATGGGAGCACCGGACGCGAGAAGCGCCCGGTTCAGCGCGATTTCGTCATCAAGCACAAATCCGGTCGGAGGAGCCGGCAGCAGCGCCGACCCGCCACCACAGATGAGGGCGACGACCAGATCGTCCTCGGTGAGACCCTCGACCGCAGCGAGCAGTCGTCCTGCGGCCCGCAAACCAGCCTCGTCGGGCAACGGGTGTGATGCTTCCAGAACTTCTATGCGCTCGCAGGGAACCGCGTATCCGTAACGTGTCACCACAACGCCTTCGAGGGGGCCGTTCCAGTTCTTTTCAAACGCCCTCGCTAGTTGGGCCGCACCTTTTCCCGCCCCGACGACGATTGTTCGGCCTTTCGGCTGTGCCGGCATGAAATTCAAGAGCGCTTGCTCCGGGTCCGCCGCAGCGATCGCCGCGTCGAAAAGCGCCGTTAGAAAGGCGCGCTTGTCGAGATCCATGTCATGAGTCCTTGAACCGCGCCTTGCGCTTTTCGGTGAATGCCGAAACACCCTCCTTCAGATCATCCGTAAAGGCGACACACATACCTGCGACCGTATCCAGCACACGGGGGCCCTCCTCTTCCTCGGCGGCATTGATAAGCATCTTGACGATCTCGGTCGCAAGAGGAGCGCGGGACCTTACGGAAGTCAGCACGTCCCTGGCCTTCGTCATGCCATCGCCCTTCGGGACAAGGATTTCGACGAGTCCCGACGCCAGGGCCTGCTCTGCGTTCAGGACCTCACCGAACAATGCCATGCGGCGTATCACTGCCGATCCGAAACGTCGCACCGCCCGTTGCGTGCCCGACCATCCGGGAATAACTCCAAGCCCCGCCTCAGGCAGACCAAACTTGACATGCGCCTCCGCAATGCGAAGGTCGGCTGCGGCCGCAAGTTCCAGCCCGCCTCCGAATGTATGGCCATTGAGCACCGCAACGACAGGCACCCGCAGACGCGCCACGGCATCAAACGCATCGTGACCGCGTCGGATCCAGTCACGACCGAACTGCTGGGGCGTCAGCGCGCCCCAGGCCTTGATGTCGCCTCCGGCAGAGAATGTCTTTTCGCCCTCGCCCGTGATTACGAGTGCCCTCACCGAGGTGTTACCCTCGATCTCCCTGCACGCCAGGTAGATCTGCTCCACCGCCATAGCGTCTATGGCGTTCAGGCTCTCCTTATGCCGGATGGTCATCACGGCAATGTCTTCCTCGTATTCGAGGAATATCCTCCGGGACGCCTCTTCCATCATGCGGCATCCAGTTTCCGCTGCGGGACGGCAGCTGGATGGGGAAGAAAGAGCTCAGGGTCCATGATCCTGAGGTTCGGCGAGATGCGTAGCGGGGTCTCGGCCTGGTCAAGAATGTGTGTCTGAAGGTCGACCCCCGGAGCTATCTCCGTCACCACCAGTCCGTCGGCAGTCAACTTGATAACGCAGCGCTCCGTCACGTAGGTGACGTCCTGTCCCTGCGCGATAGCCCGCTTGCCGGAGAAGGAAACCTGCTCCACCTTGTCGACGATCTTCGCAATTTTGCCTTCGCGATCGATGACGAGCTTTCCGTCAGCGATGGAGAGTTTTGCGGCAGCGTTGAAATAACCGGAAAACACTATCTTCTTGGCACGAGAGGTGATGTCTACGAAGCCACCCGCGCCGGCAGTCACGTGCGGCCTTGCCGAAAGCTTCGAGACGTTCACGGAGCCATCCTTGTCAATCTGCAGGAAGGACAGAAGTGAAGCATCAAATCCCGCCGCCTGGAAATACGCGAACTGATGAGGAGACGCGACGAACGCTTCGGCATTCGACGAGCAGCCGAACTTGAAGTCGAGCAACGGGATTCCGCCTACAGCCCCCTGCTCGATAACCCAGGTGACATCGCCGTGACGTCCTTCTTCCAGAAGAATGCGAGGAACGTTCGCCGATATCCCGAAACCGATGTTGACTGCCCAGCCACCCTGAAGTTCGCGCGCCACTCGGCGGGCAATCACTTTCGCAACGTCGAACTCGGGGATACGGAAGCTGTCGAGAGGCCGAAACAATTCACCCGAAATCGCCGGGTCATACGATGTCGCCGTTGTTTGCAGTTGCTCCGGTGCCTCTACGATGTAGTCAACCAGGATGCCCGGCACGCGAACGTCATGCGGCTTCAATGATCCAGCCTTCGCGATACGCTTTACCTGGGCGATGACGATCCCGCCGCCATTGTGCCCGGCGAGCGCCAGTTCCATCGCGCCGAGATAGGCACCCTCGTGCTCGAATGTCAGGTTACCGCGCTCATCGGCTGTGCTTGCCCGAATGATCGCTACATCCGGACGGATCGCCGGGAAATACAGCCAATCCTCCCCCGCGAAATTCTGGCGGAATACGATCGGCTCCTCCTTGGCTGCATCGTTCATTGCGCAGCCTTCGTTTTCCGGATCAACGAAGGTCTCCATCCCGACCTTCGTAAGGACCCCTGGTCGCATCGCTGCGCCCTCGCGGAGAATATCAAACAGCACGCCACTCGGAACGTTGTATGCCGCGATTTCGTTGCGTCCAAGCATCTGCCAGATCAGCGGCGGCTCCGCGGACGACGGACCGGAAGGGTACGATCCGCCGATGATCTTCTTGATCAGTCCCGGCTGCGCCAGGTGATCCACTCCTTTGGTGCCGAACATGTCACCGGCGGCGATCGGATGGATGGTCGTGAGGCCGCGGGGCGCGCCCTCGCCACGGTAGCGTTCGCCAATTGCTGCCAGCACCTCATCAGGGCAGCAGAGACCGCTCGAGGAGTTCACCGCGACGATGGCGTCGTTCTTGATTAGTGCCGCGACTTCCGCAGCGGTTTTCACCTTGGACATGTGTTTCCTTCCCGACCGTTGCAAGTAACTGGTTAGTGCGTTATAGGTGTTCATGCAATGAAGCGCAAGCTAGAAAAAACAATGTGTTCCGGCATGTTTTGCAACTCCGGAATTGCCAAACTTTTTCTGAGACTTATCGTGTGGAGGAGAGAAAATGTCTGTTTGCTTCAAGCCTGGATTCGAGCGTTCGTTCGGAACTTACCCCCTCAATGGGAAGGAGTTGGAGGACGCATTCGCGGCAGCCTATGAAATCGGATACCGGGCGTTCGATACCGCCCAGATGTACGGCAACGAAGCAGATCTCGGAAACGCGATCCGGGCTGCGAACGTCTCCCCCACGGAATTGCTCCTCACCACGAAAGTACATCCGGACAACTACCCGGAGGACCGCTTTCTGAAATCAGTCGAAACCAGTCTGAAGGCCCTTGGGGTTTCGCAGGCTGACGTCCTTCTTCTCCACTGGCCGGACCCGGCCGGAAGCAATCGCCCTGTGTTGTCTCTCCTTCGCGAAGCGAAGCGCCACGGACTGGCAAAAGAGATTGGTGTTTCCAATTTTACGGCCGCGATGATGCACGAAGCTCACTCCGTGCTCGACGGAGAAATCGCGATCAACCAGGTCGAATTCCACCCGCTCCTCGATCAATCAATCCTCCTCGAGGCATCGTATCGCACGGGCATTCCACTGGCGTCGTTTTCGTCGGTCGCCAGAGGTGAGATCTTCAGATATCCCGAATTTGGCCAGATCGGCGAATCCTACGGAAAGACGGCGGCTCAGGTCGCGCTCAGATGGATTCTGCAGAAGGGAGTGGCAATCAACACGATGTCGACCAAGCCCGAGAACATCAAAGCCAATTTCGAGGTCATGGACTTCATCCTCAGCAGCGTCGATATGCGACGCATCGATGCTCTGACGGCAATCAACTACAGATGCGTGGACAAAACCAAGGTTCCGTGGGCACCCGAATGGGACACATCCGAAGCGTAAAAATCCGGATGGGATACGACGTCCAAGGATAGTGAAGACGAGCGCCTAGTGCGCAATCGTCTTCACAATCAGCCAGCGGTAACTCTTCGCCACCAGCTTTCGCTGCAGCGGACACCAATTTCAGATTTTACTCGTGGGGAACGCCGAAGTCGGATTGTCGACGAGAAGGAAGCGCGAGTGTAGCTATTCGAAAATGGATCAAGACAAAGATAGCAACGACCGGTGTCTGATCAGCTATGGCCGAAGTAGCGACCCTCTGCATCACAGATGGGTCGCCTCTCGGCAGGCGTCTTTCGTGCTTAGCGGTTGCCCTTTATGAAATCGGAAGCGCGTTCCGCGATCATGATCGTCGGGGCGTTCGTATTCGAGCCAACCAAGGATGGCATCACCGAACTGTCGCAAATTCGGATTCCCTCCAGGCCGTGAATGCGAAGCTTTGGATCCACAACCGACATCTCGTCCGTGCCCATCCTGCATGTGCAGGTGGGATGATAGGACGTTCTTCCAAATTTGCGCGCATAGTCTTCGAAATCTGCCTGCGTTCGAACGTTCGGGTCCGGAAAATGGATCGTCTTCACGTATTTCTGAAGCGATGCCTGCCGCATGATTTCGCAACTTATTTTCACGCCTTCCACCGAGATCCTGAGGTCATCCGGATCTGAGAGGAAGTTGGGATCCACGAGCGGCAAATCGCGGGGATCAGATGACCTCAGCGTAACTGTTCCCCTCGACTTCGGTCTTAGAGTGTAACTGTTGAGGGTCACGCCCGAGGTTCCCTTCGGAACCGATGGAACGCCTGCCTCTGCTCCCGCTCCGGCGAGGAAATGGAACTGGAGGTCCGGCCGCGTCTCCGACTTGTCGCCGTACCAGAACGCGCCGCCTTCGACGACATTGGAAGTCACGGGGCCGGAGTTGAACAGCGCGTATTGAAGCCCTGCCCATAGCATCCAACGGAGCTCGTTATACTTGTCGAGGCTCTCGCGGTTCCTGATCTCCGCCACGATATCGACACCGTAGTGATCGGTAAGGTTCTGGCCAACCCCACCCAGATCCTGGATGATCGGAATGCCCAGCGATCGAAGATGCGCTGCCGGACCTACCCCAGAATGCATAAGCAACTTCGGCGTTCCGATCGCCCCCGCCGTGACGACGACCTCGGTCGCGGCGCCAGCATGGAGTTTTTTTCCGCCGACGACATAATCGATCCCGACCGCCCTGGCGCCCTCGAACACCACCCGAAGCACCAGCGCACCGGTGACAAGTGTAAGGTTTGGCCGTCCAAGAACAGGCTTCAGGTATCCTACCGCGGCCGAGCAGCGTCGATTGTTGCGGGTCGTTAGCTGGTAGATGCCCGCTCCTTCCTGACGCTCTCCGTTGAAATCCGGATTATAGGGGATGCCGTACTCCTGACAGCTCTTCGCGAAGGCTTTGGTGAGTGGGTTGGGGTCAGGAATATTCGAGACTCCCAGCGGCCCCTCGGTACCATGAAGAGCTCCGGAATAGACGGTGTTGCCTTCGGCTCGAAGGAAGTATTTCTGGACCTCTTTGAAGCCCCATCCTTCGGCTCCTTCTTGCTCCCACCGATCGTAGTCGCTTGGATGACCCCGCGTATATACCTCGGCGTTAATCGAGGAGCCGCCGCCCAGCACCTTCGCTTGGGCATAGGGTATTACGCGGTTCATGGCGTACTTCTGTGGAACAGTTTCGAGGCCCCAGGTCAGCGGCCCGGTCGTCATCTTTGCAAAGCCGACGGGCATGTGTATCAGCGGGTTCTTATCGCGGTCGCCAGCTTCGATGAGGCACACCCGCGCCGCCGGGTCCTCGGACAGGCGAGCTGCGAGCACGCAGCCTGCCGATCCGCCGCCGACGATGACATAGTCAAACGAATTGATCATCACACGATCCAGGGCTGGCGTTTGCCGATGTCGACGTGAACCGACTTTATCTGGGTGTATTCCTCAACGCCGTAGATGCCGGCTTCACGACCCCATCCGGACTGCTTGAATCCCCCGAGCGGCATTTCCGGCCCACCCGCCATGATAGTGTTCACCCAGAAACGTCCTGCCCGAACGCGACGCGTGACTGACAGCGCCTTGCTGACGTCGGATGTCCATAGGCTCGCTGCCAGGCCGTACACCGTGTCGTTCGCCAGTTGCACCGCCTCGTCGACCGTCTCGAAGCTAAAGCTCGACAATACGGGACCGAAAATCTCGTCGGTTGCGATCTCCATGTCGCGACGAACCCCAGTGAATAGGGTCGGCTGAATGTACTGGCCACCGTCATGCTCCATTTTCGAACCGCCCACAAGAACTCGCGCTCCAGCCGACTTGCCCTTTTCGATGTAATCGAGGATCGTTCTGTTCTGTGCCTCCGTCGTGATCGCACCGACCTGAGTAGCCGGATCGAGCGGGTCCCCAACGACGATTTTTTTCATCTTCGACGCCAAGAGCTCCTCGAACTGCTGGGCGACCTTGGCTTCGACGATCAGTCGGCTCGATGAAACGCAGCACTGTCCGGTATTGAAAGAAATGCCAAAGGCGGCAGCGTCCGCCGCCGCTTCAAGGTCGGCGTCGGCGAACACGATAATCGGGTTCTTGCCGCCGAGTTCCAATCCGAGCTTTTTGAAGTTGGAGTCGGCTGCGGCATGCACGCAGGCACGGCCTACGGCAGTCGATCCGGTGAACGACACCATGTCGATATCAGGATGTTCGGTAATCGCCTGCCCGATGGTGCGCCCGGACCCGGTGACGACGTTGTAGACGCCGCGCGGCAGCCCGGCTTCGACGAGAATCTCCGCGAGCAGCAACGTCGTGACGCTGGTGACCTCGGAAGGCTTCACGACGAGCGTGCATCCGGACGCGAGAATGAACGGAACGCGTTCGCACAGGATCAGGAAAGGAAAATTCCATGGCGTTATCAATCCAACGACGCCGATCGGCTCGCGCAGGACCATGCCGAACAGGTTCTTTCCGAGATTGTTGAAGCTGTCGCCGTGCAATGCGCGCGCAGCTCCAGCCGCTGTCTCGAAACACGCAATGCAGTGATCGATTTCACCGAGTGCCTGCGAGATCGGCTTGCCGTTCTCGAGCGTTTCCCAATAAGCCACCTCATCGCGTCGGCGCTTCAGAATTTCTGCGACACGCAAGAGGACGCCAGCTCGTTCCGCCCCGGAAAGGTCAGACCAGGAGCCATTTTCGAAGGCTGCCCTTGCAGCGGCAACGGCTGCGTTCAGATCCTCGACCGTGCAACGGGAGGTTCGAGAGACGGGCACACCATGACCTGGGGAGACTCGCTCGAAGTGGTCGCTACCCTGCCTCCATTGACCATCGACAAAAAAGCCGAAAGTCTTGGGTTGTTCGGGAAGGCGAAGCATTGGTGAGAGCTGATCCATGTGATCCTCCATTTAATCGGTTTCAGCAAGTCAACGCCGTTCAAGCGGCGGTGACCGATGGGGTCTCACGACACCCGCAACTGGGTTTTCAGATCGTTCGATCTTTTTGGCAGGCTCTCGAAAGCTTCCTGGATTTCCGCAAGCGGGAAGACCGCACCAGTGAAAGCCTTCACGTCGAAGCGTTGATGGGTCAGCAGTTTCAAGGCCTGATACATGTCTTCGCCCATCGCGGCGACCGAGCCCTTCAGGCCGTTCTCGTGGAGCACCGTTCCAAGGATCGGTAGGTCGACGGTATCCTGGGGGCCCGTGATACCGAAGAATGACACGTGTCCACCCTTCCTGATGAGATCGAAGGCCGTGGAGTAGAGTCTTGCATTCCCCACGCTCTCGATAACGAAATCCGCACCCACACCGTCCGTCGCGGCGAGAACCGCATCCTTGAGCTTGGCGGGATCCGTTACGATCACATCGGCTCCGGCTGCCAATGCTGCCTCGCAACGGGATGTGGACAGATCAAAAACGATGATCGGTGCAGCGCCGACCAACCGCATCATTTGAACATGAAGATTGCCGATGGGCCCTGCTCCGAGGACGACAACGGAATCGCCGACACCTATTCCGGCCTTCTTCGCGGCGCGCACAACGCACCCGACGGGTTCGGTGAGGGCCAGGACTTCAGGAGCTACCTCTGCGGGAGCGGGAATAACGAGACGCGCTGGAACGGCTACGTACTCAGCAAACGCACCGTCTCGCCCGATTCCAATCTGGGAGACTTCAGCGCAGTTCAATACCTCGTTCCGCCGGCACCAGTAGCAGTTACCACAGCCGATGTTTATGTCGGCCACGACGGTTGTGCCGACGCTCAAGTGCGTGACGTCACTTCCGACAGCATCTATCGTCCCGCAGAATTCGTGCCCGGGTATCAGGGGCAACGCATCGGCGGCGTATCTCCCGTGGAACATGTGAATATCGGTGCCGCAAATCCCGATCTGAGAAACCTTGACAAGTACGTCATTCGGTCCGATCCGGGGGATGGCGACCTGCTTTACCTCGAACTTTCCGGGCTCGACGAGTACCGCCGCCGTCATGGTTCTTTGCGCATTCATCTCATTTCACCGTCTTCAGTTTGGAGCGGTCAATCGTCAGCGCAATTGCCACGATGAGAACAAGGCCGAACAACATCTGCTGCTGCGTTGCTTCGATGCCGAAGTACAACATGGATGCCCTGATGACCGCGACAATCATTGCGCCAATCGCAGTGTTCAGCACACCTCCCACGCCACCAGTCAGCGGCGTTCCTCCAACGAGGACAGCCACAATTGCCGGAAGCAGGAAACCATTGGCGATAGTCGGCGCTCCACCTGAGAGCTTCACGGCGAAGAGAAGGCCGGCGATGGCTGCGAGTGCACCGGAGATTGCGAACGCCAAAATCTTGTAGAAACCGACATCGACACCGGACGCTGCCGCCGCGGGCTCGCCTGCGCCGATCGCCTTGAACACACGTCCGAGACGGGTCCGACGTTCAATAAAGAGGCAAATCAAAAGCAGTCCTGCCGCTATGAAGAGTTCGTTCGGGATGATACCGACATGCCCAATCATCCATCCGAATACCTCGTCCCGCTGGGCGGCGTCCATGTTGAGGGCGCGCTGGCCGGAGAGCCATTGAGCGACGGAGAAGGCAACGCCGCCCACCGCGAGCGTCGAAATGAACGATGGAACAAAGAGCCTGGTGGTTGCGTATCCCGACACCATTCCAAGAAGAAATCCGCAGGCGATACAGAGCACGGCCACCCACGGGCCCATACTGGCGAGGTAAACGGATGCGATGACCGTCACCATGTTCGCCATTGATTGGGCAGAGAGATCTATCCCCCCAATGTAGATAGCGAACGTCAATCCCAATGCCATAATGAACAGCGGTACGATATCGCTGGCCAGCTCAAGCAGATTTGTAAGCTTGAGAAAATCCGGGTTCGGAATCCCTACGATCGCCGTCAGTGCAAGCAGCGTAATCCAGGGAAGATGGGTTTTGAGTTTGTAGAGGTCCATGGTTCCCTCAAATCATGTAGTGGAGAAGGTCATAAAGGGTCGGCTTCGATCCAGGCGTATATTCGAACCGCTTGGTGACCTTACCGTCTTTGACGACAACTATGGTGTGAGCCAGACCGATGGCTTCCTCGAGCGTGTCGGCGACAAGGACGATGCCGACGCCCAAAGCGGACATGTCACGCACCATCTCGTAGACGTCTTCCTTTGCGCCGATGTCCAGTCCACGGGTGGGATGGTCTAGCAGCATGATGTCCGATCCGCCGGACCGCCACTTGGCCAGGACTACCTTCTGTTGGTTGCCACCCGAGAGATTGCCGCAGTCCGCGTATTCGGAGTGCGCCTTGATCGAAAGTTTGCGTATCCAGTCCCGCGCGAGGGCGCGTTCCTCGCCGATACGCATGACGCCAGCGTTCGAGCGCCGCCCGAGTTGGGAAAGGGTCATGTTCTCGTAGACGTTCATGCCGGCGACGATTCCTTCGATCTTTCGCTCGCGCGGCACGTAGCCAAGGCCCCGTGCGACGGCCTTCATTGGATTGAAGCGGGAAATTGATCGTCCTTTGATTTTGAGTTGTCCCTTGGTCGGCGACACCATTCCGTAGATCGCGCGCATGATGCCTTCGCGGCCGGATCCCTCCGTACCCACGAGGCAGACAACCTCACCCGCATGTACCTTGAGCGATACATCCCGGACCTTGCCGGGCAAGGACACGTTATCGAGTTCGACAAGCACCTTCGAAGCGTCGTAGGCCGTCTGTCGGGTCTCTCGATAATATTCGCGGTCAATGCTTCGACCCACCATCTTGTGCTGGATCGCGTCAACATCCGCTTTTCCGCTTTCGACGACGTCGACCACCTGACCGTCCTTCATGACGTAGACACGGTTGCTAAGTTCCATCACCTCATCCATGCGGTGTGAGACGAATATGAACGATGCTCGTGTGGTCAGTTCACGCACAAGCTTGAAGAGGAGCTGCACTTCGTCCTGGCTGAGAACGGAGGTCGGTTCATCGAGAAGAATAATGAGATCGCCCTTCACGCGCTCTTCGAGCGTCAGGACCTTGGCCAGTTCGACCAACTGCCGTTGTGCGAACGAGAGTTTCGACGTCACGGTCGCCGGGTCGATATCCAGCTTCACCTTCGCGAGTTGAAACTTCGCAGCGGCCGCCATCGCCCGCCAGTTTACGACACCCGCACGAGTGAACTGGCCTTCGTAACCGAGAAAGATGTTCTCCATCACAGACAGGTTGGTGATCAGCGACTGCTCCTGAAACACCATCCCCACTCCATGCTCCATGGCCTGGCGGGGATTGGCAAACCGGACAGACTTTCCGTTGATGGTGATCTGCCCGGAATCGGGCTGATAAGCGCCGTAGATCACCTTCATGAGGCTCGACTTGCCTGCGCCGTTCTCGCCCACCAAACCAACGATTTCGCCGCGTCCAATTTCGAAATTCACCGTCTTCAGCGCGTGTACGCCGGGGAACTTTTTGTCGACTGCTTTGAGCTGAAACATCGCCGGCCTCACTTCACAAAGGAAATCGAAAGACGGTCGGTGGAAAGCACCACCGATAGGATGACCAGTGCACCGAGGACACCCTGTTGCATGAAGTCCGGAAGGCCGATGACGACCATGCCGTTGTTGATCACGCCGACAATCAGCACACCGACGAGAGCGTTCCAAACGCCGCCGATACCACCCCAAAGCGCAACCCCGCCGACCACCACCGAGGTGATGGAAACAAACATGAAGTTTGCGCCGGAAATCGACTCAGCCTGCCCGATACGACCGACGACCAGGATCGCGGCGAGTGCGTAGAAGATGCCCGCGAGGCCAAATCCGAGCACCCTGACCTTCGCAACATTGACGCCGGACGCGTGTGCGAGATCCTCGCCACCCCCAACCGCATAGAAGTTCCTGCCAAGGATCGTGTAACGCTGAATGAACCATGCGACCAGCAATCCGAGGACGGCGACATAGACCATCAGCGGGAAACCGAGAAAGCGGAATGTCAGGAGACTACGGAACGCCGGATCGGATACCTTCACTATATCCCCACCTGTCAGGAGAATGCCCGCTCCGGTTCCAATGAAGCCCATCGCGAGGCTGGCCATAAAGGATGGTATTCGAAGCTTCACATGGACCAGACCATTCAGAATTCCGACCAGCCCACCGATTAGAAGCGTAGCCGGAATCGCAAGCCAACCGATCCAGTTCAATGTCTCACCGAGGCCGAGGAACATGTAGGCAAAGAGGACTGCGGCCAGAGTGACAGCGCCCTCCATCGAAAGGTCGATTGACCCCATGACGATAATGAACGTCACGCCGACGGCAACCATCAGAGCGGGCGCTGACGCCACGGCAATTCTGGAGAAGTTCCGGACTGAGAGGAACGTTGGGTTGATGACGGTGAACAGTATCACCAGTGCAAGCAGCACCAGAAATGGAGCCCACTTGATAAGATTCTCACGCGACACCGACGTCATCGGACCGCTCCTCCCTTACTTGTATGCGATGGCCTCGGGCGGGCGCGATCCGTCGAGGTCGCGCCCGCCCAATCCAATTAGTTGCTGTACTTGATCTGACCCTTGGTCGGCGACCAGTAGTCCTTCCAGTCATAGGCAGGGGTCGCATCCATGTACTTCGCCTTGAATTCCGCTGCATCCTTGCTGGAAATCAGGATTGTCGGTCCGTAGAACTCGCGATGTTCCTTGGGCTCTTCCGAAGGCTTGAACGCGCCTGTCGCAGCGTAGTAAGCAAGCGCTGCGGAAACGCCGCCACCCCAGTATGGATTGGTGAAGACGGTGGCGAGAAGCTTGCCATCCATGACCAGTTTGACGGCTTCGGGATTGCCATCGTACGCGACGATCGGCATGTCCTCGATACCCTCCGCGCGCAACGCCTCGATGACGCCATAGGCAATGTTGTCGTTCGCGCAATGTACGCCCTTGATCTTGTCTCCATAGCGCGTCAGGAACGACGACATCAGCGCAGCGCCCTTCTGCGTATCCCAATCCGCCGGCTGGGCGTCGAGGATTTCGATCTTCGGGAATTCGGCGGCGGCCTTCTTCAATCCTGCCAGGCGCTCAATTGCCGGGTTATTCGCGGCGATACCTCCCAAGTGAACGACGCCGCCTTCGCCGCCCATGGCTTCAAAGAGGATACGGGCCGTCTGGGCGGCGGGCTCAACGTCCGACCAAGTCATGTGGCTGACGTAACTGTCGCCAAAATCCCAGGGGTGAAGGTCGTCCGTCTTGTTCCAGATGGTCGAGACATATCCTCCAGCCGCCTTCACCGCTTCCACGACCGGTCGAGCGTTCGGGCTGTCATTGGCGTCGCAGGCAATGGCGCAATTTCCATTGTTCTTGGCCAGGAAAGCCTTGATATCGGCGAGCGACTTCTCGGACGAACCCTCGTTGATGAGGCTGACGAGGTCGCCTTTCTGCTTGCCGATCGACTCAGCGAAGGCTTCTCCGCCGGACACGATCGCATTCCAGTAAGCGGACGCGCGGTCGCGGTAGCTCCATGCGATCGCCGGGTCTTTCAGGGCAGCCTGCGCAACGCCGCGCTGGCCGACACCCGGCACGAACATCGCACCCATTCCAACTGCGGACGCCAGCATGAAGTTTCGACGCGAAATCGTCTCCCGCTCGATGAAGTCCTTGATAAAGGTCGACATGACTCTCTCCTCCCGTTTAGCCAAAAAACATGCGCCTAGGAACGCATCCATGTACCGCTCGGGGCGGTTCTGGAGCGTGTGCCTTATCGTAGAAACGCACTAACCAGTTACTTGGTTATGGCATCGTTCGTCAAGTGCAAACTGTTGACCTACGTCCACTTTCATGCACCAACCAGTTCGTGTATATTGAAATGCACGATTTGCTAGAATTTGCTTGGAGACGACCTTTGGATTCGAAAGTACGGACTAAATCAGCCAAGCCACCGCGCGACGCTGAGGCAACGAAGGCCAGAATACTGGAGGCCGCGAAAAAGGAATTCGCAAAGAACGGACTGGCCGGCGCCCGGGTGGACGTGATCGCTGAGCGATCGCTCAACAACAAGCGCATGATGTATCACTACTTCGAAGGTAAAGATCACCTTTTCCAAATGGTTCTTGAACAGGCGTACGTCGACATACGCACGGCCGAACAGAAACTAAACCTGGAAAGTCTCCCGCCGAAGGAGGCGCTTGAGGCCTTTGTGCGGTTTACCTGGGCGTATTATCTGAAACACCCCGAATTCATCACCCTGGTCAACAGTGCCAACCTTCACAGGGCGAAGCACCTCAAGGGCTCGGAGGTGGTCAAGGTCACCAATCGCAAGCTTGTCAGCCTGGTCGGCGGCATCCTCGCCAGGGGCGTAGAGGCCGGCGTTTTCCGGGATGGCATAGACCCCGTTCAGCTCAACATCACGATCGCGGCGATCGGATATTACTACCTCACAAACCGCTTCACAGGCTCCATTATTTTCGAACGCGACCTTATGGACAAGGATGCGCTAGATGATCGCCTCAACTTCAATATCGAGACGATCATGCGCATGGTGTGCGCGTAGCCTACTCCCAGGCGAGGCCCACACATCGAAGCGCCTCCTGCGCACAGGCGACATCCTCGAAGTCCTGTGCGCCGGACACTCCGATCCCGCCGACGATACTACCCTCGAATTTGACGGGAACGCCGCCGCCCCAGACTAGGAGCCGATCGCGGTTTGCGATGCCGAGCCGCAGTGAAGGGCTCTGATCCATCCTGTCGAAAAAGGCCGCCGTTGATCGTCTCATCGTCGCAGCTGTGAACGCCTTGTCCTCGGCAAACGTGAGGGTCTGGGAGGAAACCCCGTCCATACGCGCCGAGGCTACTGTCGCTCCGGCGGCGTCCACAACGCAGACAGCAATCTTCCATTCTTTCGTCGCAGCAAACTCGAATGCCGACGACACCAATTCCAGGGCAGTCGCCGTGTTTACGTGCGAAACCGTAACGATCATGCGGATTCCTTCCTCAAGGTGAACCTTCAAACTCTCTAACTAGATAGTTACTTTCTATGAGATCGACTTCGTTCGGTCAATCGCTTCAATCGGCAGTCGGCACCTTCAGAAGCGGCCCGCCTTGCGGACTACATGAGACCAAATTCCGATGCCTCCGCGACGGCATGCGTTCTGTTCTTGCATCTAGCTTCTTCACGGCAGTTTGCATGTACGAGTTGACGGTATGGGGCGAGAGGCTAGGTATCAGGCCGATTTCCACTGAGCCCTTGCCCTGGGCAGAAAATTTCAGACATTCGATCTCCCGCTCCGTCAAATGTTCGGTCTTCATAACGACCCAGCTTCGCGAATACTGGTCGATTGCCTGAACTGTGCGCCGGAGCAAAAGGCATATAAGGGGAGTTTCCGAAGGTGTTCACGCGCTTCCAAAAGCGCGAAGTATCTGGTCTCCCGTGCGTCGCGAAGTGCAAGCAGCGAACCGTGCCAGGTCGCAGCCTGCAATCTGTTTGTCCTCGTCGAACAAAGACCTGCCATTCACGACCAGAAGAGCCGATATCCAGTTGCAGTCCTGACAGGCTCTCAGCTCTCGGCGACGCCCTTTCCGCCGTGCGATCCACAATGTTTGAACCGCAGCTGCGCTGAAGCCTGCGCGCTTTCCAGTTGGCTAAAACCTTCCCGCCCAGCCGCCCCTATTCTTCCCTGAATGCGCGGCTGAATTGGTCCATCAGTGGCTTCGAGAGAAACGACATCGCAGTCCGCTCCTGCGTCGAGACGAAAGCCTCCACAGGCATTCCCGGAACGAGCTTGTTGTTTCCCAGTTTTGCCAGTTCAGCCGGCGAAACGACAATGTCGGCCAGGTAATAGGTTTGCCCGGTCGATGGGTCGCTGCTGGTCGCGGCAGAGACGTAGTCGACCTTGCCGTGAAGTTCGGGCGTAGAGCGCTGGTTGAAGGCTGAGAAGCGCAGTTTGGCGGGTTGGCCGACAAACATCTGATCAATATCGGTCGGCGACAGTTTCGCCTGTATCTTCAAAGCTGCGTCGGCAGGGACGAGCGTCACCAGCTTTTCAGCCGGCGTGATGACACCACCGATCGTATGAATGGAGAGCTCGTTGACGGTACCCGACAGCGGCGCCCTGATATCGGTGCGCGCCAGCCGATCCTCGATGGCGACGCGACGCTCCAAGAGCTCTGACAGTTTCGGTTCGACCTCGCTGAGTTCCCGCTGCGCCTCCGTGCGTGCGGTCTCATCGATCGCGAGGATCTGGAGCTGGATTTCGCTCATTCGGGCCCGAGCGCGGGCGATATTCGCCTGAATCTCGGCGCGCTCTCCGACAAGCTTTGCCATCTCCCGGTCGATCACGTATTTGCGCGAGGTTTCCATCAACCGCTTGTCGGTCAATCCCTTGATCTTGTCGTGCTCGGTCTGCACAAGGGCGATCTCGTCGGCTTTCGAATTGCTCTGCGACGTCAGTCCCCTTATTTCCTCGTCCAGTTGCGATATGCCCAGTTCCAGCTGTTGCTTCTGGCTCTTTCGATTTAGATGATTGCCTTCGAATAGGCGTTTTTCGCCGAAGAAGATGCTCGGGAATTCGTCACTCTTCACGATGAGTTCCGGTGTAAATTCGATCCTGTCCAGATTATCGCGCTCGGCCATGAGCCGCGCCCGACGGGCCAGCAGTTCGACGAGCTGCGTGCGAACGATCGAAAGTTCGGCGCGGGTCTGGGCGTCGTCGAGCCGAAGCAGGATCTGACCCTTGTGGACGAAATCGCCCTCCTTGACGGCGATCTCGCTGACGATGCCGCCATCGCGGTGCTGTATCGCTTTCAAATTCTGATCGACCGCGACCACGCCCGATGCGATCACCGCGCCGCTGAGCCGCGTGGTGGCTGCCCATCCGCCCGCACCGGCGAAAAGCAACGTGCCAAGCATGACGCCAGCGAAAACGCGCGCGCCCACCGGAAAGGCATTGTCGTCTTCGACATCCAGATCGGGGTGCCGCATCTTCCGTTCACTCCTGTCAAACATCGCTCACTCCAATCCGCCACAGGGCACGGCTCACTCAGGCGTTTTCCACAATCATCAACAGATGATGGCCGCTCAGGTTGATGGTCATCTCGAAGTGGTTGTCCTGGTCCATGTCGACTTCCACCAGCGTTTCCTCCAGCTCGCCCGTGCCCTGATGCCGGACCCGGATCGGCAGGACATCAGCCTTCGCATCCTCACCGTAAGCGTCCTCAAAACGGTCCTCGAGACTGTCCAAGACTTCTTCGAAGATCTGATATTTTGACATCTCGATCCGGTCGCCGACCATGAAGTCGAGGATCTGGTGGATGACCTCGGCGCCGGAGCTGCCTTTCGGAATCTGGAAATTGAACGTGTCGGCGCCCTCTCCGCCGGAAAGGACGACGGCTGCCGTCGACACCAGCACGGCGTCGTCACCGGACCCGCCAATGAATTGCTCGAACCCTTCGATGACGTCGCGGCCGACGTCGAAGCCGGTCGCGATGCCGGATGTCAGGTCGATGAGAACGCCGTGCGCCGCGTCCGAATAGTCGAGGGTGTCGAAGCCGGCCTCGCCCCGGTAGCAATCGTCGGACCTGTCGGCTGCTGCGAGCACCAGGTCATTGCCCGCGCCTGCGCTGACATTATCGGCACCTTGACCGTCGCTTACGCAGTCGTCGCCGCCGTTGCCGATCAGCGTATCGGCATCGCTGCCGCCGGTGATCGCATCGTTGCCTTCACCGCCCTTGACCACCTCGAAATTCGTGATGCGGTCATTGCCGATCTCGCTGCCGCTGGCGCTCGCCGCGGCAAGATCGACGACGAGCGACATCAGCGATGCCGAATAGTCGATCATGTCAACGCCCTGGCCGCCGTCATAGGTGTCGGCGGCCAGGTCCGCATCGCCGGCGACCATGTCGTTGCCGTCGCCGCCGCGTACGACGTCCTCTCCGGCACCGCCGGCGAGAAAATCGTCGCCCTCGCCACCGTCGATCACGTCGGAACCGCCCTCTCCGAGGACAATGTCGTTTCCATCGCCGCCGTCGAGCCTGTCGTCCCCGTCATCGCCACCGAGGAGGTCGTTGCCCCCCTCCCCGGCTACGACGTCTGCTCCCCCGCCCCCAAAAAGCATGTCGTCATCATCGCCGCCGATGATTGTGTCGTTGCCGGCCTCACCGAAAATGATGTCGCGACCGGCATCGCCGAACAGTCGGTCATCGCCGTCGCCGCCCCATAACTCGTCGTCGCCCGCGCCACCCAGGACAATGTCATTGCCGACGCCGGCAAAGACGACGTCGTTACCGCTGCCGGCGACAATGTGGTCGCTTCCCGCGCCGCCGAGCACCGTGTCGCTGCCGCTACGGCTGTCGATGTTATCGTCGCCATCACGTCCATCAATGTCGTCGGCACAGTCGGTGCCGAGCATGACGTCGTCGCCGGCGGTGCCAACGACCGGCGGCCTCGCCAGCACATTGAACATCGCGGTCTGAGCCACGGAGAATTCGCCATCGGTAATCTGGTAGCTTATGGTAACCGGACCGAGCATCGAGGGATCAAACAACCAACCATCCGCCGTCTGCGTGATATCACCCGATGACACGGTGATATTTTGGACCTTGAGAGCGTCGCCGTCCGGATCCCAGGCGCCGCGCAACAGGTCGGCCAAGCCGATCACCGTCATCGCGCAGCCGTAGACATCCAGGAGATAGATCGGACCGCTGGTCCGGCAGGCGCGGTTCGCTGCCTTGCCGTCCGGATTTCGCTCATCGGCAGTCTCCTCTTCGACGAGGTCGTCACCGCCTGGAGTGGCGGCGGCGTTTTCGCGCTCTGGCGCGAAACCTCCCGGATGATCGGAGCCGCCGGCAGTATTCGCACCAGCTTTCGCCGTCCAGGCGTTGTCGTTGGCAGCCGGGAACGAGACGGTAATTCCGCCCATTCTTTTCAGAAGCTCAAAGCTCGGAAGCTTCAGGTTCTGGAACTCGAACGCCGGCAGATCGCTTGGCATAAAGTCGTTCGGCTCACGGTAGGCGAAGGATCGCTCGCCGGAGCGCTTCGGTCCATCCGCTTCCTGGAAAAACCCTTCCGCAACCGGGCCTGGATCAGGCGCACTCGACGGAACAACCTCCGGCGAGGTTGGCGTCGGCTCTCCGGCAGCATCCTCCGGCTCAGCCGGCTCCGCCCTTGCCAGACTTGGGAAAGCGCTCTTCAGGTAGAGCGCAAGCCCCGTGAGAAGCACGGTGAAGAAAGCGGGTGCGCTCGAACGCTTGTCCTCATTCTTCAAGACATAGTGCTCGTAGGACTCCGTTGTCCCTGGCGTGACGGTCCTGGTTCCCTTGACGTCAATCATTCCGACATCCTCGATGCCATGCGGTGCGGGGGGTGTGCGGCCGGCGCAGGTCGGCTTTCAACGGGAGCGGCCGCTTTCATGATTTCATTCTTCGGTCCGAACGCGATCATCTTGCCGTTCTGGATTACGGCGACCAGATCGACCGCCGTCAGCGCACTTGGCCGGTGGGCAATCACAACGGCGATGCCACCGCGCGCTCGAACGGACTTGATCGCCTGGGTAAGCGCCATCTCCCCTTCGGCATCCAGGTTCGAGTTGGGCTCGTCCATGACCACAACGAACGGATTGCGATAGAGGGCGCGTGCCAAACCAATGCGCTGACGCTGTCCAGCCGACAACGACGCGCCTTGCGGGCCAAGGGCCGTGCGATACCCATCCGGCATGCGCACAATCATTTCATGAATGCCCGTGATTTGTGCGGCCTCGACGATCGCGCGAGGATCGGCCTGTGGCTCAAGCCGCGAGATATTCTCTTCAACGGTTGCGTCGAGGAGTGCCACGTCCTGCGGAAGATAGCCGATAAACTGGCCGAGGTTGCTGTCGGTCCATTGCGTGAGCTCGGCATCGTCGAGCCGGATGCTGCCGCGCAGCGTCGGCCATATCCCGGTCATGGCTCGTGCCAGGGTCGTTTTTCCTCCCCCGCTCGGCCCAATGATGCCGAGCGCCTGGCCGGCTCTGATCTCGAAGCTGACTTCGCTGAGCAAAACACGGCCCGACCCGGGTGCTGCGATGGTGATCTTCTCCACCTTCAAGGAATCGACGGGGGCGGGCAGAAGCAGCGGCGCATCCATGCCCGCGAGAGCAATGACAGTCTCCTTCAGCCGTTGGAACGCAGTGCGCGCGGCAACGACGCCCTTCCAGTTTCCGATCGCGAGATCGACCGGCGCAAGCGCGCGGGCCGATGCCACGGAAGCGGCGACAATGGCGCCGGCAGAGAGCTCGCCCATTATCGTAAGCCAGGCGCCGAGGCCAAGGACGGCCGATTGCAGGACCATGCGGAGCACCCGGGACAGAGCGCCGAACGTTCCGCTGATATCGTTGGTGCGCGTCTGCAGCTCCAGATGTTCCTGATTGGCCCGCCGGAAGCGATCGACGGCCCTGCCTGCAAATCCCATCGCCTTCAGGATGTCGGCGTTGCGCGCATTCGAATCCGCGATGGCGTTGCGGGTAATTGCGGCCTGATGCGTGGCGCCAGCCAGGCGGCGGGTCATGAGCTCCGTCACGATTGTCAGGATGGACAGAACGAAAGCGCCGGCGAAAGTGAGCGCGCCGAGATAGGGATGGAGCATATAGACGAAGATCAGATAGAGCGGCATCCAGGGCAGGTCGAACAGGGCTACCGGTCCCTGGCTGCCGAGAAAGCCGCGAAGGGTATCGACGTCCCTGCCTCGTTCCAGTGCCTCTGCCGTGGAAAACCCGAACCGCGGCATGTCGATCGCGACCTGATGTGCCATCGGCGCAATTTTCCGATCGAGACGCGCGCCGACACGAACAAGCACCTGCGAGCGAATGATGTCGAACAAACCTTGGAACAGATAAAGGCCGACCGCCAGCAGCGACAGGCCGAGCAATGTCGGAATGCTGCCGCTTGTAAGCGCGCGATCATATATCTGCAGCATGTAGAAGGAGCCGGTCAAAGCCAGAATATTGATGACGCCGGACGTTATGAAGAGAAAAACGAATATTCCTCGAAATCCTCGCGTGAGGCTTTCCGCGTTTTTCCGCCTGGTTCCGGTCAAAGGGGCTTTGGAGCGCATATTCGGGTACCGTTTCACTGTTGGACGAGTTGATCGACTGCAGCAATTTCAGGTGCGGGCTCGGAACTGCGTGCGCATTGGACGATCAATATCGAACCGATTGCGATTGGCGCGACGCACGATCCAGCCACTCGTGCCTCAGGGGAGATGGTGTGGCGGGCCGGCAAGTCGGCCCGCCACACCTTGCGGACTACAGATTGAAATCCGTGCTTGTGAGATTATGCGTTCCCTTGATGCTGAGGCGCAGCTCGGCAGCATTGTCGTCGTCGACATTCGCCTGCACGACCGTATAGTCACCGTCTTCACGCGTTTCATGCGTGACGATCAGTTGAGCCGCACTGCTCAGCGTCGATGCCGCGACCAGCGTGAAGGACTGGTTGCCACTGGCGCCGCCATTGGCATCGATGCCGCTGAAGTCGATTTTGTCCCCGGGCTGGAAGCTGGCGATCGTATCACCGTCGGCGTCCGCTTCGGAAAGGAAGCGGAAGGTGTCACTGCCGGCGCCGCCGTCGATAACGTTTGCCGCGCGGCTGGCGGTGATCGTATCGGCTCCTGAGCCGGTGACGACGTTTTCGACGTTCCAAACCATGTCGCTGCCGGACTGACTGCTCGATGCGCTTCCCCTGCCCATGAAGCCATTGCCGAGATCGACCGTCAGGTTGGCGGTGATCGCTGCCATGTCGAGCGTATCGCTTCCGGCATCGCCGTAGTATGTGTCGTCGCCGTCACCGGCCTCGGCGACGAAGAGATCGTCGCCCTCCCCGCCGTACGCAGTGTCGTTGCCGGCACCGGTGTGGATCAGGTCATTTCCGGCATCGCCGAAGATCCGATCGGACCCTGCATCGCCGTAGAGCATGTCGTTGCCGGCCCCTCCGAGGAGGTCATCATTGCCCATGCCGCCGAAGACGATGTCGTTGCCGCCTTCAGCACTCATGAAGTCGTCACCATCCTCGCCGCGCATGATGTCGGCGCCACCGCCGCCGATGGCCGTATCGTTGCCGCCAAGGGCGATGATCGTCTCGCCATTTGCAGTGCCAAGGAGCACGTCGGCATTGGCTGTGCCGACCATGGCCGGTCCGGTCGTTGCTTCGGTGGCCGGCGCCGGCGTATCGTCGCCGCCTTGTTCATTATCGTCACCGGCCGGTGTGTCGTCTTCGCCGCCGACTTGCGGCATGCCGCCGGATGCGGTGAATGTGATACTGTGATCGCCGCAGGTCATGGTCGTCACGCCATTTTCCGTCGTCGTCGTATAGTCGGCCGCCGTCTTTCCATCGGGCAGTTCGATCACGTCCTGCGGCCGCAGCGTCCCGACGATCGTGTCGTTGCCGCCGTTCGACCTGAAGACGATCCGATGTGCGGAGGTCAGCGCCGAGATATCGATTGTGTCGTCTCCCTCGTCACCGTCGATCGTAATGGTGTTGAGACGCAGGCTGGTTCCGGAGAAATCGCCGATAATCTGGAAGGTGTCGTTTCCCGCAGCACCGTTGACGACGGGTTCGACGTTGTTGATGCGGATTTCCTCGATGTCGCGCAGTTCTGCGATGATTGAAGCCGCGTTGGTGCCGTTGCGGGTAATGATGATCTCGGTGGCGGCATTGATGCCGTTGAGAGTGTTGCCCGCGACCGCGTCGAAGGCCGCCCGGGTGTAGATCCGGTAGATTTCGGCCGTCGTATTGCCGCTGATGACGAAGGTATCGCCTAGCGCTCCCTCGTTACCGCCGTCGATCACGTCCCTGCCGTCGGTCACGTTCCCGGCTGGGGGTGGTGGCGGATTGGCGTTCCAGTTGAACGTATCGTCGCCGTCCTGGCCGTTCAGCGTATCGTTGCCTGTGCCACCGTTGATGATGTCGTTGCCCGTCCCGGCATTGACCGTGTCATTGCCGGCAAGGGCGTTGATCGTATCGGCGCCGGCCGTGCCGGGGATCGTCGTGCCCGCGGCTGTCCCGTTGATCGTGTTGGTGGCGGTGGCCAGTATGAAGTCCGACGTCGTGATATTGGCTGGAGCGATGCCGTTGATGCGTATGGTGCCAATGGTGGCCCCGCCCGCATCGCGTACAGTGAGGAGCGTATTGTTGGGGCCGTCGACGGCGGCGATCCCGACGCGCGTTGCGAAGTTCGCTGCGGTGATACCGAAGGTACTGAGATCGATGAGGTCCTGTGTCGCAGCGGTTCCGCCGGTGGCATCGAAATTGTTGACGATGTCAGCGCCGAACCCGAGGGCATTGTAGATCAGGACGTCGTTGCCGCCGTCGTTGGCCAGCAGGTTGATCGTGTCGTTGCCGTTGCCGCCGATGATGTTGTCGACGTCGTTGCCGATGCCGCCGCTCAAGGTATCGTCGCCCTGACCGCCGTCAATCAGATCGTTGCCGTTGCCGCCATCGATCGTATCGCCGCCGCCACCGCCGAACAGCTGGTTGTTCGAGCCATTGCCGGTGATAACATTGGCGAGACCGTTGCCGCTGCCGTTGATCGCGGCTGCGCCGGTCAGCGTCAGATTTTCAACTTCCGCACCGAGCGTATAGGTGATCGACGCATTGACGACGTCGGCCGTGCCACCGCCCGCAAGTTCCGTTACCACGTCGCCAGCATCGTCGACGATATAGGCGTCATTATCGGCACCACCCTGCATGGTGTCGGCTTCCGTGCCGCCGTTCAGGGTATCGGTGCCGGCGCCACCAATCAGCGTGTCGGTACCAATGCCGCCGTTCAGCGTGTCGTTACCTGCCAGACCGCTCAGCGTATCGGCAAGGTCGCCGCCGCTGATGATATTGTTGCCCGCATTGCCTGTGCCGACGAACTGGTCGGCATCGAGGCCGGTGTAGGTGAGGTTTTCGACATTCGCCATGGCCTCGATCGAAAGCGCAGCCATCAGGGTCTCGACGGTATCGGTGCCGGCGCCGGCTGCTTCGACGACGACGTCCTCCAGGTCATCGACGATATAGGTGTCGTTGCCCGCAAGGCCGATCATGGTATCGATTCCGAGACCGCCATCGATGACGTCATTGTCGCCGGCACCCGAACCGCCGACGATGAGGTCGTCGCCGTCGCCACCGTCGAGAACGTTGTCGCCTGTCCCGCCGAAGATCAGATCGTTGCCGAGGCCACCGGTAATATCGTCGTTGGTGCCGTTCTCACCGGCGATGAAGTTGTTCGCCGTCGATGCGGTAAGATCGATGGTCCGGTTGCCGCCGCCATCGGCGCGGTTGATCAGGTAATCGGCGGCTCCCAGCAGGTAGCCTTCGTAGGTGGCATTGTTGAAGTTGATACGCTCGACGCCGGTCTGTGCGTTATTGCCGGTGTATTGACCGTTGACCGTGATCGTTTGCGTCACGTTGGTCGCGCCGCTCGGCATGGTGTAGTTGATGACCAGGTTTCCGGTGGCCGAGTTCGTGTTGTCGTCGAAGGCATTGAGCCCGGTCAGCGTCACGACGGGCTCGTCCGTGAGCGGATCGATGCCGGTGGTCGGCGCAAGGATCGAGATCAGGTCAGCCGTGCCGCCGCTCGTGGCGTTCACGGCTTCGTTGATCACGTCGTTTCCGTCGCCGAGGGAGAAGGAATAGATGTCGTTTCCCAGACCGCCGTTGAGGGTGTCGACCCCGCCGTTGACGGCCGGAACGGTGAAGTTGACCGACAGGCTGTCGATCGTCACGGACTCGCCGGCTTCGAGGCTGGACGCCACGAAGCGGATTGCGGCGTTGGCTGTGAAGGGCCCAGTGCCGAACTGAGTTAGGTCGATCGCGCGAGGGGTAATGGTGCTGGTCGAACTGATGATGTCGACCTGCACGAAGTTGCTCCCATCTCTCGAGAAGAACACGGTGACGTTGTCGTTGTCGGCACCGCCGTCCAGGCCATTCCTGGTCAGGCTGTAGTTCAGCGTTGGGGCGGTCGCATTGCTGAGGTCAAGCGTGCGCTGGATCTGCGCGCCATCGCCGGCAAGGAATGCCAGCACATTATTGGAGGCATTGTTCGCAGCATTGCCATCGATCTGGATCTGGCCTGTGGTCGTGCTGTTGTTGTCAGCGGTTTCAATCCAATCCGGTCCCCAATTGGCCGAACCATCGGTGTTGCCGAAGCTGCTGCTGTTGAAGTTGTCCGCATAGCTGGAAAGTGCAACGCTGGCACCCGGACCGCCGACGAGAATATCGTTCCCGGCAAATCCGTTGAGCACGTCGGCGCCAGCAAGGCCGAGGATCAGTTCATTCCCCGCCGTGCCGTTGATGACCGGGCGGTTGTCCGACGGCGGCCCCTGCGGAGCCACGCCGTTGTCGCTGAACGGGGTACCGACGACCACGCCAACCGTGGCGTCGGAAAATTGCAGGCGTTCGATGTTGCGCAGCGAGTCGGTGCCCTCGATCGGGTTGGCGCCGCCGGTATGGGAGACGCGCAACGTGCCGTCGGCGCCGGTCGCAAACGAGTAGTTCGCCATCACTTCGGAATAGACCGCAGTGTCGATGTCGCCCGATGTCGTGTCTGTCAGGATCTCGCGGACGATGGTCAGCTGTCCGGGGTTGATCGCCCCTTCGAGCATCCAGGCCGTCAGCGGCTTCGTCACGCCGTTCAGCGTCACGTTCGCCGTCATGCGCGAGGCGCTGGCGATTTCCGGGCCGGTGCCGCCGTTCGGACCGACATTCTGCCGGATGCTGATGCGCACATTGAGCCACTTGTCGCCGTCGATGATGTCGTCGCCGGCATTGCCCTTGATCGTGTCGCTGCCGTCACCGCCGAGGATGATGTCGCCGGCCGCAAAGGAAGTCACGCCAGCACCCACCACGTCCTGCAGGCCGTTGATCAGGGCAATCCCCTGCGCATCGAGCGCACTGCCCAAGAAGCCCGTCCCGCCGCCCTGAGCAAGCGGCAGGAGACTTGCCGCATCCTCGTTGGACCCGGCGAGAATGTCGTTGAACCGCGTGCCGGACAGGCCGTTGACCGACTCGAACTCGTCGAGCGCAGTGTTCTGCGGCAGCGTCGGCGCCTCGTCGAAGACGATAGGGACCGAAAGATCTGCGTTCACGAAGGCGCTGTTTTCCTGGTAGGTCGCCCAGTCGAAGCCGGACATGCCGGCCATCTTGCCGCGGCCGGGGCTGCCGACGAAGATGTCGTCGCCGCCTTCACCGATAAACTCGTCGAAGCCGCCGTCGCCGAGGAACACGTCGTTGCCGCGGATACCGTCGCGGGCGAAGATTTCATCGAAGTTGTCGCCTGGGGCACCGTCGAATGTGCCGGTTTCGAGCCAGTCGTCTCCCTCGTTGCCGAGGATGCGTTCGGCGTTCTTGTTGCCGAGAATGAAGTCGTTGCCGGTGCCGCCGAAGACTTCCGAACCCATGTCAGTGCCGAGCACGATGAAGTCCTGCCCGTCGCCGCCAAGCACGAGATCGAGGCCGGGGCCGGCGTGGACGACGTCGTTGCCTTCGTTGGCCTTGATGTTGTCGTCGCCGCCCGCGTCACGGATGATATCGTCACCGGCGCCGCCGTTGATGATGTCGTTGCCGAAGCCGCCCTCGAGCCGGTCGTTGCCGCCGTCACCGAAGAGGGTGTCGTCGCCGATGCTGGCGATCAGCACGTCAGCCGCATCGGTGCCACCGAGTAGCACATGCTCACCGCCGGTGTAGCGCAGGTAGTTGGTGTCGAGGGTCGGTGTCTGCGGATTGTCGCGGATCACCAGCGGCGTCAGGATGCTGCCGCCGGTCGGATCGTTGCCGAAATTGTCGGCGGCTTCGTTGACGGCCGTGGTCGGATCGTCGTCCATGATGCCGTCGGCGCCGGCAGTTTCGCCAAGCCCGGGATTGAATTGCTTGGTGCGATCGACCTCAAGAATGAGGCCGGGCGTCGAGAAGACGTCGGATGGCAGGTGCGTAGCGTTGGTGTTGCGCATGATCATTCCGGCGAAGGAATTGCCTTCCATCTCGCTGAACAGGTGCAAGCCATCGAGGCGCTGCAGATAGTAGAAGCGGTCGCCGTTCTGCAGACTTTCCATCTGCGTTTCGAAGACGAAGTTGAAGGTGGAGCCCAGCATGCCGCCGAAGGGCATGATCTTTTCGGCCAGACCACCAATCCAGAGATCGACCTTGTTCAGGCCGCCGAGATCGCCGGCATAGATCCCCGTGCCGTTCAGGAACGCCAGCCGGTCGGCTTCGTCCAGTGTGCCTCCGCCGAGGCCGACCAGGGCCATTGCGGCGGCACGCTTCTCCTCGAGCGTCGTGGCGTTCGTCAGCGTCGAGTGCGTGCCGTAGGCCGCGATGAAATTGATGATCGAGGCTTCGTGCTTGAGGTTGCCGGCGAAATCCACCCAGCTTTCATAGGGCTTCAGCAGCGAGTTCTCGTCGGTTGCTTCATAGAATTGAGCGCGCGCCTCGTTGAGGGTGGGAACGCCCGTATCACGACCGCGCGCCAGGTTGATGGTCGCAAGGTCGAGCGGCAAGCCGAGGAGGTTGTTGCGCAGCGCGCTGGTGACGAACTCGTCGATTTCGTTGCCCGCCTGGCGCGTCATGCCGCGAATGATGGCTCCGGCCGCGACCTCGGCGTCGATGGGGTTGTTGCCACCGTTGTTCGTGAACTGGACGGGATTGAGGAAGCCTTCGATCAGGCCGATCTGGTCCGGCGTGAAGGATGGGTCGAAACGGTCGATCGTTTCCGTCAGCATCGAATGACCGAAGCGATACACCACATGCGCAAACTCTGCGACGATCGAGGGGTCGATGGTGACGTCAAACCCGTCGGGAACAAGGAACACGTTGATGTTTGGCTGGATCTTGCGGGCGAACTCTTCAAAGACGAGATGCTGGTACTGCATCTCGGTGCCGAACTTTGCAGCCTGGAACAGGCGCTCGCCATCCCAAACCAGCGCATTTACTGCCGCTTGACCGACGGGAACGGCAGTGACGTCATCGATCAGCCATTCGTTGAGGAAGGCGACAGCCTCCGCCTGGGTCGCTCCGCCTGCAAGCATGGCAGCCGCATCGGCGATGGTGACAGCCTTGGTGTGCTCTACGAGTCGGTTATGCTCGGCATGGAAGACATGGTGGACCGCGGTCAGGCCGATATTCTCGTTGGCGCGGCCATCGCCCGCCACATAATGCGCATTAAGCAGTTCGTCGTCGTAGACACCCGGTAGGTTGCCGGGATTATCGAGACCGATTTCGATATCGCCGTCTGCAAGGCCGCCAGGCACCGCCGAATGGGCAATATCGGCGAGAAATGCGTGGCCTGTGCGCAAGGTGTTCGCAGGCAGCAACGTACCAAGACCGCCGTTGGCCGCGGGATCAGCTTCCACCAGACCGGTCGTCGTCATGATCTGCACGAAACCATTCGCTCCGCGGATGAATTCGCCATAGGGGTCGGTCAGCAGCAGCGGAACATTGCCCACGTCACTGTCGAGCAGCTGGATGCCAAGCAAATCGGCAGCCTGAGCCTTCAGGTCCGCCCAGGTGGCCATGCCGCCTTGCTGGCCCTGGATCAGTTCGCCGGTCGCAACCGGGCGCCCGTTGGCCATCACGTATTCGCGCAGGAACACCTGATGCGAGGGGTGCGAAGTATAGGTCTGGTTCTGATCGACAAAGGCCGTCGTGGTGTTGATCGGCCGGACATTGTCGGCGCTTTCATCGACAGCCGTGTTGGGGTTGTCGACGAGGATGCCATCTGCACCAGGACCAACGGTCGCGCGGGTCAAGACCATGAAATTGGTGCTGCTGCCGGGCACATAGAGCGGATCGTCCGGCATCAGGGGGATCATCACGGTGCCGCTTCCGCCCTTGCCGACGAGGTCGAGGCCGTGGTCGAAGAACTGGCCGAACAGCGTGAACCAGGAATTGAAGGGCGCCGAGAGGCCTTCGTCCGGCGCGCTGTTGGTGATGCGAAGGTTGGTGCCGTCGAGCTCGATGCCGTTATCGTCGAGCAAGGTTGTCAGCGTGGTGTATCCGGGATCGGTTGTGAGCGTCGTTCTCGCTAATTCGACCGCAGCGGCGGCATTGGCTGCGGCCGTCTGCAGGGCGGCGTTGTTCGGACTTGCCGCCGCGGCGGCGGAAGCGTTCGCATAGGCGCGTTGGGCATCGCCCAGAGCTTCGAACAGCGGCTGCAACGGTGCGTAGGCATCGGAAATTGTCCCGGTAATGACAAGGCCGGGATCATCGACGCCGGCGCGCTGCAGGGCGGTCAGGATCGCCGAAGGATTGCCAAGTGTCTGGTCGACAATGAGATTGGAGATGATGCGGACTTCAGGATCGATCACGTCGCCGGGGCCTGCGCGATTGCCGATGACCGTACCGTCGGGAAGCGTCATCGTCGGGCCGTCGACATCGACGCCTGGCGTATAGGTAACCTGGGTCATCTTGACGCCAGGTCCCGGGTCGGCATCGACAAACAGCGTTCGGAAGTCGGTTCCGAGCCCCTCCCGGAACGGCTCGTCCGATGAGCCCCAATTGGGATTGAGCAGATTGTTGTAGCTACCGTCGACGGTTCTGAGGCCCCAGGCCAGATTGTAGGTAGGGATCAGCCCGCCCGGACCGTATAGCGGTTGCCCGGCGGCATGCGCTTCGGCGATCTTGATTTGCGCGAGAATGAACTCGAGATCGGAACGAATATAGCTGACCATTTTGCTCTCCCTAGCACCAGCTGAATTTCTTCACCGCATGGTAAACTTGATGAAACTTGAACTATTCTCGTGCGTTGCTTGGCGCACGAATGTCTTTTCTTGTCGACTGCGTTCGCGAAACAGATACAAACGCAATAAAAGCCGACATAATCTTCGATCATGGGATAATGTCGCGAAGGGCACCGGACGGAATAGTTCCAAAGGTCCAGAGAATTGTGCGGACCTTCGTCGCCTGAAAGGAGGGACTTTGTACCCAAAGGAGAGCGTGACTTATGTCCCCGGCGATGAAACCGCCATCGGCCGCGGCTCCTGGGCAATCCGCTTCTGGCACAGTCTTGATCTGACGACCCAATTCTTGCTCGTCGCTACCTTAATCATCGGCGGCTCGATGGCGATCCTCGGCGAGTGGCTGAGTTCGCAGATTGCCGCGAACCAGCTTCGGAGCAGAGCGGAATCCGGTGCCCTCTACATGGAGGGCTTCCTTGCCGGCCATATCGAGGAAGGCCCGGACGGCCCACGTGTTTCGGCCGAGCGTCAGCAGCAACTGGACAGGCTGCTGATCGGCACGGACCTGGCGACGCGCGTAGAGGGGTTCCGAATCTGGGAGCGCGACGGAACAGTTCTCTACAGCACCGATAAATCGCTTATGGGCAAACGCCTTCCGTCAAAGGATATCGAGCAGGCGTTTGCTGGCCAGGTGGTGGCACAACTGGAAACTGAACACGATGACGACGAGGACGGTGGACAGCCGGAACAGCGCCCACTGATCGAAATCTATGGGCCGATCTATCGTTCCAACGTCCACGAGGTCGTGGCGGTCGGAGAACTTTACGAGGAGGCTGGCGAGTTTATTGCGCAACGCGACCGGGTTCAACGTAGGACGTGGGCCATCGTTGGAGCAACCACGGTCGCCATCATGGGCCTGCTCTTCCTGATCGTTCGGCGTGCCAGCAGGCTGATCCGGCGCCAGAGCGTGACGCTCAAGGCCCAACTCGCCAGCGCGCAAGCATTGGCGGAGCAGAACAGGCAGCTGCGCAAATCCGCCGATCAGGCGCGCATGGATGCCAGCAAGTCAAACGAGGCTCTCTTGAACCGTATCGGTTCAGATCTGCACGACGGGCCGATACAGTTGCTCGGCCTACTGATCCTCAGGCTGGGGACGCCGGCCCCGAAGACGCCTGGCGACCCGGCCGATGCCGTCGGCCCCTCGAACGTGACGCGAGCCGACATCTCGCCACTTCGCCTGGCGGGCCAGGTGTTGACGGAGTTGCGGGAGCTCTCGACGGGTCTGGTACTTCCGGAGCTCGAAAACATGTCCTTGGAGGCCGCACTTCGCGTTGCCGTCGAGCGGCACGAGCATGCGACCGGGTCGATCGTAAAGGCCCGCTACAGGGGACTTCAGAAGAGCACCGCTCACCCGCTGAAAATCTGTCTTTACCGCGTGGTTCAGGAAGGGCTCAACAATGCTTTTCATCACGCAGCCGGCCGCGATCAACGTGTTATCGCCATTGCGAACGAAGAATCCATCACAATCGTAATCAGCGACGGTGGACCGGGTTTCTCACCAACTTCGACGACAGAAGCGCGGCGTAGGCCGCTGGGCCTGCAAGGAATTCGCAACCGGGTTGAAGCTTTTGCCGGTTCGGTACAAATCAGGCGGCGAGGCAAAGGGGGAATGCAACTCGTGACCCGCGTGCCACTCGAAATCAACAGCGCCTAGACCTGGCAAGAGCGGCGAAAATAGCTACGAGTTAGAGGAGAAGACATTCATCAATGGCGCAGCACTGGCTCCCTGTCTTGATGATCGTCGACCTCAAGCTTCTGCGCCGCAATGAGCACCTCGAGGCGGTTTCGCGCATGAAGCTTCTGCATCAGGATGGTCATGTAGTTCTTTACGGTCTTTTCGCCGATACGCAAATCGGCCGCGATCTGCTTGTTTGTGGCTCCGCGCATGAGCATGCCGACAATTTGTCCCTCGCGAATGCTGAGCTTGACGGTTCCGGACGCCATCTTGCGCAGCGAAGAAATCTTAAGCTCTTCGATGACCTTGCAGGCAAACGCCGGCGTAATGAAGGTCTCGCCGTTATGCACAGCCCTTACGCCCTGAATAAGCTCGCCGGCATCACTGCCCTTAAGAACATACCCGGTCGCGCCGGCATTGAGTGCGCGAACGGCGATGTCGCTTCTCGTCAGGGCGGTGAAGGCGAGGAACTTTGTCTTTGGCGAAGTCGCGACGATCTTCGCGATGACCTCGAATATGTTTCCAGGCATCATCACGTCCACCACGAATACGTCCGGGCGGATTTCCGCGTTGATCTTGAGAACGTCGCTGGCCTTGCTTCCCGTCGCCGCGACCGTGAAATCCTCGTTCAGTTTAAATAGATCCACCAAACCTGCCAGCATTAATGGATGATCATCGACCAACGCGATAGAAACCGATTCCATACGGACGTCCCCAGGCCATTCGTTCCCTCGCGTTCATTATGGAGCCATTTTGCCAAAACTGTCCATGTAGTGAAAACGGAGTAGCCCCCTTGAAGCCGCGGCAGATGTATCCCTCGTAAGGCGAGAGGCGCGGTGCGGTGCCGGCGAGCGGCCGGCGCACTTCATTTGGGACATTCTTGCTGCCGTAGACTGCTGCAGCGACTAGGCCCATCAAGAGCCTAGTCGGTTTATTCCAGTGCAGGTTCGACCGTATACGCATGGGCGCTTGGTCGACGAGGCGCTTACGCGGAATGGTCGACCCAAGCGGTCAGTAGTCCCAGAAGGCCGGGACCCAGCGGAAAGCATCGCCATCAACCGCCACGTGGCCGACGGACGGGAACGGCAAGTGCGTGGCAACGAGCTGTGCGCCGGTCTCGGCCAACTCCCGCAAAAGTCGGACCCGGACGCGAGCCGCTTCTTCTGGATCGTGTTCGAAACCGTTATACCAGTCGGGGTGTTCGAACCCGACCGCAAACACGGCGTCGCCGGCAAACATCAGCCGATCACCGCCGGACGCCACGCGAACCACGCAATGCCCGGGGGTGTGGCCGCCGGTACGTGTGGCGACCACGCCAGGCGCCACCGCTTGCTCCTCATCGAACAGCCGCAGATGGCTGCGGTATTCTTCGGTGAACCGCTTGGCCGCCGCCCGAAGCGCGTCCGGGAACCCCGGCGGCATCGAGACGCGGGAGAAATCGGGCGCCTCCCAGAACTTGACCTCGGCGGCCGCCACGTGGATCCGCAGGTCCGGCCGCAGCCGTTCCTTCACCCCGTCGACGAGCAGCCCGCCAACATGGTCCATGTGCATGTGGGTCAACACGATGTCGGTGACGGATCCAAGATCGATGCCGGCGGCCTCCAGTCGCTTGGTCAACTGCCCTGCCCGCGGCAAGTTCAAGTCCGGGTCCAATCCCAGTCCAGCGTCGATGAGTATGGTCTGCCCGCCACTGCGCACAAGAACCGCATTCAGCGACCAGTCGAAAGCGTCCTGTGGCAGGAACATATCGTCGAGCCAGCCAGCTCGGACGGCAGGGTCGGCGTTATGTCCCAACATCGCGGTTGGAAGCGGCAGTACCCCATCGCTGATAACCAGCACGTCAATCTCGCCGACCCGCACCGCGTAGCGCGACGGGACCAACTCTTCGGACCGTGCTCTGGCGGGTTGTGAGGGGTTGTTCTGGGTCATGTTCGCCTCCTCCTGCCCAATCCTACGGCTCGCTGCTTCTGCCTGTGACATGGTGTGCTCCTATTTTTGCGTGTTCGAGACATGTCGGTCCCGAGCCCGTAGCGGACGCTAGGTCGAAGCGTATTGGCGGTCGAGCTACACCTGAGGACAGGGCAGCCTGTGCATGGGGAGGACGGCTGCGAAGATTTGGTGGTGAACATGCTGGTCTGAAGGCGTAGGTGCCCTTGCCTGCCGAAGGGTGCCATGCACACCACCCAGCGGCCACGAGCCACGGCCTGGCACGTCGAAGGACGGCACGCTACAATTGAATTTCGATATTCCGCGGCCGGACAAGCCGCGCGCGAACGCTCGGCAAGGCATACGACCCGGAACCGTATTTGCGGACGTGCAGAATAGGCCGGTGGACCTGCCCGGTGAATTTGTCCGACCCACTGAGGCTCTGAAATCCGAGGGCCGCCGCTATGCTGTATTTCTCGTACTCGCTGCCATTGGGCAGACGCCTCATGGCGTTGAACCTGATTTCAGCGGGCGCAACGGCGACGGGCATCACTAGAGGCAAGTCGTGATGCCACCGTCGACATAGAGAGTGTGTCCGTTGACAAAGGATGATCCTTTCCCGGACAGGAAGACCGCCGCACCGATCAGTTCATCCACCTCACCCCAGCGGGCGGCAGGCGTGCGCTTTTGAAGCCATGAGGAGAACTCCTCGTTATCCACGAGAGCCTGATTGAGCGGCGTCTTGAAATAGCCCGGCGCGAGGGCATTCACCTGGATTCCGAACTTGGCCCAGTCGGCGCACATACCGCGGGTCAGGTTCTTCACAGCGCCCTTGGTGGCGGTGTAGGGGGCGATGCCGGGGCGAGCGAGTTCGCTTTGGACGGAGGCGATATTGATGATCTTTCCTGCGCCGCGCGTGATCATGTGCCGGGCAACGGCCTGCCCGACATAGAAGATGCTGGAGATGTTGGTTTTCAGCAGTTGCTCCCAGCGATCGGCCGGAAAATCCTCCAGCGACGTCCGAAACTGCATTCCCGCATTGTTGATGAGAATATCGATTGGGCCAATGGCGCTCTCGATCTCGTCGATGCCATGTTTGACTGCGTCAGCATCGGTCACATCAAAGGCATTCACGGCAACATCGTAACCGGCTTCTCGCAGAGCCTTCGCGGCCGCCTCCAGCTTCGAGGCATCGCGCCCGTTCAGCACGACGGATGCGCCATGCTCGGCAAGCCCCTTGGCCAACGCAAAACCAATGCCTTGTGACGAGCCGGTTACCAATGCTCGCCTGCCGCTGAGATCGAAAAGCGGAAAACCCATCATCTACTCTCCAGTGTCTCGTATTCGAGATGCGCACTCGCCCGACCGGGTGACGCGGAGCTCAATCCAGCCGGTACAGTCTGTTGTCCTGAGTACACCTTGACGCTGGGAGTCGATAGAGGCACCGGCGTCCGCCCGTCTATCGTTGCGATCGCGTGGAAGCAGCCACGGACTCCCGGATGTGGTGTCGCAGCCGGTCAGAACGATCCGACAAGAGTTCCGAGCGTGATGACGACGACCAGCGCAACAAGGGCGCTTGCGATGGCGGCCATGGCGAGATCAAGGTAACCATCCCTGTGCGAGACACCACAGACAGAAAGGAGCGTCACGACAGCGCCGTTGTGCGGTAAGCTGTCCAGCGTGCCGGCGCCGATGACCGCAACCCGGTGCATCAGTTCGGGATCGAGACCCGTCTGGTGGGCAATTTCCATGTAGGTCGGCCCCAGTGCATCGAGCGCGATCGTCAGCCCGCCTGACGCCGAACCGGTCAATGCAGCAAGGATATTCGTCGCAATCGCAAGGGAGACCAGTGGCCCTCCCTCGATGCCCAGGACCCAGACCTTCACTGTCTCGAATGCAGGGAGAGCAGCCACGACGGCGCCGAAGCCAACAAGGCTGGCAACGCTCATGATCGGCAGGACAGCCGCGTTGACGCCGGCATCGATGATGGAACGGAGACCAGGAAGGCGGTTAAAGTTGGTAACGAGGAGCGCCACAATGCCCGCCGTCAATGCCACAATCACCGACCAGACTCCCGCAACCGCTGAAAGTGTGGTTGAGCCCCACGCAGTTTCCGCCAGATAATGCGCGTCGATACGCGGCAAAACGGCGAACGTCATCACCAGATTGGTCGCAACGACAACCAGCAGGGGCAGCGCTGCGATCAAAAAGCCTGGTCGCATCGCCGCATGACCGCCGCGCGCAATTTCACCCGGATCGAAGTCATGCGCGACTGCGCCACGCTCCCGCATCCTGTCGTCATGGGAAATGGCATCAGAGGCCGTCAAGCCAGCATAGCGATAGGTCTCCCCTGCCAGCTTCGCCTTTCGCCGCGCCATCTGCAGCCACCACATGCCGAAACCAAGCATGACCGCCGAGGCAATGACGCCAAGCCCGGGGGCAGCAAACGGATTGGTGCCAAAAAATGGCATCGGGATCGCATTCTGGATCGCCGGCGTGCCCGGCATGGCAGACATGGTGAAGGTGGATGTTCCAAGGGCGATTGCTGCCGGCATGAGCCGGTGCGGAATGTCGGCCGCCTTGAAGAGAGCATGCCCCATTGGAGCAAGGACGAAGAAAGCGACAAACAGGCTGACGCCGCCATATGTCACGAAGGCGCCAGCAAGCACGACGGCGAATATGGCTCGTCCTGCCCCGAGCTTCTCGGTCATCTTCACGGCAATTGCCTCAACAGAACCACTGGCTTCCATGAGCTTGCCGAAAAGAGCGCCAAGCAGAAAAATCGGGAAGAACTGGGCAATGAAATCCGCCGCGTTGCGCATGAAAGTCTGCGTCCAGCTGGCAAGCAACGGCTGGCCAGCCAACAGTGCGGCAAGCAGGGCACAAAGGGGTGCGAGAAGAAGGATGCTCCAGCCGCGGTAAGCGAGCGCGACGAGAAAACCAAGTGCGATAAGGATGCCAACAATATCCATGACGGGGCTTTGCGCTCTGACGTCTATTGCAGGACGGTATCGAGCAGGCTTTCGATGTCAAAGCTCGCCCGCTTTCCAATATCCGTGCCATGGCTGGCGAGAAATTCTTGCGCGGTCTCGCGCCCTTCCTGCCGCAGCATCGAAAGAAACTCCCACTCGCCGTTCATCTTGGATGATGCGCTGAGTTCCACCATGCGCGGTGGCGTTGCAATTCGATGGAGACGTATGCTTGACCATTCCTTCGCCCAGGCGATTTCATCCGGCGCAACGCCGCTTTCCGAAAGCATCCGCTGGAGTATGGCCATCGCTCGCAATTCCTTCTTCAGGCTGGAGTTAAAGGAGATCTCGTTGATGCGATTGAGAATTTCACGTGCAGTCCTTGGAACACCCGCACGCTCTACGGGATTGACCTGAACAAGCAGAATGTCGCGTGCCGCACTCTCCCGGACGACCGGCGTAAGCAGCGGATTTCCCGAAAACCCACCGTCCCAGTAGGGATCACCGTCTATTTCGATCGCCTGGTGCAGCATCGGCAGGCATGCCGAAGCCAGTACGGCGTCGGCACTCAGTTCGTCGTTGCGAAACACCCTCGGCAGCCCGGTTCGCACGTTCGTGGCATTGACAAACAGCTTGATCTCAGAGCGCCTCAAGGCCTCGAAATCCACGCTTTCCTCGAGGATGTCGCGGAGCGGATTGATGTTGGCCGGATTGATCTCATAGGGCGAAAACAAACGGCTCATAAGGTCGAAGAAGAGATAGGCGGGCGAGTGGTCAAGCGACCAGTTACCGGTCATCACGTCAAGCGCCGTTCGCTGAAACGGGCTGAACCGCGCCACGTCGCTGACCCGGGCCCAAAATGCCTCGAGAGCCACCTTCGCGCCCTCTCGACCATCAAGCGCATAACCATGCGCAAGTACCACCGCGTTCATTGCACCGGCCGAGGTGCCGGTTATGCTTGAAATCTCCAGCCAGGGCTCATCGATGAGCTGTTCGATCACACCCCAGGTAAAAGCGCCGTGCGCGCCACCCCCCTGGAGCGCCAGATCAATTGCGATCGGATCGCGATCGGATCGCGTGGCACGGGCATTGCTGTATGGTCTTGGCGGCATTCGGACCTCCGAGTTCAGCGTCTCTACCTTATGGCGATTATTGCAGTGCAGCAATAGCAGTTCTCAACCGACAAGAATTTCGCTCGATGAGGTCGAACCTCCAGACCAAGAGGAATTCGCTTGCGTTTCCCCACCGCGTTGGGACATTTTGGCGGAGTTCCTGCAGTGAGAGGAACTTTCGAGCATTCTGAGGCATTCCTGATCATCTCCAAGGGGAGGACGTCATGAAGTGCTGCCGACATGCTGCTGTGGCCGCGCTGTTCTGGCTGGTCACAGGCTTCGCCTATGCCGACGAGGCGCCTTTCCTCCAGTCGCTTGCTGGCGATTGGACGGGCGGAGGCATGATGAAGCGCACGACCTCCTCGTCCCCGATCAACCTGAGTTGCAATTTCACATCCCAGGCGAGTGGCGAGGCGCTTTCGATGAAGGGGACCTGCCGCGGGATGATCGTTATCACGCGACCGGTGTCGGCCAATATCACGGTCACCGGAACACAGTATGCCGGTCGTTACGTCGGTCCATCCGGTGGCGTATCCGGTCTTCAGGGAAGCCGCCGCGGCGACGCCATCAATCTCGCGGTGCGCTGGTCAAAGGTGATAAACGGTGACCGCAGCGCCAACATGACCATCCAGCGGGTCGACGCCAATGCGATCCGCATCCGAACGGTCGACAAGGATCCGGCATCCGGCCAGCAGGTGGTAACCAGTGAGATCAACCTGCAGCGCGATTAGGTGCCGAGCCCGATACAACCTCTCGTCGGAGCAGCCGCGCAAACCTATATAGATGGCAAAATGCCGGTGATGTCCGCCGGCTGAACCGGAGATATGTATGAGCCGCGATCCATACGAGCTTCTCGGCGTGAAGAAGGACGCCACGCAGAAAGACATTCAAAGCGCATTTCGAAAGCTCGCCAAGAAACTTCACCCCGATCTCAATCCCGGCGACAAGAAGGCTGAGGACCGCTTCAAGGAGATTTCCGCTGCCTACGAGTTGCTGAGCGATGAAGAAAAGCGCGGGCGCTTTGACCGCGGCGAGATCGACATGACCGGTGCCGAGCAGGCGCCGCGCCACTACTATCGCGACTATGCCTCTGCAGGAAACGCCGGCAACCCTTATCACAACAGCGCGGGCTATGCCGACTTCGGCGACAGCGACGATATTTTCTCGAGCTTCTTTTCGCGACGAACACGCGGAGGCGATTTCCATGCACAGGGCCAGAACCGGCAGTATTCGATGGAGGTCGATTTCCTCGATGCCGTCAACGGCACGAAGACCCAGATCCGTTTGCCGGACGGGCCGGCGCTCGACCTGCAGATACCGCCTGGCACGCGCGACGGCCAGACGCTCAGACTGCGCGGCAAAGGCGAGGCCGGCATTGGCGGCGGCCGGCCGGGAGATGCGCTTGTCGAAATTCGCGTGCGTCCGCATCGCTTCTATGTTCGTGACGGCGACGACATTCGCTTCGACCTGCCGATTACGCTGCGCGAGGCCGTGCTCGGCGGCAAGGTGCGCGCGCCGACGCCGTCAGGCCCGGTCAACCTCACATTGCCGCCGCACTCGAACACCGGGAAGGTTTTGCGCCTGAAGGGCAAGGGCGTTCCGAAGAAAGACGGCAGTGCTGGAGACATCTACATCTCTCTGAAAATCGTGCTGCCGAACGGACCGGATCAGCAGCTGACCGATTTCATGACCGGCTGGACAGCTGGCGACGAGCAGGATCCGAGAAAGGGCATGGGAGAATAGCCATGGATGATCTTGAATTCCGCCGTTTTCTTAAGATCGACGTGGGGGTGTTAGAGGTGTGGGTCGAGCAGGGATGGCTGCTGCCTCAGACACGTGACGGCGCTCGCGATTTTCGCGACACCGATGTCGCGCGGGCGCAGCTCATCCTCGACCTGACGCGTGACATGGGTGTCAACGATGCCGGCGTCGATCTGATCATGGATCTCATCGATCAGATCCATGGACTGCGCGGAACGCTTCGCGAAATGCTCGCCGCCATGGAAGGGCAGGACGAGGAGGTAAAGCGCAGATTGCGCGGCAAGCTCGATGAGCTCTCCGGCATCCACGGCCTTTAGCCAATAGCCAGGGAACACGATGGCAACGACCTGATTGCCGGAAGGAGATGCAATGACCGAGGTTCCGCATGATCACGACCACCATCCGATCGACTGGCGCGAACATGGCGTGAAGGTCATTCCGGGTAATTCACTCGACCCCAATACCGCCCAGACCCCAGGGATGAACCGGGCGACGGCGATCAACCATGCGCGTGCCGGGGCGGAGAAAATATGGGCCGGCACCGTGACCATCCATGCGAATGCGAAGACCGGCGCCCATCACCACGGGGATCTCGAAAGCATCATCTATGTGGTGAAAGGGAAGGCACGCATGCGCTGGGGCGACCACCTCGAATTCACGGCAGAGGCCGGTCCCGGTGATTTCATCTACGTGCCGCCTTACGTTCCCCATCAAGAGATCAACGCCAGCCGCGACGAGACGCTCGAATGTGTTCTTGTGCGCTCCGGCCAGGAACCGGTCGTCGTCAATCTCGATATCGAACCGGTCGAACAGCCGGAAGATGTTTTATGGATCGACCCGATCCATCGCGCATGAGCGCTTTTACAGCGAACCCTTGAGAATGGCCGCAAAGCTCGGGTCGAAAGCGCGGCTGATCGGGTCGGCGGCTGCGCCAAGCGCGACGGCCCAGGGATCAGTCATTCCAAGCTGGAAGCGAGGAATGACCCGGCCACGGCGATCGGCGATCGATGGCGGCAGAGGGTGCATCGCCTCGATCAGACGTCGCGCCAGGGCCTCAGGCGCACCGCCGCAGAGAATCACGGTTTGCGGATCGAAGATCGATTCGATCAGATGTACGCTCCAGCGAAGATCCATCACGGCTTCTTCGATCCAGCTCTGTATTCTCGCATCATTCTTCAGCGCCAGTTCGTTCACCATCGCATAGACGCCGGGATCCGCCGGGTCGATCGCCAGGTGCTGGTAGAGCGAGGCGAGCGAGGCACGATGCTCGAGTGGCGTCGGGCTGCCGCTTGCCGAAAGCAGCGCCATGCCGATTTCGCCCGCATTGCCGTTTGCACCGCTGTAAAGTTCCCCGCCAAGGATCAGACCTGCACCGATACCGTAGCCTAGATAGAGGCAAACGGCATGGTCGAGCCCATGGGCGGCGCCAACCATTCGCTCCGCCGTGGCGCATGCGGCGGCATCGTTTTGCAGACGAACGCCAAGACCCGTGCCTGCCGCCAGCGTTTCCAATAGCGGAAACTTTTGCCAGGCGGCCATCATCCAGGGATCGTCACCCGTCGCCTCGATCCCGAACGGACCAGGCATTGCCGCGCCCAGGCCAACGAGCCGCCGCTCCGATTGAGCAACGAGGCCCGCAAGGTCACGGCGAACCTTCTCGATAAGCTCGAGAATTACGGTTGCACCGCGCGACGGCCCGTCGGGAGGCAGGTTCGCCTCAGCCCGCGTGCGTATGTTGCCGACAAGGTCGACAGCTATGGCCCGGGTTATGTGACGATCGATCTGCAGCCCGATCGCAAAAGCCCCTTCCGGCACCAGGCGATAGGGTGTCGACGGCTGTCCCCTGCCCTTGCGAACAGCTTCCTGCGCGGTGACCAGCCCTTCCTGTTCGAGTTCGTCGATGATGTTCGACACGGTCTGTTTGGTGAGCTTGGTGGCACGCGCCAGGTCTGCTCGCGAGAGTGCTCCATTCACTCTCAGGGCATCCATCATCACCCGCCGGTTATGGGCGCTTGTGCCTTCATGATTGGTGCCTGCTTTTGCCCGTATCGGGCGCGCTTCGTTCATTCCGAATTCCCTCTTGACAGCAGTAGAATATTGAAGAAGAAATAAGTCAAGACAATTGACTTAATAAGGAACCAAAGAGTTCCAGGGAACGCAAGAGAGTCCGAAAGCGGCTCTGACGACGCTCCGAATCCGGCAGCCGGCTAACCGGCGCCTTTTCAACAACCGATGGCGACGACAGCCGCCTTCGGACATACGGGTGAATGTCAAAAAACTGGAGGCTGGAATGTTGAAATCCCTGAACAAGACGCTGCTTGGCGCAGCATTGATCGGCGCATCTTTCGCGCCGCACGCCTTTGCCGAAACGACGATCAATGCGCTGTTTATGGCACAAGCGGCCTATAGCGAGGCTGACGTCCGTGCCATGACGGATGCATTTTCCAAGGCAAACCCCGACGTCAAGGTCAATCTCGAATTCGTGCCTTACGAAGGCCTGCACGACAAGACGGTGCTCGCCCAGGGGTCCGGCGGTTACGACGTCGTCCTCTTCGACGTGATCTGGCCGGCAGAATACGCGACCAACAATGTCCTCGTCGACGTCACCGCGCGCATCACCGACGATATGAAGAAGGGTGTCCTTCCTGGTGCATGGACGACCGTTCAGTATGACGGCAAGTACTACGGGATGCCGTGGATCCTCGACACCAAGTATTTGTTCTACAACAAGGAAATCCTCGAGAAGGCCGGCATAAAGACACCGCCGAAGACCTGGGACGAACTGGCCGAGCAGGCAAAGACGATCAAGGACAAGGGACTTCTCGCAACGCCGATCGCCTGGAGCTGGTCGCAGGCCGAAGCCGCGATCTGCGATTACACGACGCTCGTCAGTGCCTACAAGGGCGATTTCCTGAAGGACGGCAAGCCGGCCTTCCAGAGTGGCGGCGGTCTCGACGCGCTGAACTATATGGTTTCCAGCTACAAATCCGGCCTGACCAACCCGAACTCCAAGGAATTCCTGGAAGAGGATGTGCGAAAGGTCTTCCAGAACGGCGATGCTGCTTTTGCGCTGAACTGGACCTACATGTACAACATGGCGAACGACCCGAAGGACAGCAAGGTCGCGGGCAAGGTCGGCGTTGTCCCGGCTCCGGGTGTCGCGGGCAAGAGCGAAGCGTCGGCCGTCAACGGCTCGATGGGCCTTGGTGTCACCACGGCCAGCAAGCATCCGGATGAGGCCTGGAAGTACGTCACCTTCATGACCTCGCAGCCGACGCAGAACCAGTATGCCAAGCTCAGCCTGCCGATCTGGGCATCGTCTTATCAGGATCCGGCCGTGACGAAGGGCCAGGAAGAACTGATCGCTGCGGCCAAGGTCGGTCTTGCCGCGATGTATCCGCGCCCGACCACGCCGAAGTATCAGGAGCTTTCCACGGCTCTGCAGCAGGCGATCCAGGAATCCCTGCTCGGCCAGTCTTCGCCGGAGGACGCCCTGAAGTCGGCTGCCGACAACAGCGGTCTCTAAGCGATGTAACCGTCCAGGCGGCGCCGTGCCGCCTGGTTTCCACTTTACCAGTCCGATGAATTGAGAGGGCGCCTCATGTCCGGCACCTGGATGACAACCCGCGCGTGGCTATTGATGTTGCCGCTGCTTGTCGTGATGATCTCCGTCATCGGATGGCCATTGGTCGACACCGTCGGCCTGTCTTTCACAGACGCCAAGCTTGTCGGCACATCAGGCAATTTCGTCGGCATCGACAACTACGTGAAGATGATCTCCGGTTCGAATTTTCAGCGGACCCTGATCACGACCACCTGGTTCGCGGTCATTTCGGTTGCTGCCGAGATGGTGATCGGCGTGCTTGCAGCACTTCTCCTCAACCAGGATTTCCGGGGCCGCGCGGTGCTGCGGGCCCTGATGATCCTTCCCTGGGCACTGCCAACCGTCGTCAACGCCACGCTCTGGCGATTGATCTACAATCCGGAATACGGCGCGCTCAACGCCGCGCTGATGCAAGTCGGGCTGATCGACGCCTATCGCTCCTGGCTTGGCGAACCGGGCACTGCACTTGCCGCCCTGATCGTCGCCGATTGCTGGAAGAACTTCCCGCTGGTCGCGCTCATTGCGCTTGCTGCCTTACAAGCGGTGCCGCGTGACGTCACTGCCGCCTCACTGGTCGACGGCGCCGGTCCCTTCGCCCGCTTCCGCTTCGTGATCCTGCCCTATCTCGCGGGTCCGCTGATGGTGGCCCTGGTGCTGCGCACCATCGAGGCCTTCAAGGTGTTCGACATCATCTGGGTCATGACCCGCGGCGGCCCGGCCAACAGTACGAGGACGCTGTCGATCCTCGTCTATCAGGAAGCGTTTTCCTTCCAGCGGGCCGGCTCCGGCGCCTCATTGGCCTTGATCGTCACATTGTTGGTAACGGTGCTGGCTCTCGCCTATGCCACGCTGGTGCGCAAGACCGCAGGGAGTGCCGCCTGATGGAACGCAAGAGCCCATTCTTTACAGCTTTCATCTACGTCTGCGCCTTGCTGCTTGCGGCCGTGATCCTGGCACCGATCATCTGGCTGTTCATCATGAGCATCTCGCCGGCCGCCGATCTGGCCGCCAAGCCGCTCCGCTGGTGGCCGCAAACGGCTGACTTCTCCCGTTACGCCGCCTTGCTGTCGACGATCGAGAACAGCGCCGGCGCCGCCTTCACATCGTCGCTCAGAAACAGCATCGAGGTTGCCGGCATGGCGACGATCGCCGCTATCGCGCTGGCGATTCCGGCCGGTTGGGCCGTGTCGCGAACACCTTCCGTCGGTTGGTCGCTTTCAATGGTCATCGCCACCTACATGCTGCCACCGGTTGCGCTTGCCGTGCCGCTCTACATGGGCCTGGCCTATCTCGGCATGCTGAACAACGTCTTCGGCCTCGCCCTCGTCTATCTGACGATCCTCGCCCCTTTCACGACATGGCTCATGAAATCCGGCTTCGATTCCATTCCGAAGGAGATCGAAGCCGCGGCAATGATTGACGGTGCCGGCCTGTTCCAGACCTGGAAGATCATTACCCTGCCGCTGGCCATGCCTGTTGTCGCCACCTCGGCGCTGTTTGCTTTCCTGCTCGGCTGGGACGAGTTCTTCTATGCGCTGCTCTTCACCTCCGATCAGCGCGCCAAGACACTCACGGTTGCCATCGCCGATCTGGCCGGTGGCCGTGTCTCCGATTACGGACTGATCGCGACTGCCGGTGTGCTCGCCGCTCTGCCACCGGTGCTGGTTGGTCTCGTCATGCAACGCGCCCTGATATCGGGGCTGACAAGCGGCGGCGTCAAGGGATGACAATGACCATGGAAAACACACGACCAGCCGGACTGATTGCAATTGATCGAGAAATGGCGCGTCAGCATGCGGATGCGCTCACATCCTATGACAATGCAAAGCAAACCGCTCAGGCCATTGCAGAATCGCTGGAGAAAAACGCCAGGCTGCTTCTTCTCGGCATGGGCGGATCTCATGCCGTCGGCCGAGCCGTCGAGCCGCTCTACCGTGCCTGCGGTATCGACGCGATCGCTCTACCGCTTTCCGAGCAACTTGGACAACCGCTCGCGCTCGACGGCCGAACAGTGATCATCACCTCGCAATCTGGCGAAAGTGCCGAGGTGGTGCGCTGGTTCTTTGAAACAGGAGGCAGTGGTGACACATTCGGGCTGACGCTGGAGCAAGGATCATTCCTGGCGCGTACGGCGCCTTCCCTCATCGGAGCGGGCGGCACGGAATTGGCGTTTGCTGCAACGCGCAGCCTGACAGTCTCCTTTGCCCTGCATCTTGCGGTGCTGGCAGCCCTTGGCGAGGATCCCGCGGCAGCCCTTGCCGCACTCACCGCCCCGGAAACACCAAGCATCGACATCGCTCTTGCAGCTCTCGATAACGTGGCGACGGTCGTTACCTCGGGCAGGCGCCTGCAGGGTCTTGCCGAAGCGCTGGCCCTTGGCCTGACAGAACTCTCCCGCCTTCCCTGCTTTTCGCTCGAAGGCGGGCAGTTGCGGCACGGACCGATGGAGATGCTCGGCCCGGCCGTCGGTGTCGTTCTTTTCCGGGGACAGGACAGCACCGCCGGTCTGGTCACGGCCATTGCCGTATCAGCCGTCGAAACCGGCGCTCCGGTCATCATCTTCGATGCATCGGGTGAAGCCCCGGTTGCGGGCGCGGTGACCATCGGCTTCAAGCCAGCTTCGGGCCTGGCTGCGGTCTTCGCAATGCTGCCCGTGGCACAGCGCTTCATGGTCGCCTTCGCCGATGCGCGTGTCGAGAACGCCGGCACGCCTGTGCGCTCGACAAAGATCACCCGGAGCGAATGATGCGCCCGCTTGCCGTCGTCGGAAACGTGAATATCGACCTCATCCTCGGCCCTGCTGCTCCCTGGCCGAAGGCTGGCACCGAGATCATCGTCGACCACGACGAACTGCGCGTCGGCGGGGCAGCGGGCAACAGCGCCCTCGCCTGGGAAGGTCTTGGCGTCGAATTCGAGATCGCCGCCAATGTTGGCAACGACCAGTTCGGTCGCTGGTTGACCGAGGCTTTCGGCAAGCGGTCCGCGAAGTGGCCGGTGCGCCCTGAGCAGACGACACTGTCGGTTGGCATCACCCATCCCGATGGGGAGCGCACGTTCTTCACCACCCGCGGTCACCTGCCCCGCCTCAGCCTTTCCGATGTCTTTGCCGTCCTTGATGGCACGACGCTGTCGGGGGGCTTCGTGTTGCTCTGCGGCTCATTCCTGACGGAAGATCTGACCCGCGAGTACGATGCTTTCTTCGACTGGGCCGACAAGCACCAGATTGCGATTGCGCTTGACACTGGCTGGCCGCTCGACGGCTGGACGAACGAGAATTGCGAGGCCACGCGAAACTGGCTTTCCCGCTGCGCGATTGCGCTGCTCAACGAAGTGGAGTCCACCACCCTCACCAGCCTCGACGACCCTGTCGAAGCGGGGACCGAAATCCGATCCCACATGCCGGAGGGTGCCATCGTCGTCGTCAAGCGCGGACCGGACGGAGCGCTCGCAATTGGTGCGGACGGGCAGTGCATCGCCGCTGCGGCTCCCTCCGTCACGGTTGTCGATACGATCGGCGCCGGCGATGTCTTCAACGCCGGTTTTCTGGCAGCGCTGGCGCAAGAAAAACCTCTCGCTGACTGCCTGCGGGCCGGAACCGCGGTCGCATCACGGGCCATTTCGACCCTTCCCCGCAACTACGGCGGACCATCCACATCTGAGGAGCCCGCTCGATGAGTGCTCTTGAAATTGCCAACATCCGCAAGACATACGGCAATGTCGAAACCCTGAAGGGCATCGACATCGCGCTCGAGAGCGGCGAGTTTCTCGTTCTGCTCGGCTCTTCCGGCTGCGGAAAATCGACCCTGCTCAACATCATCGCGGGGCTGGCGGAAGCAACAAGCGGCGACGTGCGTATCGGCGGACGCTCGGTCCTCGGCGTGCATCCGAAGGATCGTGACATCGCCATGGTCTTCCAGTCCTACGCGCTCTATCCAAACCTGACTGTCCACCGCAATATCGGCTTCGGCTTGGAAATGCGCAAAGTTCCGAGCGCCGAGCGCGACACGGCGGTACGCGATGCGGCGAAATTGCTGCAGATCGAAAGCCTGCTCGACCGCAGGCCAAGTCAACTGTCGGGTGGCCAGCGCCAGCGCGTTGCGATCGGCCGCGCCCTTGTGCGCAAGCCGGAAGTCTTCCTGTTCGACGAGCCGCTATCCAACCTGGACGCAAAACTGCGCATGGAGATGCGCACCGAACTCAAGCGCCTGCATCAGATGCTCAAGACCACGGTCGTCTACGTGACGCACGACCAGATCGAGGCCATGACGCTCGCCACCCGCATCGCGGTTATGCGCGACGGGCGGATCGAGCAGCTCGGCAGCCCGTCGGAGATTTACGATCGGCCGGCAACTCTTTATGTCGCCACGTTTGTCGGGGCGCCGCCAATGAACCTTTTGAACGCTACGGTTCGCGGCAGCGAACTTCAGATCGAGGGCAGCGACATCGTGCTACCTCTTCCGGGCGGACTTCAAGCCGAGCCCAGAGATGGCCAGAAGCTGATTGTCGGAATACGGCCGGAAGCACTTCGACTTGGATCGTCCGGCCTCACGCTACCGGCGAAATGCGAGGTTGCCGAACTGACCGGACCGGAGCTTGTCGTCACCGCTTTTGCGGGCACGCAACGGATCATGGCCTGCCTGCCGCCGCGCACGACTTTAGAGAATGGTCAGATGCTGACGCTTACCTTCGATCCGCAAGCAATCCACCTATTCAATGCGGAAACCGGATTGCGCTGCAGCTAGCCTGGAGCGTTACGCCGATTTGCGGGCCGCGACGAAGCGGTTCATCGCATCGAACGAGAAGGCTGCAATAGGCAAGCTGGTTCCACCTTGAAGCGCCAGGTCGGCGAGAATCTCGCCGACGACGCTCGTGAACTTGAAGCCATGGCCGGAGCAGGGCGACGCGACGACGACGTTCGGGTTGCCAGGGGCAACGTCGAGCAGAAAATCCTCACTCGGCAGCATCGTGTAGCGGCATGTCACGGCGCTGACCCGCGGTCCGGCAGCGGCCGGCACCCGCCTGGCGATAAAGCTATCGAGGAGTGCCGTATCTCTGTCGTTAACGGGCGGATTGGGCTGGTTGGGATCGATCGGCTCGCGGAAATGCGCGTGCCTCCCAACTTTGACGCTGTCCATGCCGATCGCCGGAAAACCGAAGTAAGAGCCCTCTGCCCCCTCATCCCGAAGGAAGCACGGCATGCGCTGCGGTTCCGTCGCAAATCCGTCCTGCGACCGATACCAGGCGACGACCTGTCGGATCGGTACTGCGTGTTCCTTCAAATCGGGAATGAGTTCGGCGATCCACGAGCCGGTGGCAACCACCACCTTTTTGGCACGATAGTGGCCCTCAGCCGATCGGATCGTCACCCCGCCGTCGCCCGGCTCGATCGCTGTTACCCGTTCGCCGAAGTGAAGAACCGCACCATCCTGCGCTGCAAGTTTGAGATAGCCTATTACAGCCGCCTCGGGCCTGAGATAGCCCCCCTCCGGATCGAGGACAGCAACGTCCTCGTCATCCAGTTGGAAGGCGGGAAACCGACGCGCCACGTCCATCTTGTCGAGGACCTCATGCGGCAGGCCGTGCATCTTGCAGGACGCGCGTGTGCCCGTAACGATCTTGCTGTCTTCAGCCCCGATCTGGAGAACGCCGGTGATCGTCAGAATTTCCGTGCGAAGCCGCGCCTCCAAAGCGCGCCAGTTGCTATAGGCGCGCTGCAGCAGCGGCACATAGGACGGATCTTCGAAGTAGCCCATCCGGATCAGGCGGCTGTCCCCATGCGAAGAGCTGAGCGCATGGGCAGGGAAATAGGCGTCGATGCCAATCGTCCTGGCGCCGCGCGCCGCAAGGAAGGAGATGGCCGCGCTTCCCATGGCGCCGAGGCCGATCACGGCAACGTCGAAATCAGCTGTCATTTCTGCTCCTCAGATCAATTCGGGCGGTGCTTCTTGCCGGATAAAGCTACGAAGCGCTTCGATGTCGGCAGCCAACGGGCGATCGTCGGCGTAATGCGGGACGACCTGACGTACCGCACGGTGGATTGCGTCCGTGGCCTTGGCGCGCTTTGCTGTCGACGCCAGGAAGTCATGCGCCTGGGCTGCCGCCATCAACTCGATGGCGACAATGTATTCGGCGTTGTCGATGACCGAAAGGAGCTTATTTGCCGCAGCCGTTGGATGCGCGAGAAAATCCTCCTGCAGGCCGGAGGTAACGCCGCCATCGGTGGAAGCGGGTGCGGCCAGCCTGCGGTTCTCGTTGCTGAGCGCGGCAGCGGTATATTGCGCGATCATGAAGCCGGAATTACTGCCGGCATCGCTCGCCAGAAAAGGCGGCAGGTTGCTGATCAGCGGATTGACGAGCCGATCCATACGGCGCTCGCTCATGGCCGATATCTGCGCAAGGGCGATCGCAAGGCTGTCGGACGCCTGCGCGAGGGCTGGCGCCACGGCATGAGCCTCCGACGAGACGACAGGATTTTCAGGTGTTCCCGAGACCGCCGGATTGTCGGTGACTGAGGCAAGTTCGCGATCGACAACGTCGGATGCATTGTCAAAGACGTCGCGAGCTGCTCCATGGGCGTGCGGGACCGAGCGTAGGCTGAGCGCATCCTGCGTGCGTTTTGCGAGCGCGGCTGCGATCAGCCCGCTGCCCTCCAGGCGCCGCCTCAAGGAAGCGCCGACATGCGCGATGCCGCGCGACGGACGAAGCGCTAGCACCGTCTCGTCGAAGGCCGCCATCTGACACCCGCAAGCTTCCAGCGTCATGGCCGCCACCGCATCGGCCCAGTCGAGCAGATGGTTCGCGCGTGCTAGCGCGACGCTGGCTAAACCCGTTGCACAGGCCGTTCCGTTGACGAGGCTTAACCCCTCTTTTGCACCGAGCACGAGTGGTGCAAGACCAATGGCATCGAGAGCCTCGAGGCCGTTCATGCGCTTGCCCGCCACCGATGCGCTTCCTTCCCCGATGAGGACGAGCGCAGTATGGGCATTGTGCGTGAGGTAACCGGCTGAGCCCCTCGACGGGACATCAGGCACGCAATCGTGCTCCAAAAATGCCGTGAGGTGGCGGATGATATCCGCCCGTACGCCGGAATGGCCATGCGCGAAATTGGCGACTTGCGCCGCGATGATTGCCCGGACCTCGCGGCCCGCCAGGAGTTCGCCGACGCCACAGGCGTGACTGAGGACGATGTTGCGCGACAGCCGGCTTTGGGAGTTGCGATCGACGACCGTATCTGAAAGCGCGCCGACGCCTGTATTGATGCCATAGGCACGTATCCCTGTCTCGACAATGCGTTCAATGATCCGGCTGGCATTGTCGACGCGGCCCCAGGCTGCGGGTGATAGTGCAAGCGTCTCGCCGGCCGCAACGCGTGCGATGTCACGCCAGCCGATCAGCGTGTCGATGGTGACCGTCATTGCCCGCTTCCGAAATGACCAATGAACTGCCGGAAGGCCGGTGACGCGCCCCCCCCGAACATTTCGTCCGGTGCACCGCTGCTCTCGACCAGGCCTTCCTTCATGAAGACAACGCGATTGGAAACATTGCGCGCAAAGCTCATCTCGTGCGTGACGACCAGCATCGTCATCCCCTCCTCGGCAAGCGCGCGCATGACACGCAACACCTCGCCGACGAGCTCCGGGTCAAGCGCCGACGTCGGCTCGTCGAAGAGCATGACTTTCGGTTTCATCGCGAGTGCCCGGGCGATCGCTGCGCGCTGCTGCTGGCCGCCCGACAAGTGCGCTGGATAGGCGTGGCGCTTGTCGGCAATGCCGACCTTTTCGAGAAGCGCCTCTGCCTCGGCGACGCATTCGGAACGCGGACGCTTGAGCACGTGGACCGGTCCCTCGATTACATTCTGCAGGATCGTCATGTGTGACCACAGATTGAAGGACTGGAAGACCATGCCCAGTTCCGAGCGGATATGGTCGACCTGCTTCTGGCTCGCCGGCCGGCTCGTGCCGCCCTTGTGGATCATGCGGATCTGCTCGCCGTCCACCCAGATCTCGCCGTCGGTTGCCGTTTCCAACAGGTTGATGCAGCGCAGGAAGGTGGACTTGCCGGAACCCGAGGCACCGAGCAGGGAAATGACGTCGCCATCCTCGGCATCGAGCGAGATGCCACGCAAGACTTCGTGCGTGCCGAAGCTTTTGCGGATGTTGCGGACGGAAAGTCGGGTAACGCCTGGCATGGAAGCTCCAATCGTGTCCGGAGGGCTCTCAGGCTTTCAGCGCCGGCGGGATCGCACGGCGGTGTCGCGAGAGCGAATATTCAAGCAGGGACATCGCCTGCAGGATGATGAAATTGAGAACGAGATAGATGATCGCCGCACAGAGGAACACTTCCATCGTGCGGTATGTTTGCGAGATCAGCCGCTGTGCCACGCCGGTCACTTCCCATACGGTGACCAGGCTTGCGAGTGCCGTCGATTTCATCATCAGGACGATCTCGGTGGAGTAGGCCGGAAGCGCGTGCCGGAATGCGATCGGCGCCAGGATGCGGCGCACGAGAAGAGCACCGGACATGCCGATCGAGCGAGCGGCCTCGATCTCGCGCGGCGAGACGGCGCGAATGCCACCACGGAAGATCTCGGCGGAATAGCCGGCGGTGCAGAGCGCCAGTGACAGTACCGCACAAACGAACGGTTCACGCAGGAACGGCCAAAGGAAGGAATAGCGGATGAAGCCGAACTGGCCGAGGCCATAAAAGACGAGGAACATCTGGATCAGCAGCGGCGAGCCGCGAAAGATGAAGATGTATCCCTTGGCAATCGACGACAGCACCGGATTGCCGGCGACACGCATCCAGACGATCAGCAGGGCCAGAAGACCACCGAAGAAGACCGACAGGGAGAACAGAGCCAAGGTCATCGGGACGGCTTTGAGCAGGGTCGACATCGTTTGGGCGAGAAAAGCGAAATCCATCGTGTTACCTCACGCCTTTCCCATGGCCGCTGTCGGCATGCTGCGATTGGCGCGCCGCTCTGCGCCATTGAAAACCCGGTCGGAGAGGCTTGTCAGGATCAGGTAGAGGATGCCGCCGACGATGAAGAACAGGAAATACTGTCGTGTCGAACCGGCAGCGACCTGGCTGGTGCGCATCAGTTCCGCCAAACCGGTCACCGAGATCAGTGCGGAATCCTTGAGGCTGAGCTGCCAGACGTTGCCGAGACCGGGGATTGCGAAGCGCAGCACCTGCGGAATGATGATCCGGCGAAAGCGCAGACCGCGATGCATGCCGATCGCTGATGCCGCCTCCAATTCACCCTTGGAAATGGCAAGGTAAGCCCCGCGGAATACTTCCGCCTGATAGGAGCCGGAGATGATCCCCACAGCCAGCGCACCGGCCAGAAACGACGGCAGCCCGAGGAAGCCCTCATAGCCCATCGCCTTGCCGATCGAGGTGACGGCGGAGGACCCTCCGAAATAGATCAGGTAGATGATCAGCAATTCCGGCACACCGCGAAAGACAGTCGTGTAGACGTTGCCGAGCGCAACAAGCCAAGCCTTGCCGGAGAGCTTGGCAGCAGAAATTATCGCGCCGAGCACCGCGCCGATCGCAAGCGCGCTTGCGGTCACGGCAAGCGTCATCAACGCGGCGAGCAGAAGCAGCGCCCCCCATCCGGTCGAGCCGAACCCAATCAGTTCCAGTGTTGCCATATCATGTTCCCCGCGCCCGCCGCTGTCCCGGCGGTGTCAGAATAGCATGCGGTCCCCGGCCTTGAAGCCGGAGACCGGGACCTCCGGCCTTTGCCGGAAATCAGTTCTGAGGGCTGACGTCGACCTTGAACCACTTCATCGACAGGTTCTTCACGGTACCGTCGGCGAGTGCGGACTTGATCGCTTCGTTGAACTTGTCACGAAGGTCGGTATCGGCCTGGCGGATGCCGAGACCCTCGCCCTCGCCCCAGATCGGGCCAACGATCTCGGGGCCGGTAAAGGCCAGCGTGTCGTTTGCGGACTGGAAGGCATTGGCGAAATACACGGCATCGTCGAAGCCAAGATCAATACGGCCGTTCTGCAGATCGAGATCGCGGTCGGCGCCGGTCTTGTACTCGCGGATCTCCGCGATATCGCCGAAATTGTCGTAAACGAACTTCGCGTAAACGGTCGCGGCCTGAATTCCGATCGTCTTGCCCTTGAAGGCCTCCTTCAGCGCATCGACTTCCTTAACGCCGGTCTGGCCGGGCGTCATCTTGATCGTCGCACCGGTACCGGCTGCATTGGCAAGCGGGCTGTCCTTGGCGGTCGCGAAGGCGGCCGGCGTCGCGGCATAAGGGATGGTGAAGCCGATGACCTTCTTGCGGTCATCGGTGATCGACAGCGCATCCATGATGACGTCGAATTTGCCGGCATTGAGTGCCGGGATCATGCCATCCCAGTCGGATGCGACGAGCTTGCAGTCGATCTTGGCACGTTCGCACAAAACCTTGGCAAGTTCGGGCTCGAAGCCACCGAGCGTGCCGTCGGCATTGGTCATGTTCCAGGGCGCATAGGCCCCCTCAAGCGTAATGGTGGCCGTCTTCCAGTCCTTGGCGGCGACGGGCGCGACGAAGGCCGAGAGCGCAAAGGCGCTGGAAAGAAGAAGCGCGCTGAATTTCATTGGTTCTATCTCCTCTGAAGTGACGATTGACCTTGCGGTCCGACACCGGTCTTCGCCGGCTTGCTCGACGCCGATCTTGTTGATCGATCTTTCGAGAGGTTGTATATGGTACCATATGAGATATTTTGTGTTATGCAAGAGGAAAGTCGACTTATCGAGCGGATTCCGCGATTGCAAAGGGAATAGGCAATGAAGCGTCCAAGCGAGATGATGAGGGATAACGATACCGCACCGCTCTACGCCGGCGTCAAGCAGATGATACTCGACCGCATCCATAGCGGCGAGTGGCCTCCGAAGCATCGCGTGCCTTCCGAAAACGAATTGGTGAACGAGCTCGGCGTCAGCAAGATGACCGCCAACAGGGCATTGCGTGAACTCGCAAACGAAGGCGAGCTGGTTCGCATCCAGGGCGTCGGCTCCTTTGTCGCGGAGCGCAAGGGGTATTCGGCCCTGTTCGAGGTGCGCAATATTGCCGAAGAGATTGCTGAGCGCGGCAACGCGCATGAGGCCTCGGTGGTGATTTTGGCGCAGGAGACAGCATCTCCCGAGACGGCCGACGCGCTGGAGCTCGACATCGGCGCACCCGTCTTTCACTCCCTCATCGTGCACAGCGAAAACGGCGTGCCGGTGCAGATCGAAGACCGGTTCGTCAATCCGGCAGCAGCCCCCGACTATCTGGCGCAGGACTTTGCCTCCCTGACCCCAAACGCCTATCTGACGGCTGCCGCCCCGCTGAGCGGATCCGAGCACATCGTCGAGGCGGCCATGCCGCAGTCCTGGGAGTGCAAGCTCCTGACGATCCTGAAGAGCGAGCCTTGCCTGGCCATCCGCCGCCGCACCTGGTCCGGGCGGCACGTCGTCTCCACCGCCCGCCTCATCTATCCCGGCAACCGCTACCGGCTCGAGGCTCGCACCGGCAAGTTATTCGAGGAATAGTGGTCAGTTGTATATGGAACACGATTTACGAGAAGCCGCCCCTAAGGATGCGGGAATATAGAAGACGCGGACCGGTTTCGCCGCTCATATCGCTGCTGCGGGCAAGCGGAGAAAGCTTCAGTCGAAAAAGCCTGCATCCTCTTCCCTCAGATATCTCCTGGCCGCGTCAGCGTCGATATCGAGGCCGAGCCCCGGCGCTTCCAGCAGGTCCACCATGCTGTCCTTGACGATCTGCGGCGGCAAGCCGATTACCAGATCCTCCCACCAGGGATCGGAGGCGGTGGGATATTCGAAAGCGATGTAATTTGCCGGCAAGGTGGCGCAGACATTGATCAACGCGCCGAGGCCGAGCAGACCGTTGGCAGTGCCGTGCGGCGCCATCAGGATCGAGTGCATGTAGGCGTGCTCGGCGACCCATTTGAGCTCGGCAATGCCTCCGACATCGGCTGGATCGGGGCCGATGACGCGTACCGCCTGCGTTTCGATCAGCTCCTTGAAATTGTGTCGCAGGTAGATCTGCTCACCAGTGTGGATTGGCGTCGAGGTGGAGGTTGTCAGCTCCCGATAGGCCTGCGGATTGACCCATGGCACGTAGTCGCCAGTCAGCATGTCCTCGAGCCACATCAAATTGTACTGCTCGACCGCGCGGGCGAACTTGATCGCATCGGGCAGCATCCAGCCGGGGCCGCAGTCGAGCGCCAGGCTGACCTTGTCGCCCAGCACTTCCTTCATTGCGATCACGCAGTCGATCATGTGATTGAAACCGCGCTCGCTGATCATGCCCTGATCCATGGCGCCGTGATAGCCGGCCTTCTTCTGCGTCACGCCGTAGTGGAAGCCCTCGATGGTGTCCTTCATGTTGGAGTGGAACGAGATCCCTTGCTTGATCATGAAGAAGTTCTGCGGCTGCTCCATCATCCACTTGACGTCAGCGGCGTAATCCTCCGGCCGGTCGCCCGTGCGTTTTTGGCGAACCGAACCGTTGTAGACGCGCACCTTGTCCCGCACCTTGCCGCCGAGCAGTTTATAGGCGGGCACGCCCGCGGCCTTGCCAGCAATATCCCACAACGCATGCTCGATAGCGCTCACCGCGGCGCCGTACGGCTTGAAGGAGCCGCGTTGGCGGATCTTCAGCATCACTCTCTCGACGTCGGTCGGGTCCTCGCCGACCAGCGCCTCGCGGAAATGCAGCACAAAGGGCTTGAGGTAGGACTTGGTGAATTCGACTTCGCCCAGGCCATAGAGGCCCTCGTCCGTAACGATGCGGACGATCGGGTGCTTGCCGATAACGGCGCAGCGCAGATCGGTGATCTTCATCTTCGTTCCTTTTTTCCTCAGCTCCAGGTGCGATCCCAGGAATACTCATTGTCCCAGTGATCCGTAGGCTGCCAAATGCCGGTGACACCCGGCTGCAGATGCCGCGAGATCACCTCGTCGACGACGTCGTCAATCCCGAGCCCCGGCTTGTCCGGAACAGTGATGAAGCCGTTCTTGACCAGCGGTTTGGGAAGGCCCGTGACGATATCGTCCCACCAGTCGACATCGGCGGAGTGGTATTCGAGCGCCATGAAATTTTCGGTCGCGGTCGCGACATGTGCCGCAGCCATTGCGGCGATTGGACTTTCCGCCATATGGATGGCCATGGCGACACCATCGTCCTGCGCCATGTCGCCAATCTTCTTGGTCTCGAGGATGCCCCCGCTGGTGAGCAGGTCCGGGTGGATAACGGAGACGCCGCCGCTCTTGAGCAGAGGCTCGAAGCCCTCCTTGAGATAGATATCCTCGCCGGTGCAGATCGGCACCGTGGTGGCCTCCTGCAGTCGCTGGTACTGCTCGGTGTATTGCCAAGGGATCACATCCTCGAGCCAGGCTGGCACGTATTTTTCAATTCGCCTGGCGAGGCGAATGCCGTTCTGCAACGAGATATGGCCGATATGGTCGATCGCGAGCGGCACATCCATGCCGATGACCTCCCGAACCTCGGCGATGTATTGCTCAAGCAGGTCGAGGCCCTTGTCGGAAAAGTGAAGGCCGGTAAACGGGTGCTGGACGTTATGCAAATCGTACGCAGCGTTGCGGACGCGCCGCTCGTCATTGGTCTTCAGCGGCCCGCGAGCGGGACTTTGGCGGTAGCCTTCCAGTGAGCCGGCCGGAAACACGACCGCACCGGGCACATCCGCGATCTGCATCAGCCCAAGATCCATCTTGAGGAAGGTGAAGCCGAGCTCCATGCGCTGCTTGAGGCGCTTTCCGGTCTCGGTGCCGCTCGGCACCGTTGCGTCGGTATCGCAGTAGACGCGCACTTTTTCCCGAAACCGGCCGCCGAGCATCTGGTAGATCGGGACGCCGTAGGCCTTGCCGGCCAGATCCCACAACGCGATTTCAACCGCCGATACACCACCGCCCTGCCGGCCGTGTCCGCCGAACTGCTTGATCCGGCGAAACAGTCGATCGATGTTGCAAGGGTTCTCGCCAAGCAACCGGCTCTTCAGCATCAGAGCGTAGGTGGCGCTGGCACCGTCACGCACCTCGCCAAGCCCGACGATGCCCTGGTTGGTGTAAATCTTGAGCAGCACCGAGGTGAACGGCGCGCCGATAATTTCGGCTACCCGCATGTCGGTGATGCGAAGGTCGGACGGCTTGGAATGCATGTTCACCCGATTGAGCGCCTCGTCGGCTCCATTTGCCTCTGGCATGACTTGTCCTCGTTTTGGTGGGTGGGGCTCGTCGCCGCGCTCGCTGGGGCGGCGTAGAGCGTTGCTAGGCCAGCTCTATCTCGTGGTCTTGAAGGTAGTCGCGGTTCATTTCAACGCCGAGACCGGGCCTCGGCGCAAGCTTGAGGCTGCCGTTCGAAACATCGAGCGGTCTGTCGATGAGGTGATCGTATTTGCCGAGGTTCCACTCCGACGTTTCGAGTTTGTAGAAGTTGGGAACGGTCATCATCACCTGCGCTCCCGCAACCACGTTGATCGGCCCTGCGGCGTCATGCGGCGAGACCGGGATGTAGTAGGCTTCGCACAGGGCAGAAATCTTCTTGAGTTCAGTAATGCCGCCGGTCCAGGTGACATCAGGCATGATGTAGTCAGCGAGCCTGTTTTCGAGCACCGGCACGAAATCCCACTTGGTGTGGCCGCGCTCGCCCCACGAGATGGCGGCGCTGACCTTCTCACGGACCTGTCGGAGAGCATTGAGGCTCTCCGGCGGACAGGGCTCCTCGAACCAGTCGATCTGACCAGCTTCCTCGAGGCTTCGACAAAGGCGAATGGCGGTCGGAACGTCGAACCGGCCATGCGCATCGATGAGAATGTCGACATCAGAGCCAGCCGTTTCCCGGATCAGAGCCGTGAGTTCGGCGGCTTCGCGCTCGTCCTTGCGGGACATGCTGCCATCGAGGTACCCGTCCCGCTGTTCGCGAGGCTGGCCATCGGCGACGCGCCCTTGGTAGGGGAAGGGATCGAACTTGAGGGCAGTGTGGCCGGATTCGACGATATCGCGAATTTCGCGGACGACAGCCTCCTTGCTGGTAAATTTGGCCTGGTTGGGGTGGGTGTAGAGCGCAATTTCATCGCGCACAGCTCCACCCAACAGCTCGTAAATCGGCTTGCCGAGTACCTTGCCTCGTATGTCCCAGAGAGCAATGTCAACGGCGCTCACGCATTCGACCGCGGCCCCGCGACTGCCCATGTAGGTGAAGCTGCGGAATATCTTGTGCCACAGATACTCGATACGCGCCGGGTCCTCGCCGGCTACGGTGGCACCGATCTGCCGCAGGATCGTGCAGAGGGCGCGATTGGCAAGCCTTGTCGTTGTGGTGATCTCTCCCCAACCGCTCACCCCCTCATCCGTCGTCACTTCGACGAACAGAAACTCTCCCCAATAAGAAGCATCGGACTTGATCAGCCACGGCCGCACGCTTGTGATTTTCATCTCAACTGCCTTTATCCGAAGTGGTTGGGATAACGATATTCCAGGCGATCTTTTCTATCCTGCCCGAGCGGCGTTGCGCGCACGCATGTGTTCGAGGATATGTCGGCCGGAGCCCTCGACATGGCGCGCAATAAGCTCGGCTGCCTCGTTCGCGTTGCCCGCCTTTACGTGCTCGATGAGCTCTCGATGCTCGCTAAGGATCGCCGCACGCCGGGCGAGTGTGAAGTTGAAACGCCGGCTCACGGCTCGAAGCACTTCGCGATGCTTCCACCAAAGCTCGGCGGCATGGCGGTTATAGTGCCTCTGGTACATTACGGTGTGAAAGGCGGTGTCGAGCTCACTGTGCCTGAGCGTGTCGGCGAAGTCGTTCTCTTCAATCAGCGCCTGGATGCGTTCGAGTTCAGCAATGTCTTCGACGGTCGCCATGCTGACGAACCATCGCGTCAGTGCCGGCTCGATCAAGACTCCGATCTCGTAGATGTCCCGAACAAAATCCTGGTCAATCGGCCGGACGCGCGCTCCGCGGTTGGGAACAAGGGTCACAAAGCCCTCCCCGCGCAGCAGCTGCAGAGCCTCGCGCACGGGGTTGGTCGAGGTGCCGTGACGTCGGGCGAGATCGGTGACCACCAGCCGTTCGTTGGCGGCGAGCCGCCCTTCGATGATGTCTTCCCTGATCAGTTGATAGAGCGAGGCACCCTCGCTGGAGGCCCCGATCGCGTCGATCCCTTCGGGTGGCTGTGCTTTGAAATCGCTCGTATCGGCCAAGACTGTCCCCAATTAATACACGCCTTGCTTAAATATCACGCGAGGCTCCTCCAAACAATGTACGATTTCGCCGGTTGACAGGCAATCGACGATCTGAAAACGTATGATTAGCTTTAAGGCATACACTGGATACAAACGTCCTGGGGCCGAGGAGCAAAAGACCGCTCGCCTTGAGGCAGGGCGGCATGGGAGCGAACCCGGAGGATACCTATGACGAGGATTTCACTCGGAGGTGCCGTCCTGCGCGGCACTGTCTCAACCGCTTTGATGATATCGTTGATGTCTGCGTCGGCGCTCGGTGCGTCGATCGATTTGAGCAAGTGGTCGCCACAATATGTGCGCTCCATTGCCGGCACCCAGAATTTTGACACGGCGGGCGATTGCGCCAAGGTCACCCCGCTCGACTATAAGGGGCGACTGACTTTCTGGTATCAGGGCGTGTTCGAGGGCGACCCCGACCTCCTGCGCGAGTATTACAAGGACTTCTTCCAGACCTTCCGCAAAACCTATCCAAACATCCAGCTTGAGGAACAGGCTCTCACCTATAACGACCTGCTGGACAAGTTCCGGACCGCACTCCTTGGCAATGCAGCACCGATGGCGGTCCGCCTGCAGATCCTCGGCGGCACGGAGTTTGCCTCAAAGGGCTATTTGCAGCCGCTCAAACCCGAGGATGTAGGGTATTCGACCGAGGATTTCTGGCCGGGCGCAATGAAGGCTGTAACCTGGGATGGGGTGACCTACGGCATACCCACCAACAACGAAACGATGGCTTTCATCTGGAACGCCGACATCTTCAAGCGTGCAGGCCTTGATCCGGACAAGGCTCCGGCAACCTGGGACGACGTCGTCAAGTATTCCAAGCAGATCCACGACAAGCTCGGCATTGCCGGTTATGGCCTCGTGGCGCGCAAGAATGCCGGCAATACACCGTACCGCTTCATGCCTCAGCTGTGGGCCTATGGCGGCGGCGTCTTCGACGAAGCCACGGCCAACCCGACGTATAAGGTGGTCGAGCTGAACTCCCCGCAGAGCAAGGCGGCACTGCAAGCCTCCTACGATATGTATGTGCGCGACAAGTCGGTTCCGGTTTCGGCGCTTACCAACCAGCAGGCCGACAACCAGCCCCTCTTCCTCGCTGGCCAGCTCGGCATGATGATCTCGCACCCGTCCGACTACAACGTCATGCTCGACCTGCAGAAAAAGGCGACGGATACCGACAAGGTCAAGGCGCAGACGGTAATCGACAACATGCGCTATGGCCTCATTCCCACCGGCCCGGACGGCAAGCGTGCCGTCGTGTTTGGCGGCTCCAACATTCATATCCTGAAGCCCGAATATGTAGAGGGCGGCAAGGTAGACGAGCCGGCTGCAAAGGCTATCATCTGCATGTGGACGAGCCCGGAATGGTCGCTGAAGATGGCCTATGCCGGCTCGAACCCGGGAAACCTTAACGGCTTCAAGACCAAATGGATGAAGGAACGTCTTGACAGCATCAAGTTCCTCGATGTCACGACCTCGATGCTGCCATACGGCATCCCGTTCCCGGCGCTGCCGCAGTCCCCCGAGATCATGAACATCATCGTCCCGGACATGCTGCAGAATGCCCTGACCGGAGCCATGACCGTCGACCAAGCAGCGGACGACGCAGCCAAGAAGGTAAAAGACCTGACGGATGGCGGACTCTAGTCCGGGCCTGACGATCTGACCGGCTGCGCTGATTGCAGCCGGTTTGCTCCGAAGAACAAGGGTGCGGCACAGTGACGATCTTGACTGGCAAGGCCGAGGTTAGCCGAAGACTGCACCCCGACAGGTCCGGCGTGCTGCGAAAGATGTGGGAGCATCGCGCTGACTACGCATACGTGCTTCCTGCGATTGCTGTGATGCTTGTCGTCATAGCCTACCCCATCTACTACACGGTCGAGCTGTCTTTCTTCAATACACCGCCTGGCCTGCAGCTTCGGGACAAGATCTTCGTCGGCCTAGACAACTACATCGCCATCCTCACAAGTCCGGTGTTCTGGAAGGTCACCTCGAACACTCTCATCTGGACACTGGGATCGACCTTCATCTCATTTGTCCTGGGATTTGCCTGTGCCCTGGCGCTCCATCGCGACTTTATCGGCCGGGGCATCCTGCGTGCCATCCTGATCATTCCCTGGGTCATCAGCGCGGTTGCCGCGTCCTATATCTGGAAGTGGATCTACCATTCGGACTTCGGGATCATTGGCGCGGTGCTTGTCGGCCTCGGACTGGCCGACCGGCCGCCGAATTTCATCGACAGCGTCAGCACGGTGCTGCCCTCGCTGATCGTCGTCAATATCTGGCGAGAGTTTCCATTTGCGATGATCATGATGATGGCCGGCCTGCAGACGGTTCCCGACCAGTTGCTGCGCGCCGCAAAAGTCGACGGGGCCAATGCATGGCAGCGGTTCTGGCACGTCACCTTTCCGCACCTGAGAAACGTTTCGACGGTGACGATCCTTCTGCTGGCGGTGGCCAACTTCAATTCCTTCATCATTCCCTGGATCATGACCGGCGGCGGGCCGTCGAATGCATCGCATATCTGGATCACCCACATCTATGAACTCGCCTTCGGCCGCCAGCGCTGGGGGGTGGCGTCCGCCTATTCTGTGCTGCTGTTCGTGATCCTGATGTCGCTCGGCTACTTCTACGTCCGTGCGCTGAGCGGCAACGAACAGAAGGATGGAAATGAATGAGCACAATTGCCGAAACTGCTCATCGAAGCCAGGCGCGCCGCCGTAGGCGCATTGATGGATGGCGCTGGGGCGGACGCATCTTCCTTGTGTTCATGCTGCTTTACACCGCATTACCGATGATCTGGATGCTGATCACCTCGATCAAGTCAGGTTTCGCGGCCATGCAATTCCCGCCGCAATGGTGGCCGGACCAGCCCACGCTTGCCAGCTACCAGAAGCTGCTCGACCCGCAAAACAGCGTCGGCCAGGACTTCCTGCGCTTCTTCTGGAACAGCCTTTTCGTCTCCACCGCCACAACCATCCTTTCGGTGATCGTGGCAGTTCCTGCGGCCTACGCCTTTTCACGCTTCACCTTCCCGGGCCGGAACTTTCTGTTCTTCACCGTCTTGCTTCGGAACATGTTCCCGGCGGTGATCTTTCTCGTGCCGCTCTTCATCCTGATGCGCGCGATCGGACTCGTGAACACGCATGGGTCGCTCATCCTTACCTACCTCACATTCGGCCTGCCGCTGGCAATCTGGCTCCTCAAGGGCTTCTACGACAACATCCCGGTGCAACTCGAGCAGGCGGCGCGCATCGACGGGGCCACGCGGTTCCAGGCATTTGTCCTCATCGTGATGCCGCTCTCGGCGCCAGGCATCATCGCCACGGCGATCTACTCCTTCATTGGCGCGTGGAACGAGTACATCTACGCCTACACCTTCCTCTCCAAGAACGAGCAGTTGACACTGCCCGTCGGCATCCAGCGCTTCTTCTCGGAAAATACAACGGACTTTCCGGGCCTGATGGCGGCCAGCTTCATGATGAGCGTGCCCGTCGTGGTCCTGTTCCTCGTCCTGCAACGATACTTCGTACGCGCACTCACAGAAGGCGCAGTCAAGCACTAGGGGAGTTGCCGGTGGCCCACGTGGTCCTCAAGAATCTGGTCAAGACCTATGGCAGCTTCAAGGCTGTCAACAATGTTTCGCTGACGGTCAACGACGGCGAATTCGTTGCGCTCGTCGGCCCTTCAGGCTGCGGCAAGACAACCACACTCAATCTTGTGGCCGGGCTCATCCCCATCACCTCCGGCGACATCGTCATCGGCGACCAGGTGGTCAACGATCTCGACCCCAAGGACCGGGACATCGCAATGGTGTTCCAGAACTACGCGCTCTATCCGCAGAAATCGGTCTATAAAAATCTGGCGTTCCCGCTGCAGATGCGCAAGTTGCCAAGGAACGAGATCGACAAGAAGGTCAGGGAAGCAGCGCGAGTGCTCGACATGACCCAGCTGCTCGAGCGCAAGCCACGCGAACTTTCGGGCGGGCAACAGCAGCGCGTGGCGCTGGGCCGCGCCCTCGTTCGCGATCCGGCGGTATTCCTGATGGATGAGCCACTCTCCAACCTCGACGCAAAGCTGCGCGTGCAGATGCGCTCGGAGATCAAGCGCTTCCACCAGGACCTCAAGGCGACGGTCATCTACGTGACGCACGACCAACTCGAAGCGGTCACGATGGCAGACAGGATGGCGGTGATGAATGGCGGCTACCTGCAGCAATACGATTCACCGGCACAGGTCTTTGCCCATCCGGTGAACATGTTCGTCGCGAGCTTCGTCGGCAGCCCGGCAATGAGCCTTGTTCCGCTGGAGGCATCAACGGCAAGCGGCAATACTGTGCTGACAAGCCCGGAGGGCTGGTGCCTCGAGCTCTCGCCAATCAACGCCCAGAAGGTCGCAAGGGCAACAACCAGGAAAGTTGTGCTCGGCGCACGTCATTCGACGATCAGGCTGCACAAGAGTGCGATGCCTGGATGCGTCCCCGCCAAGGCCTACACGGTGGAGCCGACCGGGGACGTCACCTTCGTACAGGCGTTTCTGTCCGGAGCCATCGTCAATGTCAGCGTGCCGCCGACCATTGCCGTGGCGCCCGACGAACAGATCTGGCTCGAGTTCGATCAGGAGCGGATGCATCTGTTCGACGGCGAAACGGAAATGGCCCTCAAGGCCGACTGAGACCAAGCGGATGCGTGTGAACCGAGGGCGTGGATGACCACGAAGCTTAAAATCACGGCGATCAAGCCCTATCCGGTATGGGTCGGAACGCGCAACCAGATGCTGGTCAAGGTCGAGACCGACAACGGCATCTTCGGCTGGGGCGAGAGCGGCTTGAGCGGTCGCGAGAAGGCCGTCGCCGGCGCGATCGAGCACTATCGCGAGTTTCTCATCGGCCGCGACCCGATGCAGATTGGTCGGATATGGCAAGAAGTCTATCGCAGCCAATATTTCGAAGGCGGGCGCGTTCTGCAGGCCGCGATTTCCGCCATCGACATTGCCCTTCACGACATCAAGGGCAAGGCGCTGGGGGTGCCGGCCTACGAACTGCTGGGCGGCAAGCAGCGCGACCGGATTCCCACCTTCGCCTCGACCGGCGACGAGGCCGAGGGCGATGTTGCCATCGAACGGGCCCGCGAACTGCGCGCACAAGGGTGGCAGGCGATCCGCTTCTTCCCCGTCGGGCAAAACAGCAAGGACATCTTTGAGCCGCGGGAGTCGATCGCCGTTACCGCAACTATGCTGAACAAGGCGCGCGAGGCGCTGGGCGACGAGGTCGTCCTCGGCATCGACTATCATCATCGGCTGTCGGTGGCAGAGGCGGCGAGCTTCTGTAACAAGCTCGGCCGTGGCGTGCTTGATTTCCTCGAGGAGCCGATACGCGACGAGACACCAGAAGCCTACGAGTCCCTGCGCAGGATGACCGACATCCCGTTCGCCATCGGCGAGGAATTTGCCAGCAAGTGGCAATTCCTGCCCTACATCGAGCGTGGCATCCATCAGTTCAACCGGCTCGATGTTTGCAATGTTGGCGGGCTCACCGAGGCGATGAAGGTCGCCGGCTGGAGCGAGGCGCACTACGTGGACCTGATGCCGCACAATCCCCTCGGCCCAGTCTGCACGGCCGCGACCATCCATCTCGCCGCCGCGGTACCGAATTTCGCCTGGCTCGAGACCAGGGCGCCCGAAGCAAAGCTGGGCTTCGACAATTCCGACTTCTTCCCCGTGCAACCAAGGCTCGACGGCCCCGACTATCCGGTCAGCGATCTGCCAGGGCTCGGCGTCGAGGTCAACGAAGAGGCGGTCAAGGCAGAGAGCTTTCGTTTCTGGGAAGCGCCTCACCTGAAGCGCCGCGACGGTTCTGTCACAAACTGGTAGTTTCATCCAACGGGAGCCTAGAATGACACATATGCCCGAGATTACGCGACCGCCCAGAGAGATGATCGACGCATTGAAGGAAATCGGCGCCGCGACGATCTCCGGCACGCTAGGCCACATGGGCTTCCGCAATCCGCACATGGTCGGTCCTGTGCCGCAAAATCACGGCAAGTCGATCGTCGGGCCGGCCTTGACGCTTCAATTCATGCCGCAGCGGCCCGACCTCTTCACCGAGGGAGAATATGCAGATCCGGAGACGCAGTTGCACCGCCATGTGCTTTACCACGTGCAGGAGGGCGATGTGGTCGTCGTCGACGCGCGCGGCGACATGAGCTCGGGCGTCTTCGGCGATATGATGTCGACCTATTTCAAAGGCAGAGGCGGCGCTGGCATCGTGATCGACGGGTGCATGCGCGACCGGCCCAATGTCGAGAAGCTGGATCTGCCTCTATGGCTGCGCGGCTGGACGCCCAACTATCATGTGCAGACCGGCATCTATCCCAACGCCGTCAACGTTCCAATTGCCTGCGGCGGTGTCACGGTAATCCCCGGAGACATCATCGTCGCCGACGATGACGGGGTGGTCGTGCTTCCAGTCGCAATGGCTGCGAGCGTAATCGAAGAATCGCAAAAGCATCACGACTGGGAGGAGTTTTCGCGAATGAAACTCATGGAGGGCGGATCGTTGCAACGCTACTATCCGCTGCATGACGATGCCCGCGGAGAGTACGAAGAGTGGCGCAAAACAAATCGCTTGGGAACGACCTAGCCAAGGGATTACCCAAGGCGGGCGGCGAACTTTCTACGGATATCGCCGGCGTCTACACAAAAAGCATGGAACCAAATTTCGCCTGACCGAGCCGCCTAGCGGGCGAAAGGACAACCGGTATGTCTGGCGCGCCGCACTTCCTGAAGAACGGCTATGCGCGAAGCCAGCCGTTCCGGGGACGGTTCGTGCGATTGAAAAGCCGTCGCTCAATGCGCCTACCGCATGAGTATGCGGTAGGGCCCATTCCTACGACCATGTCAAATGCGTCTGCTTGACCAGTTCGGCCCTGCGCTCGGCGGTTTCCAGCCCAAGTTCGATAAACTGACGGGCATGCCTGGCAAGCGCAACGTTATCGTCCCAGAGATTGCGCCAGATGGCCGTCTTCAATGAGAGGTCCTTGTCGACGATCGCAGTGGAGAAGGATTCAAAGGTTACATAGTCATCCCAACCGATCGCCACGAGAGCGTCGAAGATGGTGGCGAAATCGATATTTCCGGTGCCGAGGTAACCGCGGTGGCTTTCCCCGATATGGACATAGCCGATCTTGTCCGCGGCATGACGGATTGCAAGGCCGACGTCGGCCTCTTCGATGTTCATGTGGAAGGTATCGAGATGCAGAAAGACGTTCGCAGCGCCTGTATCTGAAATATAGGCCATCCCCTGCGCCGCCGTATTGAGCATATTGCTCTCGAAGCGATTGACGATTTCGAGGTTGAGCGTAACGCCGGCAGCCTTGGCTCGATCTGCCACTCTCGACAGGGTGGCGACGCTCGTATCCCATCCCTTCTTCGTCAGCGCATGTTCCTGCTTGCCGTGGGCCGAGCTCAATATGCCGGCAAGCTTGGTACCGCCCAGATCGCGCACGAGTGCCACAGCGCGGTCGAGAATATCCTCGCCCTTGGCAACAACTGCCGGATCATGACTGGAGATGTCACCCTCCAAGGGCAGCCCCATGCTGATTGCGACATCAAGGCCAAGTTCCTCGATGCGAGACGCCAGCCACTTCACGTCCACCTGTTTCGGATCGAGGTACGAAAACTCGATAAGCTTGAACTGAAGTTCGTGGGACCTCGATAGAGCTTTATCGAGCTCATCCTTCGACGAGCCGGCACTCCAGACAAATGAGTGGACACCGATCTTGGACATGGGCAAACCGCTTCCTGAGATTTTCATTGAGGGAAGGCGACCCGCCGTGCACGTGGCAACGGCGGGCCACTCGGGAGGAGACCTTAGCGGGCTGCCGTCCAGCCCTTGTAATCCTTGAGGTTTTCAGCCGTGATCAACTTCGGGTCGAGAAGCACCGTCGTTTCGGCCGGCTTCTTGCCATTCAGGACGTCGACGGCCATCTTCAGCGAGTCGCCGGCCATGATGTAGGGATCCTGCGAAGCGGAGGCCTTGATCATCGAGTTGCCGCTGGCGAGCGACTTTTCGATATCAGGAGCGCCGTCGACTGCGGTGATGAAAAACTCGTTCCGGTTCAACTGCTTTGCGGCAAGCTCTGCGCCAATGCCGGTCGGATCGTTGATTGCAAAAACGGCGTCTATCTTGTCGAAGCGCGTCAGCAGTCCCTGCATGACAGCAAGACCACCATCGCGCGATCCCTGGCCGTTCTGGTCGTCAGAAAGGATCTTGATGTCAGGGCTCTTCGACAGGACGTTCTTGCAACCCTGGACGCGATCGAGGATCGAGGACGAGGCCGGGCCGTTAATGATGACAACATTGCCCTTGCCGCTGAGCTTGTCGACGATGTACTGGCAGGCTTCTTCGCCTGCCTTGACGTTGTTTGTCATGACGGTGACGTCTGCACCGGGTGCGGACACGTCAAAGGCGGCGACGATAACGCCGGCGGCCTGAGCCTTCTTGACGGCCGGTGCAATTGCCTTGGCGTCGACAGCGTTGAGCATGATGATGTCAACGCCGGCGGCAATGAAGCTGTCGATCTGCGAAACCTGCTTGTTGAGGTCGTAATCGGCAGAAACAGAGGTCACCTGAACATTCGGATTGATTTCCTTGGCTCGGTCTTCAATGCCCTTGATGGTCGCGACAAAGAATGGATTGCCCAGGAGGCCGACCGAAATGCCGATCTTTTGAAGATCCTTTGCCGCGGCCGGCATTGCAATTGCCGCGGCGAGCGCGGTGGCGGTGAGCAGTTTAGAGATCATGCGCATGCTTTCCTCCTTATGGCGCCTCCTGCGCCTTTGTTATCCGGTAACCCGGTTCCTTCAGCCGCAGCTCAGGTGCGGCTAAGCCCTCTCAGCCTGTAGCGGTCGAGCCCGACGGCAACGATGATGACAAGTCCCTTGATGATGTACTGCCAGATGTCGGAAACCCCGACGAGGATGAGACCGTTCGACAGGACAGCGATGATCAAAGCCCCTATCAGCGTGCCCCAGATCGACCCGACGCCGCCGACGAAACTGGTACCGCCGAGAATGACGGCTGCAATCGCGTCGAGCTCATAAGCCTGGCCAAGCTGCAATCCGTTTGCCGCGTACAGGCGGGCCGCCGACATGACACCGCCGAGGCCCGATAGCAGGCCCGACATCGAATAGACGAACAAAAGCACCAGCGGCACTTTGATGCCCGTAAGGCGTGCAGCCTCGACATTACCGCCAACAGCGTAGATCCAGGTTCCTAGCACCGACCGCTTGAGGATCACCCAGGACACCAGGATCGTCACCAATGCGATGATCGCCAGCCATGGCACGCCGAACAGATTGCCATTGCCGATGAAATCGAAGGGCAGATCGGGATTGAAGACGGTCGTGTCGTTGCCGAGAAGACGGGCAATACCGCGCATTGCCGTTAGCGAACCCAGCGTGACGATGAAGGGCGGGAGTTTCAAAAACGCGATGATAACTCCGTTGATGAGGCCGCATCCCAGTCCGACCGCAATTGCTGCGGGAATCCCAAGCATGCCGACATCCGGCCACAGCGAAACGATGACACCGACCATGGCTGAGGCGGCAAGGATCGATCCGACGGAAAGATCGATGCCGCCCGTCAGAATCACGAATGTCATGCCGGCCGCAAGCACGGTGTTGATCGATGCCTGCTGCATGACGATCGACAGATTGTTGACGCTCAGGAAGCGACCGCTGAGAAGATGAAAGCCGACGGCCAAAAGAATGAGGACGGGTAGCATACCAAGGGCGGTCAAGGTCGACCTCAACCTCATCCTGTCTGTTGCTGTCTGTCCGCTCTGCATTGCGCTCATTTCAGGTTCTCTCTTATGTCGCGCTCATTGTGTCTCGACCGACCGGACCGGTCGAAAGGGCCATGATGGTCTCCTGCTCGATCGGTCGGTCCGGCGATGCGACGACCTCGCCGGCGATGTGTCCCTCGCGCATCACCAACACGCGGTCGGCGATACCAATCACCTCGGGCAGATCGCTTGAGATCACGATGATGGCGATGCCGCTTTCGGCAAGCTCGTCGATGATCCGATAGATTTCCGACTTCGCACCGACGTCGACGCCGCGCGTCGGCTCATCAAGGATGACCACCCGCGGCTTTGTCTCCAGGAGGCGCGCCAGCAACACCTTCTGCTGGTTGCCGCCCGACAGGGCCCCGGCATTGATGGACGTGCTCTTCGTTCGGATCGACAGGGACGAAACGGCGTCATCGGCGCGCTTCTTCGCCTTGCCGAAATCGAGGAACCCGCCTGGTCGCGCATCCTTGGCGATCACACCGACATTGATGTTCTCGTTGATCGTCATGTCGAGGAACAGGCCAAGTGCCTTGCGATCCTCGGTGAGGTAGGCAATCCCGGCATTGAGCGCATCATGGGGGCCGCGCAGCGAAAGCTCCTGACCGTTCAAGGTCACGACACCGGTGGCCTTGTGGTCCGCACCGAAGACCAGCCGCGCAAGCTCCGTGCGGCCCGAACCGACAAGGCCCGCGATGGCCAGCACCTCCCCGGCACAGGCATCGAAAGAGCAATCGTGCACGCGCCGCCCGTCTCCCACATTCTTGACGGCAAGCACGACCTGGCGATCGTGCGCGGCAGCGCGGTGCTCCTTCTTATAGAACGACGACAGGTCGCGGCCGACCATCATGGAGACGAGCCGCTCGGCCGACAGTTCGCTGCGCCTCAGCGTTCCAACATAGGCACTGTCGCGAAGCACGCTGACGCGGTCTGCAAGCGCGTAGATTTCTTCCATGCGATGGCTGATGTAGATGATCGCAATTCCATGCGCCTTGAGGCTGGCGATCACCTCGAAAAGCTTTTCGGTTTCCCGGCTCGTCAGTGACGTCGTCGGCTCGTCCATGACGATAATGCGCGCGTCCGTGGTAAGAGCGCGGGCAATTTCGACCATCTGACGCTCGCCCAAGGAAAGGGACGACACAAGCTGATTGGGAGAAAAGCCGATGCCGAGGCGCTTCAGAATGGGCTCGGCGCGCTTCCTGATATCCGCGCGGTCGACGAACCCCAGACGTGACGGCTCTTCCCCGAGAAACATGTTCTGGGCGACAGTCAGATTGGGAGCGAGCGACAGTTCTTGATAGATCACCGCAATGCCGTTGGCTCTTGCCTTGATCGGGTCGCCGGTGACCGCCGGCCGGCCGCTGACCAGAATCGTACCGCCGGGATCCGCGAGGTAAGCACCGGAGAGAACCTTCATCAGCGTCGACTTGCCGGCGCCGTTCTCACCCATCAACGCATGAATTTCACCGGGATACACGGTCAAGGAGACTTTCGTCAGTGCGCGCGTATTGCCGAAGGTCTTGCTGATATTCTGCATTTCGAGAACGGGAGCAATGGCCGGGGACGATGCTACAACTGGGTTCATCGGATCCCCTCGCTCAGCATGGCCGGCTGCGACACGTCACGCATCAGCTCTATCGCACGCCTCCATTCCCGCCTGTAGTCGCCAAGGCCGGCGATCTCGACAGCACGGATACGCTCACACTGATTTTTGAAGGGCCGGACATTGGACTGGCGAAATACGAGCGCAGCCGCCCCGAAGGCGCTGCCTTCGGGATTTGCACTGGTAAAGACGGTCTGATCCCGCAAGGCCGCAAGCAATGGTGCATAGAGGTCGGCCTTGACCAAGCCGCCATCGATCACAATGTCGTTTTGCGAACGGATAAGATCGAGTGACAGATCCGTCATCAGGATCACGTAGAGCAACGCTACGGCCGCCCGCTCCTCGCCCTCAACGGCTGGTCCGAGGAAATGACCTTCTGAACCCGGAAACGGCCCACCGGCGGCGAAAGACGGCAGGGCGAAACTTCCCTTGGCGATGACCGCTTCTACCGCTTCGATACTGATCGGCTTTGTCCACTCTTGGCTTGCCGCGTCGTATTCGCGACCACCCATGAACCGGATCGTTGCGGCAGGTGCATGGTCTACCGTGACATTGGCGAGCATGTCGCGCTCACGATCGAGGGCATTCAAAGGGCACGCCTGATTGAAGATAATCACCCAGGTGCCAGTCGAGATCAGCGTGAAATCGTCAAAGCCGACCGACCTGTAGTAGAACAGTGCGGAATTGCTGTCATGGACACCATTGTGGACCATAACCTCCACAGTTTCGCCTGCTGCCGTGACGGGGTATGTCCCAAGTGACGAACCTGCCGACACAAGATCAGGCATTTTCGCGCGCCAACCCTCTTGGTCGACGAGGCTGCTGAAGTCATCGGCCAACGGTGCCCAGAGATGGGAATGGCAAGCGAGATAGGACACTTCGGAGGCGGCGCTGCCGGAGAATTTCCATGACCAGAACTGAGGGTAGGCAAGGATCGCATCGGTAGCGTCGAGCGTGCTCGGATCCCTGTCCCGAAGCCACAGAATGTGGCGGCCGTAGTTCAACCCGAGCGGCAGACGGGGTGAGTAGGTTTCAGAAAACGGTGGAATGAGCGGATCAATCCTGGCTGCGACCGATGCCGGAGGCTCCTGTTCGTAATCAAGTATCGGATGGCAAAGTTCGCCTTTTCCGATCAGCGCGAACGTGCAGCCATGCGCGGAAAACGTCACATGGCGAACGCCATGCGCTTCGACGGCCTGGCTGAGCTCGTCCTGCATCCAGGAAAAAAGAGCTTCGTCATCGAGGACACGAATGTCGCCGTGCTCGCGCCACACCGGCTTGGCGCGTCGCTCCGCTACGACATCGCCCTTGCCGTCGATGATGAACAGCTTCGAATTGGTCTTTCCGAGGTCAAAGACCGCAACTGGACAATGCTCTGTCAAATGACGCCTCCGACATCTGCGATGAGGATCGTCACACCGGCATTCTCAAGCATCTTGGCGTTTGCGTCGGACAAACCGTCGTCGGTCACGATCGTTCCGACGCGCGACAGCGTCAAAGCCAGGTTACGTGGCTGAATGGAAAACTTTCGGCTGTCTGCCAACAGCACCACTTCATCAGCGCAGGTGCTGAGCTCGCCGATCGCCTTGACGAGCAGCGGGTGTGACTCCAAAAGCCCCTGTGAATCGATGCCTTGCGTGCCAACGAAGAACCGCGAAGCGAAGTAATCGGGCGCACCCGAGGCCGGATCATGAATGATCCCCGGCTCGCGATAGAGTTCGCCGCCTGAAAGGCTGAGATGGCAGCTGCCGTGTTCGCCGAGATAGGCAGCAAGCGGCATCGAATTGGTATAGATGCGCAAGTTGCGGCGAGCCAGAAGCACGCCCAGCTGAAAGCAGGTAGAACCGGCATGAACGATAATGGAGTCACCGTCCCGCACCAGCGAGGCGGCCTTTTGCGCTATCGCGCGCTTGGCCTCGACCGCAATATCGCGATTCTCGTCGTATGGTCGGGCCGCAAGCCGGCCGCCGACTTCGAAAGCCGAGATCCCTCCGTAGACCTTCTTGGCTCGCCCTGTTTCGTGCAACTTGTCGATATCGCGTCTGATGGTCGCCGGGGAAACGCCGAGGCGGACTTGCAGGTCGCGAACCGAAGCGAACGGTGTTTCGCGAAGAAGGTCGGTGATGAGTTTATGCCGGCTGGCATCGTTCACTGTGTTTCCTCCCGGCCGCTCCCTGCCGATGATTAAAGATAATCACAACGAAACCTCATCCGCAAGCCGATGTGACGCAAAAACTTCATCATTGACGATATTCAATCGCTTACATACGATCGATGAAAAATTCGCTCATTATTGTGAGTGAACATCTCAAACGCGGAGGTCTTGATGGCGGTAGGTAGCTCGGAGGGCGAGTTCAACCGGTTTCTGGCGCTGTCGAAGCAGATCGGAACCGACATCCTCAAAACTCAGGGAGCAGGCGGGAATACCTCGCTTAAGGATGGCGATACCATGTGGGTCAAAGCATCCGGCACCTGGCTCGCTCAGGCCGGGGATCGCGATATCATGGTGCCGGTCCGTGTCGCGCCGCTCGTCCAAGCCCTTCGCAAAGGCGACCAACGCGCCGAAAAGGCCACCGATTTCGTTATTGCGTCACTGAATACAAGCGGCCTGCGACCATCCATCGAGACGAGCTTTCACGCGGCCTTGCCCCAGGCAGTCGTCGCGCATTACCACTGCGTCAACTCGATCGCGCTCTCGGTTCTGAAAGATCGCGATCGGCTGCTGAAAGCAAGGCTGGACGTGACCGGGTTGCATTGGGTGACGGTTCCCTACAGGCGCCCCGGCACGCCGCTTGCCCGCGAGGTCGACTTGGCGGCCGCAACGCGTCCCGACGTTTTAGTCCTGTACAATCACGGCATCATCATTACCGGGGCCACCATTGACGAGGTTGCGCGCCGCATCGAGCAGGTCTCCGCTGCACTGGAAATGCCTGAACGGCAAGTTCCCTCCCCGTCCATCGAGACACTCGAGCGGCTGAGCCGGGATAGCAGGTACTCTCCAGCAAACGACACCGAGACCCATCAGCTAGCGCTCTCACAGGAAAGCGTCCGGCTGGCGACAGCCGGTTCGATGTATCCGGATCACGTGATTTTCCTCGGCGTGAAGATCGGCCTCCTGGACGCAGACCAATCCGTGACCGCTTACCTCGAAAGCTTGGCACTGACAGGAGAAGGCCCGCCGAAAATGATCATCGTGCCTGGCTCCGGCGTACTCTTGTCGAACGAGTTGACGGCTGGCGGCCAGGCGATGGCTCGATGTCTTGCAGAAGTCGTAGCACGCATCCCCGACGATTCCGATGTCAACTATCTTTCCGAAGCCGACGAATACGAGCTGACAAACTGGGAGGCTGAGCAGTACAGGCAGGCGCTTGACCGCGGAGCCGTGACCTCGTGACAAGCTCGCCCAATCCATTGCCCGCAACTGTCATAGGAATCGACATCGGCACGTCCGGCGTACGCGCGGCCGCAATTTCCGACAACGGTGAGGTTGTTGCTCTCGCCAGCACTCCGTTTTTCACCGCTGAGGAAGGCCGCACCCCTTCCATATGGTGGGAAAGAACGTCAACCGCGCTCACGCAACTTGCCGCAAAAACAAGCCTCGCATCCGTCGGAGCAATCGGTATCGACGGAACTTCCGGAACCGTCCTTGCGCTCGATCGCATGGGCGAACCGGTGGGCGCGCCTTTGATGTACAATGATAACTGCCCCGATGGCGATATTGTCGAACAGATATCCCGGCATGCGCCGGCCGACAGCCCCGCGAAAGGAGCGAGCTCGGCTCTTGCGCGAGCAATCTTTCTTGCCCGTCAGCCAGGTGTATCCAAGGTCGTTCATCAGGCCGACTGGCTGTTGCTGAAGCTCGGTCTTCAGGAAGCAGCAACAGACGAAAACAATGCCTTGAAGACCGGTTACGACCTGCAACGGGAAAAATGGCCGGACTGGATTGAGATGGTCGGCCTTGATCGCGAGCTGCTTCCCAAGGTCTACCGTGCCGGTGCTGCGCTCTCGCGCGTCAAAGGTTTCGCTGCCAAGCTTGGCATTGCAGAGACTTGCCGCTTTCACGCCGGCACGACCGACGGCTGCGCCTCGTTTCTGGCGACCGGCGCCTCGCAGATCGGCGATGGCGTTACCGCGCTCGGCTCGACCCTCGTCCTCAAGCTCGCTTCCGAACGGCCGATCAACGCACCGCAATATGGCATCTACTCGCACAGGGTACTCGATTTCTGGCTCCCCGGCGGCGCCTCCAACACGGGTGGTGCCGTCATCAAATCACTGTTCGGAGATGACCGGCTCGCCGAGTTGACGGCTCGCCTTGATCTCTCGCGACCCACGGGTTTGAACTTCTATCCGTTACTTAAACGCGGGGAACGCTTCCCCTTCAGCGATCCGGATTATGCCCCTCGCCTGGAGCCTCGCCCGGAGGATGACGCAATTTTCTTCCAGGCAGTGCTTGAAGGAATCTCGGAAATTGAACGGTTGGGATATGACAGGCTGGCGGAGCTTGGTGCCGCGCAGCTGAAATCGATCCGAACCGTTGGCGGCGGCTCGAAGAATCCGACGTGGACATGCATGCGGCAAGCCGCGCTTGGTATCGCTTTTAAGCCTTCGAAGTCGACGGAGGCTGCAATCGGCACCGCAGCGCTCATTCTTCAATGGCAAAGGAAGAACCAGTGAGCTCTGTTCCCGAGACATCGCTCGCAAACCTGATCAATCAATACGACTATTTCCTGATCGATCAGTTTGGCGTGCTGCGTGATGACGAGGGCGCCTATGAAGGCGCCGCTGCAGCGTTGCAGAGGCTGAAAGAGAATGGCAAACGGGTGATCGTGCTTTCCAACTCCGGGCGAAGCGGGGACTATAATGCCGAACGCTTCGTTCGCCTCGGCTTCGAGCGTGGCCTGTTTGAGTGGTTCGTGACGTCGGGCGACGTCGCCTTTGATATTCTGTCCCGTTCTGAGGACATTCGGCGCGGGATGCGCGCTTTCACAATTTCCAGCGGCGATGACCAAAACCTCGCGGACCGTCTTCATCTGACGACTGTGCCTCGATCGAATGATGCCGATCTCGTTATCATCTCGGGCAGCGAGGCGGAACGCATAACGCTCGATGCATACCGGCGCATGCTGGAACCCGCTGCGGCCAATCACACGCCTTGCATCTGCACAAATCCTGACATTCACAAGCTGGCGGGCGGCAAGAACGCACCTGGCGCGGGAGCAATCGCGAGGATCTATGAGGAACTCGGCGGCAAGGTCCAGTGGATCGGCAAGCCGTATCATCAAATTTACAGCCACGCCATGTCAGTATGGGGCAGTCTCGATCGAGCAAAGGTCGTCTGCATCGGGGACAGTATCGAGCACGATATCAAAGGCGCAGCCAATGTCGGACTCGCATCGGTACTTGTGCGCACCGGAATACTGGCGAGCAAGTCCGACAAGGAATTATTCGCGCTCATGAAAAGCTGCGAGGCGGTTCCAACCTATCTCATGCACGAATTTGCCCCGGCAGGAAGGTGCCGTCAGCCAGGCGGCCGCTGACAGCCGCGAATGACGTCAGCTGTTTGACGAAATCGGCGTTACACAGACTGCCGACACAATGCTCCAAATCATCGTGAACTGTGTCGATTTCGAAGATTTCTGGTATCCGAAGGTGTACGGACAAGGCACTTTCGAGAGCTCTTATTGATGCATGCCGAGGCGAGGCGCGATCGTCAGGCGGCGAGATAGTCGGATCAAAGAATATATCATCCAGCTATTGCACCCTCAGCGCCATCTCCGCTGCTTTTTCTGCGATCATGATCACCGGGGAGTTCGTATTGCCGGACACGATCGTCGGCATGATCGAGGCATCAACAACGCGCAGCTTCTCAAGCCCATGCACGCGCAACTTGGCATCCACCACCGCCATCGGATCGCTTCCCATCCTGCAGGTGCCGACAGGATGAAAGATCGTGGTGGCGATATCACCTGCACGCCGGATCAACTCGTCATCGCTCTGATATTCCTGGCCCGGCAGCATCTCCTGCGGTCGAAAACGGGAGATAGCCGTCGTTTCCATCAAGCTGCGCGCATGGCGAATTGAATTTGCCGCGAGCAGCCTGTCGCCCGTGGTCGAAAGATAATTGGGACGAATTTCAGGGGCGACCGAGGCATCACGTGTCGTAATATGCACGGTGCCGCGACTTTCCGGCCGGAGGTTGCAGACGGAGACAGTCACGGCAGGATAACGATGCAGCGGCTCGCCGAGCCGGTCGGTGCTGAGAGGCTGGACGTGATATTCGAGGTCGGCGGTAGCGACGGACGGATCGCTCTTGGCGAAGATCCCGAGCTGGCTTGGAGCCATCGAGAGCGGACCGGAACGGCTGATCGCATATTGCAATGCCATGCCGGCTCGGGTGAACAGGTTGTGGTAAAGTTGGTTCAGCGTGCGCGCGCCCTCGATCCTGAAGACGGTTCGGATCTGCAGATGGTCTTGCAGGTTTTCGCCGACACCCTGGAGCTCATGATGCACGGGAATGCCGAGGCTCGACAACACATCCGGCCGCCCGACGCCCGAAAGCTCCAGAATTTTTGGAGAGTTGATCGAACCCGCAGATAGAATGACCTCGCGCGATGCGCGGGCGACGCAGGAGCGGCCATTGAGGCGAAAGCGCACGCCGGATACAGCTTTGCCGTCAAATTCCAGCCGCTCGGTTTCCGCGCCTGTCAGCACGCGCAAGTTTACCCGCTTCATCGCCGGGCGCAGGAAGGCTTTCGTCGTGTTCCAGCGCAGGCCGCCCTTCTGATTGACCTCGAAATAGCCGGACCCTTCATTGTCCCCGCCGTTGAAATCTCCGGTCTTACGAATACCGAGTTCCTCGGCCGCATCGCGAAAGGCATCGAGGATCGGCCAGGACAGCCGCTGGCGTTCGACGCGCCACTCGCCCCCCGCTCCGTGCAAGGCCGATTTGCCGCGATAATTGTCCTCCGATTTCAGGAACCAGGGCAGCACGTCATCCCAGCCCCAACCGGCATTGCCTGCCTGCCGCCAGCCGTCGTAATCCGCCGCCTGCCCGCGCATGTAGATCATGCCGTTGATCGAGGAGCAGCCGCCGAGCACCTTTCCGCGCGGATAGTTGAGCGCCCGGCCATTGAGGCCGGCCTCGGCTGCCGTCTTCATCATCCAGTCGGTGCGCGGATTGCCCATGCAATAGAGGTAACCGATTGGCACATGCACCCAGTGATACCGATCCGAGCCGCCGGCCTCGATCAGCAGCACCCGGTTTCTCGGATCAGCCGAGAGCCGGTTTGCCAGCACGCAGCCGGCCGACCCCGCACCGACGACGATGAAATCGTAAACGCCTTCATCCATAGGCGCTTCATTCAGGGGCATGGTCACGCTGCAACTCCTGTTGCGAGGCTTTGGGCCTCCGAAAGCCGCCGCCACAGCGGCGTCATCGCCTCGTTAATATCCGTGTAAAGCCTGTAACGGGTGGCGTAGTGGGCCGACAGCACAGCATTGGGCTGATAGTGCCGATCGGTCCGCACCATGGCGGTGGCGCCTTCGGTGAAATCGGCAAACAGCCCGACACCCGTGCCGGCCGCAATCGCAGCCCCGAGCGCCCCTGTCTCCCGCGACACGGCAACAATGACGGGAACACCCAATACATCCGCAAATATCTGCGGCCAGAGCCTGCTGCGCGAGCCACCGCCAGAGAGCACCGCTTCCTCGAAGTGCGCACCCGCCTTGCGGATGGTCTCGATATGCTGGCGATGACCGAAGGCGACACCTTCGAGAACTGCCCGGATCAGATGCCCCTTGGTGTGCCAGCCAGCCATGCCATAGAAACCGGCCCGCGCATGGCCGTTCTGCTGGGCGCCATAGAGAAAGGGGTGATAGAGCGGATCATCCGCAGCCGGCGCGACCGCAGCCGCGAGCGCGCAAGCCGCATCGAAGGGCGAGACGCCTTCTGGATGCTCGTCCTCGAAGAATTCCCGAACCAGCCATTCAAGATTGGCGGCCGACGTGGCGCTGTTTTCCATCGCCATGTAGCGCCTGCGGTCGAAGGTGGAGGACATGAAAACCGGGCCATCAAGGTCGGGACCATCGATGATCACCTGATTGATGCTCCAGGTGCCGGCGATGATCGAGGCGCTGCCGGTGCGCGACACGCCCGAGCCGAGCGCCGAGGCGACGACATCGAACAGCCCGCCGACGACCGGTGTGCCGGCCGCAAGCCCGGTCTCAGTCGCTACCTCTTGCGTCACATGACCGGCGATATCGGCGCTTTCGATCAGCGGCGGCAGCATGTGCATGCTCTCGGCAAGGCCGTAAGCGGCCATCAGCGCCTTGTCGTAGCGACGGGCGGCGAGATCGAGCAGGCCGGCGCCGGACATATCGGAGACCTCGCTGACGCGGCTGCCGGTCAGCCGGTTGACGACGAAATCCTTGGAGAAGAAAACCGTACCAATACGCTGGAAGAGGTCGGGACGATGGCGTTTCAGCCAGGCAAGCAGCGTCGGCGTCTGGGATGGCCAGGGGCGCTGGCGGGCGATCGGTGCGGTGCGGTCGCCGACCCCTTCAGCCGCCCATTCCTCGACAAGTCCCGTGGCACGGGTATCGAGGGACTGGATTGCGATCAGCGGCTGGCCATCGCGATCAAGGGCATAGAGGCCGTTGCCATGGCCGGCGCAGCCGATGGCGGCAATATCGGAGGCAGCAATGTTTGCCTTGTCGAGGCACGTTCGGATCACGCGTTTGGCATTGGCCCAGAGTTCGCCGAGATCGCGCTCGACATGGCCGGGGCACGGCATGCGGCTATGGCCCTCCTCCCCGGCATGCGCCAACTCCCGGCCTTCGAGATCGAAGATCACCGCCTTGATGACGGTGTTTCCGGCATCGAGCCCCAACAGATATTTTGCCATTGCGAACCCCTCCCAAGGTTCTGTCAGTCTTGCGTGGTTTTAGCCGAAAGCCTAGCGCCGATCCCCAATTCTCCCCATCCGGGAGAAGGCGGCCAGAAGGGCCGGATGAAGGGCTCGCTGCATGCTCAGGATTTGCCGCAGCACGCCCTCATCGCCTCGCATACGCTCGGCACTTCTCGCCGCTCGGATCAAGGTAACCACCAACCTCACCCCTGCTGATAAACTGCAAACGCCTCTTCGCCGCTTGCATCCTCGTGGATGATCGCCATCAGGCCGCGCACGACGGCGCTTGGATTGGCGTGCTGATAGATGTTGCGCCCATAGACCATGCCCATCGCACCCTGCCGCATCAAGGCCGCGGACTTCGCGAAGACCGCGGACAGATCCTCCTTGCCGCCGCCGCGGACCAGAACCGGGCAACGCGCCGCCTCGATGACGCGATGAAAATCCTCCGGGTTGGTCGTGGGATCGGCCTTGACGATATCGGCGCCCATTTCGCGGGCAAGCCGCGTCAGCGTCACAATCTTGTCGGCATCGCCATCGACCATGTAACCGCCGCGCTCCGTCACAGGCTGCATCACCAGCGGCTCGATCATCAGCGGCATGCCGTATTTCTCGCAATCGGCACGCACGCGCGAAATATTCTGGACGCATTGGCGGAAGAGATCGGGCTCGTCCGGCAGCATGAACAGATTGACGACGACGCAGGCCGCATCCATCTGCAGCGCGCCGATCAGCGGCTCGGCCTCGTTTTGCAACACGGCCCACATATCGCGATGGCGGATGCGGTTGTAGGGGTTGCCCATGTCGAGACGCATGACGAGCGCTGGTTTGTCCTTGCCGGGCAGGTCCTGCAGCAGGTCGGCCTGGCCGTAATTCATCTGGATCGCGTCGGGCCTGGCTTCCACCAGCGCCTTCACGACGGCCGGCATGTTCGCCAGGCCGTCAAGGAAGGACGGCTCGTTGCAGACGCCATGATCGATCGCCACATCGAGGCAACGGCCGTTGCCGAACAGCCGGTTCATCCGGACCTTGCTGACGTCTCGCATTGTTCACTCCTTTGTTCGTTCCTTGCGGAAAGGGTTTGCTCCGAAACACCGTGACGGTCGTTCAGGAGGGTCAGAAAACGGGTGCGCTCCTCGGTCGCGCGCTGCGGCGGCCAGCCTTTTTCGGCGGCGAGAATGGCGAGGGCGGCATCGGCCATGTCGAGCGAAAGTTCGCCGGTGATGGCGAGCGTCGTGCGGCGCAAAAGAAGATCGTCCAGATGCTCCACCGCTTCCGAGCGGATGAGATGGATGAGCTCGCGGGCGCTGTAGCCGGCATGCGGCAGAGCGTGATCGGGAGCCAGGGCATGATCCGCTGCGACGAGGAAGCGGGCGATTTCGGCAGCGTCCGTACCATAGCGCGTGAAGAGGGTGGCGATGCGATCCTCCTTAAGGCCGGTCGCGCGGGAAAGCTGCCGTAGCCAGTCGCTGCGATCCTTGGGAAAGCTGCGCCCGCCGCCGAAGGTGCGATCGGCGGTATCGATGCGGCGCTGGCGGCCGAGCCGGTCGAGCGCCATGTCGGCGGCGAGTTCGCCGAAGGACCGGAAGGTGGTCCACTTGCCGCCGATCATGCAGAGCACCGGCGGGCCGAGATCGCGGCCCTCGACGACCGTGCAGAAATGATCGCGCGGGATGCGGCCGGTGAAGCTGTCGTTGCTGGCCGGCAGCGGCCGAACGCCCGCGAACTGGAAGACGACCTCTTCCGGGCGGATGACGATGCCCGGCAGCACGAAGGCCAGCGATTGCAGGATGTAATCGCGCTCGTCGGCCTCGCAGCGCACCGTGCCGGGATCATCGACGCGGATATCGGTGGAGCCGACCAGCACCTTGCCGAGATACGGAAAGAGGATGCAGATGCGACCATCCTCGTTCTCGTAATAGATCATGTGGCCATCGAGCAGGTCGCGCAGGCCCGGATGATCGATGATCAGGTGCGAGCCCTTGGTGCCGCCCATCAACGGCGCGGGACGGGCATCCTCGGGGAAGAGCGAGCCATTGGCGATGTCGATCCAGCCGCCGGTGGCGTTGACGATCAGCGCTGGCCTGATCGGCAGCGATTGTCCGGAGATGGCATCGTGCAGTAGAAAGTGGCCGGCGGGGGTGTGTTCGAGCGTCGCATAGTTGAGGGCCTGCGCGTTCGGACCAGCCGAAAGCCCGTCGCGCAGAAGCTCGATGCCGATGCGTTCCGGGTGGCTTACCCAGGCATCGTAATAGGTCGCGGCGCTCCGGATTGCTGGGTTGAGCGCGGGCCATTTGGCAAGCGTGCCGCGGCGGCCGCGAAACTGGTGTTTCGGCATCAAGGCCCGTTTGCGGGTCAGGAAATCATAGATGGCAAGGCCCGTCTTGATGGCGATGGCACCGCGGCGGCTCGGGCGGCGGGTGAGGCCGAGAAACCGCACGATGCCGTTGCCGAGGCCGGAGAAAATGTCGAAGATAGGCACTGTGGTCGGCAGCGGTGCGACGTAATGCGGCGCGTTGCACAACAGCCGGTCGCGCTCGACCAGCGATTCCCGCACGAGGTCGAACTCGCCGTTTTCGAGATAACGCAGGCCGCCATGCACCATGCGCGACAGCGCGGCACTCGCGCCGGAGCAATAGTCGCCCTTCTCGACCAGCAGCACGTTCACGCCCTGCAGCGCCAGCTCGCGGAAGACGCTGAGCCCATTGATGCCGCCGCCGAGGACGCACACATCCACCTTCGGGCTTTTGCGAAACCCGTTCCATGTCTCTTCACGGTTCATGATGACAGCCTGTTATCCGTCCATGTGGGCCAGTTTTGCCGCCAGCGCCGCGTCGATGGCCTTGAGATCGTCAGCCGAAAGCCGGAGCGTGCCGGCCCTTGCATTGTCGAATGCCTGTGCCGGGTTGCGCGCACCACAGAGAGCAAAGGTCACGCCCGGCTGCGCCAGCGTCCAGGCAATCACCACCTGAGCGACGCTCGCGCCATGCAGCTCGGCGACGGGTCGGATCGCCTCCGAGAAATCCTTCGCCTTCTGCCGGTTGGCGACGGAAAAGCGCGGATTGTCCTTGCGCTGGTCGTCACCCGAGAAAACGCGATCCGGTCCGATGGTACCGGAGAGCAGGCCGAGTGCCAGCGAGGAATAGCTGAGCGTCGACACGCCGTTTTGAACAGTGAGCGGCAGCAGGTCCGCCTCGATCCCGCGATCGATCATGCTGAACCGCTCCTGGATTGCATCGAGTGATCCGGTTTGAATGTATTGCCGAAGCTCAGAGCGATCGACATTGCTGGCGCCGATGGCACGGATCTTGCCGGCCGCCTTCAACTCTTCAAGCGCCCGCACCGTCTCCTCGATCGGTGTCGTTACGTCCTGCCAGTGGGTGATGTAGAGGTCGATATAATCCGTGCCGAGCCGGCGCAGGCTTTGCTCGACCTCATGGATGATCGAGTCGCGCCCGAGATAGCGGTGAACCGGCTTGCCATCCTGATCGAAGAAATGCTTGCCGTTCTGCGTATGCCAGACAAGGCCGCATTTGGTGGCGATGACGGCCTTGTCGCGGCGGCCGGCGATGGCCTTGCCGACGATCTCCTCCGAGCGGCCGAGGCCGTAAGCCGGCGCCGTGTCGATGAGGGTCACGCCGGCATCAAGCGAGGCCTGGATGGCGGCGATGGATTGCGCCTCGTCGGTGCCGCCCCACATCCAGCCGCCGATCGCCCAGGTGCCCAGCCCTACGGCCGAGGCCCTGACGCCGGAGCGCCCAATCTCGCGGATCAACTGCTCGCCGCTCATGCCGAAAACCCTTCCCCGGATGCTATTTCAAGGATACGCGCCCCGGTCGCCTCGTCGGTGACGAGCGTATCGAGATGGTTGCCGCGTAGCACGCTCAGGATGGAGCTGGCCTTGTTGAGGCCGCTTGCCACGCCAATCTTGGTCGGGATCGCCGCGAATTCCTCAAGCGTCAGCGAAACCAGTGCGCGGTTGAGACTGTAGTCGCAGACCCGGCCTTCGCCATCGAGCAGATGGGCGAGCAGTTCGGCCCTTGCCCCGGAATGTTCGATGGCCTTGCGGTCCTCGCTGGAAGAGGGGTGCAGGTCGTAATAGGTCGAATCCGAGCTCAGGATCGAGCCGATGCCGACGACGGCGACCTTGGCTTCCCGCGCCCGCTGGAAGACATCGGCGACGGCGCGCATGTTGATCAGCATGCCCCGCTGCACGGCATCATCGGCAAAGAGCGGCGCGTGGATCTGGTAGGAGCGTCCGCCGAGCCGATCCGCCATCAGGGTAGCGACATGGTTGACGTCGGTATAGTGCTTGCCCTGCACGCAGCCGGTCGCCGGGATCACCTCGACATCGAAGCGACGAGCGGGCTGCAGGCCGGCGACGACGGCGCCGACACCCTTGCCCCCGGTGATGCAGATGGTATCGCCATCGGCGATCTCATCGATCAGCAGGCGGGCCGCCGCCTCGCCCACAGCCTGCAGCGCCGTCTGCGGATTGTCGGATACGGTCGGCACCACTACGGCACGGCTGATGCCGCCGAGCGCCAGTAAGCGTTCTTCCATATCCACCAGCGGCTCGACCGGGGATTTGATCTTGATCTCGACGAGGCCGAGCTGGCGGCCGCGCTTGATCAGCCGGTTGACGGTGGCATGCGAGATGCCGAGCTGGTCGGCGATCTGTGCCTGCGTCAGGCCTTCGAGAAAATGCAGCACGAGCGCCTGGTGCATCTGGCGCGCGATGACGATTTCCTCGCGCGGCGCTGTCGTCTTTTGTTTCAGTTTGGCGATTGGCATATCAGGCGGCCTTCCGCTTGTGCAGAAAATGGTCGATGGAAACGGCGGCAAGCAGAATGCAGCCTTTGATCATGTCTTGCCAATAGACGGAGACGTCGAGCAGGATCAACGACGACGTGACGACAGAGAGCAGCGCAATGCCGAGGATGGCGCCGAAGATCGTGCCGGAGCCACCGTTGAGCGAGGCACCGCCGATGACCGCCGCCGCGATGATGTTGAGTTCCATGCCCACGCCGAATGTCGGGGTCGCCGCCCCGAAGCGGGACATGTAGATCACCCCTGCGACACCCGCGAGGGTCGAGCAGAGAACCGTCACCCAGAACTTCACCTGGTTGGTCCTGATGCCGGAATAGAGCGCCGCCTTCTCGTTGCTGCCGGTATAGAACACCTTGCGGAAGGCGATGGCCCGGCGCAGCAGGAAATCGAACAGGACGACGACGGCAACGAAGATCAGGATGACGTAGGGAATGCCGTGGAAGGTGCCCTGTCCAACCGCCTTGAAGCCTGCCGGCAGGGTAAAGAGCGAGAGCGGCGTGCCCTTGGTGATGATGAGGCACAGCCCGCGCACGATCACCATGCCGGCGAGCGAGGTGATGAAATGGTTGAGCCCCACCACGGTCACGAAGAAACCCATGATCGCGCCTATGACGCCGCTGGCAAGAATGCCGATCAGTGAGGCCGTCCATGGATCGAGCCCGGCAAGAAACAGCGAGCCGGAGAGCACCATGGCGAAGCAGACGACCGAGCCGACGGCGAGATCGATGCCACCGACGATGAGCAGGATTGTCATGCCGACGACAACGATGCCTTCCACCGAAAAGCTCATCAGCATGGCGCGGAAATTGCCGAGCGTCAGGAAGTGTGGCGAGGCGAAGCTCATGGCGAGGCAAAGCGCCAGGATGATCGCGATCAGTCCCGCTTCGCGCATGCTGCCGATGCGTTTGAAGTGCCCCGTTTTCGGGATATCCGCCGTTATCGTGTCGATTGCCATTCCCGTCTCTTTCTCCTTACGCGGCATGATCAGCCGTCCTTGCCGCACTGACCCCCGATGCAAGGCGGATCACCGTTTCTTCCGTCATATCGTCCGCGCCCACTTCGCCGGCAATGCGCCCTTCGCGCACGACCAGAACGCGGTCGCAGAGCCCGAGCAGTTCCGGCATTTCCGATGAAATGACGACGATGCCGATGCCCGAGCCCGCGAGATCGCGCAGCAGCCGATGGATTTCGGTCTTCGCGCCGACATCGATGCCGCGTGTCGGCTCGTCCATCAGGATCACCTTTGGTTTGACGGCAAGCTGCTTGGCAATCGCCACTTTCTGCTGGTTGCCGCCTGACAGCGATTTGACCGGGGCCTCGACGCCGCCCATGCGCACCGCAAGCCGCCGCGCCAAATCCTGCGCCAGCGCCGCCTCGGCGCGACCGTTGAGCAGGCCGGCATGGTTGGTGAGTGCCTTCAAGTTCAGCACCGAGATATTCTGGGCGATCGACATCTCCAGGAACACCCCGGAGCCCTTGCGGTCTTCCGACAGATAGACGATGCCCGCCTTGACCGCATCCGCATAGGCGCGGATTGCCTGCGGCCTGCCATGCAGTCGGACTTCGCCGGCGGCATGGGCGCGTAGCCCGCAAATGCCTTCGGCGATCTCCGTGCGGCCGGAGCCGATCAGGCCACCGATGCCGAGGATTTCACCCTGGCGCAGATCGAAGCTGATATCATGGAATCGAGCACCATCACCAAGGCCATCCACTTCGAGGATGGTTTCGCGAGAGGCGACTTCGGCCCCGAGCTTTTCCGGATAGAGCTGGGTGATCTCGCGGCCAACCATGCGGCGCACCACATCATCAGCCGTGACATCGTCAATCTTGTCGGTGCAGACATACCGACCGTCACGAAAAACGGTCACGCGGTCGCAGAGGCTGAAGATCTCGGCCATGCGGTGGCTGATATAGATGATCGAGATGCCGTTCGCCTTGAGGTCGCGGATGATGGCGAAGAGCTGCTGCGTCTCGGTTTCGGTCAGCGCTGCGGTCGGCTCGTCCAGAATGAGCACACGGCAGTCGAGCGTCAGGGCCTTGGCGATCTCGACAAGCTGCTGACTGGAAATCGGCAGATCCGCGACCTTCTGGCGGACGTCGATGGCGGCGAGCCGGTTCATCACCTTTTGGGCATCGCGCTCCAAAGTGCGGTAATTCATGAAAGGGGCACGCCGGCGGTTGGTCGCGGCCATGAACATGTTCTCGGCCACCGTGGCATCAGGGCAGAGGGCGATTTCCTGATGCACCAGACCAATTCCGAGCGCCTGCGCGGCAGCCGGTGAAGCGATGCGGACGGGCTTTCCATCGACGCGGATTTCGCCTTCGGTCGGCTGCAGCACGCCAGCGATGATGTTCATCAGCGTTGATTTGCCGGCACCATTTTCGCCGCAGAGCGCATGGACCTCGCCGCGCTCGAGCATGAAGTTGACATCCGTCAGCGCCCGGATCGCCCCGAAATGCTTGCTTATGCCATGAATGGTGAGCACCGGCTCCGCCATCGTAATTTCCTTATTCATGACCGGTCCCCGATCGAGACGGCTGCGATAATCTGTCTTCTTCCCAGCACGGAAAAAGCCGAGGTTACAAGGCGTTGAGGGGGTAGTGCGGCAAGTTCTGGCCCAACCATCCCCCTCATTTAGCCCTCCAGGCGCACCTTCTTTCCGAAGGTGACAAGGGCCGATGCCCTTACTCCTCGATACCCTTCGTGCCGCGGCGCTTCAGGTACTTGTCCCAATAAAAGTCGTCGGCATTTTCGGCAGTGACGATCGAAAGACCATTGTCGACCACCGGGATGCTCATCGGGTTGAAGCCCGATCGCTTGGCGTCGTTCATTGGGTCGATCAGCTCCGGATGCTTGGCAAGCCACAACAGCATGAAGCCCATGTAGCCCTGCATGCCCTGGTTCGGGTTGATCGAGCCGAAGACTTCACCGGCCTTGATCATGTCGAGAATGTTGGCGTTGACGTCGGCGCACATGACAAGAACCTTGCCTCCATTTTCCTTGGACGCCTGTGAGGCGCCGATAGCGGAGTTCGCTTCCGGCATGAAGACCGCGCCGAGATTCGGATTGGCCTGGATGATGCTCGAAAGCCCCTGATAGGCCTTGGTCGGGTCCTGGTTAGAAGCGGCGCGACCGACCAGCTTCATGTCGGGCCACTTTTCCTCCATACGGCCGATGAAGGCGGCGATGCGCTTGTCATGATTGTCCTGGCCCGGATTTTCCAGAACCGCATATTCGCCCTTGCCACCCAGCTTCTCGGCGATTGCGTCGGCAGCATAGATGCCTTCGCGGGTGTTGTCCGAAGTGATGAACGAGACGCGCTTGGAAAGCGGCGAGTCGGCGGCAAAGGTGACGACGGCGGTACCCTGCTCGGTGGCGCGGTTGATCGGCTCGATGAACGGATCGGAATTCATCGGATGGACAAGGATGCCGGCCGGGTTCTGGGCCAGCGCCTGATCGAAGGTGGCGATCTGCTTGTTGACGTCATATTCCGGTGTACCGGTATATGCAGTTTCGCAGCCGAGCTGCTGACCGGCCTGCTTGAACATCTCGTAGACCGGGAACCAGTATTCCACGCCCGAGACCATGACGTTCATGACGTATTTTTCACCCGGCTTGCAGCGGAACGGACTGTCCGTTTCCGCGGATGCCGTGCCCGAAAAAAGCGTTGCTGCAAGGACCGCCATGGCGGTCGAGCTGATAAATTTGCGCAAGATTCCTCCTCGAGGCCGAAGCCCCTCCCAAAAGCCTGAGGGCGTCACGTTGACGCCGCTGATCGCGTTGAAATCGAACTTCCTCCTCGAAGTCCGATGAGAGCAATAAAGGCGAAGATCAAATGCGTGTCAATATAATTCACGTAATGAAATATATTTCAAGTCCGCAGGGAAAAACAGCGGGGCGATCGAGGTTAGATAGCAAATGCCACAAAGATTCCAGGCACAAGAATTGTTACCTCCAGCTCTGTCGGTGGAGTTCGATTGTATTGTGGTGGTCGTCGAGGAACTGAGGCCGAGCTGGCTGAACTGGAAGCCAGACTTGAGGAGATCAAGGCGGAAGCGCTCGCCTCGGAAGCGCACAAGGTCGCTTTCGTGACCGTGATCAAGGTCTTCGATCCAAGAGTAGCGTCCGAGCCCTGGCCGCCGCGTCACCGACCTCCTCGAAGGCCGTGATGTCCGCCGCGGCGTCCTCGAACTACTCCGAGATGCCGAAGAACCGGTCCTTGCAGGTGATCTGTCGAAACAGTTTGCCGAACGCGAAGGGCCAGATTGACGGGATCGGTTCTAATCTGGCTGGAAGGTTTTCTGGCCTGCTCGAACACATGGAGCAGACGGGCCAGGTTCGCTTGTCAGGTGCTCCCGATGGTCGTCGTAGATTGTGGGGGATCGCCAGGAAAGCATTTGAGGATTAATCTGGGCTGCCCGCTCAGGCTAACTGTCTTCAAATGACCAAAATATCGACAGAGGGAGCGCGAATATGTTTTCGCCGAAACTGAGTACGCGCTCTCCCATGTAGACGACGATGCCGACGAAGGGACGGTTCACCCCTGGGCCTTCATCTCGAAACCATCGCAGATGTTGGAAGTCCTTTGCTTCAACCGTAGTCGATGTCTTCATCTCGAAGCCGATTATCGTTCTGTCTGACTCAGCAAGAATGTCTATCTCGCGTCCTCGTTGATGCCTCCAATGATAAAGTCGCCACTGACGCATTTGATGGGGGACGGATTTCCACATTTCATTGAAAACGAAATTTTCGAACAGGCCGCCAAGCGCTGTGGGATTCGCGCCGATATTGAAGCTCTGGGTGTTCATGCTCCTCAAAGCTGCGACGATCCCAGTATCCACAAGATGGATTTTTGGCTGGCGTATGTCGCGCCCGGTCTCTCCAGAGGTCCACGCAGGCAATCGTCGCAATAGGGAGAGCTTGGTCAGAATATCGAGGTAGGTATCGGTCGTATTCCGTTGTAAACTGATGTTTGAACACAGTTCGTCTATATTCAGCTCGTTTCCGACACGCGTAGCTAGCTGATCGATCATTCGCCTCATGGCGTCTGATTTTCTTATTTTTAGGATGTACGCAACGTCGCGTTCCACGACACTGTCAACGTAGTCTCTGTATCGATTTTGCCTCCAGCGCTCTTCCAGAATTCGTATCTCGGGGAAACCGCCTGCGACTATCAAGTCGATGTATTGTGCCCGGGACAACGTTTCTGCTTTAGGCAGGTCTAGCGGATCGGGACGGTCATTCGCCGATGCCCAGTCGAGAATTTTCGCAGGCCCCATGCGTTTTGTTTCGGCGACACTCATTGGAAGCATCGTCATTGTATGGACCCGACCTGCCAACGAGTCCGCCACGTCCGCGGAAATGAAAACGTTGGATGAGCCTGTCAGGACGAACTGACCCATTGCTCGGTTCTCGTCCACGATTCTCTTCAACGCCAAAGCTAATTTCGTTGATCGTTGGGCTTCGTCGATAATGAGGGGACCCGCTTTCGTCTCAGCCAACAGGGAATCCAGCTGTCCTTTTGGATCGGCCTCAATAGCCGCAAGCACACCCTCGTCATCCAAGGTGATGAATTTTCCAGCGCTCAATAGATCGCGTACCAGTGTCGTCTTCCCGACCTGGCGCGGTCCAACAATGTTAACCACTCGCGCTGATGCAAGTGCAGCCTTTAGTTGGGACTGCAGATGACGCGGGAGGAGACCCTCGTCCATGATGGTCACCTCACAGTCGACGCAATTCGATGTGGGGAAAGTTGTAATAGAGTTGCGGTGAAAGTGTCAATAGAAGTTGGGGGAAAGTGTCAATAGAATGCGGGGGAACCCTTCAATAGGAATCCGGTGAAACCGTTAATAGCGTCCCGGTGAACCTGACAGTACACGTCGGAGAAATCACGAACCCCAGATCGGTCACCGCAGGTAGCGCTGCCTCTCGACCGTCGTGTCTTCAATTCACACCTGGTCTTCGATACGCTCTGCCGCACCTTGCCAGTATCCGCAGAGGTGATCAGACCGCGTGCGGTGGGTGACCGTACGCAGCACGCCGGCGAGCTGCCAGCGCAGACCCATGTAGCGGGTGTCTTCCTTCCAGGCGGCCATCGCCATGTACCAATCCAAGTACTTCACCGAGAAGCGGTGGTGGATGCCGTCGTACGAGCGCTCGGCGCGGGAGCAGAAACTCTCGATGCTGTCGGTGTCGGTACCGTCCTCGGTCTGGTAGGCGTGGGTTGCTTTTCACGCCGGACACCAACCTTGTGGAATTTGCTACCCAAACCCGCAAAATCGCGCACACATCCGTTGGCGCTAACAAGTCAACGTCATCAGGCGAACACGGACCCGCACATTTGACGATCAGGCCGACCGAAATCTCATAACGGAGAGAGCGATATCAGTGATGTGCGTGTCGGGCGTCGGTACCGGCGGAAACCGCTCGGTTGCAGGCCTCTCTCAACTTCGTTTTTGCCTCTTCGAGGGCCTCCTCACCATATAAGGTCACGAAGCTCTCCTGATAGTAGCCATTCGCCGCCAGTCCCCCATGGATTTCCATGGGCAGCGCATGCGGGGAAAGCCGACTGATCTCCTGAAGATTATCCTTGCCGACCGTCTCCATCAGATGAAGGCTATGTTTTCCATCGACAATCACGCTTACCATCGAGATTTCCCGCCCGGGACTTGAACGGTCGGCCGGCATGATGCGGCATTCGACGGACATCTCTTCCGGCAACCCGTGCTGCTTGCCTTTCTCGGCCTCGGGAAAGATCGAATAGCCAACGATCTTCGCATTGCTGGTGGCCGGCCTGAAGGCATGGGCGTTCGGCTGGCGGACAGGGTGTTCGCACAGAAGGGCGTTAAGGCGGGCCAGTATGGCATCCGCGGACCCGACAAGGGGCTGACTTCCGAGCATCGTCAGGCGGAGCTGCCCGTCCTTTACGCGAGGTACGCTGAAGATGAAGTTGGGACTGTTGAAATTCCTCTGCACGATCTTGAACGCAATTTGGGAATCAACGAGGTCGTAAAAGAGACCGGATGGGATCACGGCACTTCTCCTTTGAGAGTCTTGAAACACCAAACGAGAAACAAGGGCTGGGGCAACGCTGATCGCCGCATACAAGTTGGCAGCGAACCGAATCGCTTGCACTAGGGTCCCTTTTATCCCGTGCTGTGTCAATTTGACGGAGCGGAAGCCGAGAAGCTGGCTTTGAAGCGCCGCGATCCTGGTCAGCGCCTGGCGGCTAGGAAAGACACCACGCGAGCCCGATGAGCGCCTCCTGCGGCAGGGTGACGACTCGATTGGCGTATGTCTCGAGGTATTGTACGGCAAGCCTTTGCGACGTGCCGTCCACCCTACGACCGTGACGTCTCTCGCTGCCGGTTCGAAACGCTGTGCCAGGGCAAAGGTCTTACAATTCCTCACCGCAAGGTATACGGGTTCGATCCCTGTCGATCGCACCATCTTGAAATCATTCATAAAAAGAAGATCTCCCTTCCTCAAGCAGAAATCCCGATTTTTCAGCAGGGGGCACAGCAGGGGGCACGAAACCCATACCTCGTGGTATCCTCACGTCGCCGGATGGTGTTGGCTTGGCATTCGAATGCTGACACCGCTACCGCATCACTGGGGATTGTCATGAAAAAGTATCTATCGGCTGCCGTGGGCTTGGCCATGGCGTGCGCCATTCCGACTGCGCCTGCCTTCGCTAATACGAACATCTACGGCGGGTTTATCAACGGAAACGAATTATACGGTTGGTGCACGGCAAGTGATGAGCGCACTGCGTTATGCGTCGCCTATGTTGATGGTGTGGCCGATGTAATGGGCGACAGTTGCTTGCGAGCGGGAGTGAGTGAGAAGCAGGTGGTCGATGTTGTGACCAATAGCTTGCGCGACCACCCGGAAGAACGGGACAAACTGGCGGCGACCCTCAGTATAGCGGCAATCACGAAAGCCTTTTGTCCGGGGTGAAGTAAATGACGTTCTGGGATGGCTTTTTGCCCGCGCTTGGGGTGTTTGCTGCCGCTGGTGTGGCCTATGTGACGTGGCATTTCTGGAAATGGGTGTTGGGGGCCGTCACGATGCTGGCTGTCGCCGCGCTCACATCGATGTGGGCTACTGACAGGGCAGACGCGTACTATGCCGCTCTGTTTCGCAACGAGTTGGTGGCGAGTGGCTCAGTGGCTACCACATGCGATGGGCTTTTGGATTGGCCGAATGGGCAAGCCTGTCGTAACGCTAAAAATCTCGCGTGGCTTAGTCTCCCCGATGATGAAAAACAGATCGCGCTGGATCCTTGGTTGCTGCAATCCATGATGCGAAGAGCCAACTAGCTCTCGATAACGCGACCTACCGTGTCAAGCTGAAGGTCAACCGTTGCGAGAAACTTGGTCATTTCGTATCCGGGGGTTCCGTCGGCCCCAACCTGGGGATAAGGTCGTCGAAGTCAGTGCCCCAGGCTTTGGCTTTCCGCTTTCATCGAGGGTCCACGTCCCCTTCGCCTTGCGCCTGGCGATCTCTATGTCCACTACCCACTCCCGCGGTGCTGAAAAGCTCAAGATGATCTGTTCGGATGCGACGAGAAATCGAAGCAGAACCCGACGGGATCGTATTCAGCACTGCGGAACCTCCGGTGAGTGGAGTTGACCCATTTCTCAGCGAACTGATGTTGAAGGCGATGCCAGGCAAGTTCGAACGCCGATGGCACACTTTCGGATTAGCCAATGAAAAAAGAGGCCCCTAAAGGCCTCTTTTCCACTCGCAACTCAAATCTAGAGCGGATCATTGCTTATCGGAATCGGTGCGCGATTCCCAAATCAGCAGATTTGTGATTCATCATGGATGCTGGAATGGAGGCCAGCATCCATGACACGACCCTATTCGAATGATCTTCGTGAGC
>NZ_JACUZZ010000027.1:0-99234 GCF_014851595.1 Rhizobium sp. RHZ01
CGAGCTTGGTGATAGCGGCTTCGAGCTGAAGCTCCCGCCGTGCGACCTGCAGCTTCTGCACGAGGTCGGTGGTGCGGGTGTACAATACCCGCCAGCCGTTCTCGATCAGGGCAAGGCCGATGGCTGCAGCGAGATGGCTCTTTCCGCCACCTGGCGGGCCGAACATGAGGATGTTGGCACCTTTTGCGAGCCAGCTATCACCGGCGGCGATAGCCATCACCTGGGCTTTCGAGATCATGGGGACGGCGTCGAACGCGAAGCTGTCGAGCGTCTTTCCCGGCGGCAAATGCGCTTCGGCGAGGTGACGTTCGATCCTGCGATGCGCCCGTTCGGCCAGTTCATGTTCGGCAATGGCCGAGAGGAAGCGGGCCGCTGGCCATCCTTCACGATCGGCCTGCTCGGCAAATTGCGGCCACAGCGTTTTGATCGTCGGCAGCCTCAGGTCATTGAGCATGATGCCGAGGCGGGCTTCGTCTATGGTGTTTGAACCATTCCTCATGCGACCTCTCCCGCATAGGCCGCACCGATCAGAGCTTCGTAGCCATTGAGCGATGCGAGTTGCACATGAACGGTCGGTAGCCTGGCCGGGTCGGGCGCGAAGAGAGCTCTCAGGACGGCAAGGTCAGGCAAGTCGCCGGCGTCGAGCGTTCTGGCAAGCTCCTCGGCCAGTTCTCGCTCGCATCCGCGATCATGAGCGAGTGACAGAAGCTCGACGGTGATCTTGCATGCCTGTCGCTCAGGCAGTCGATCGAGGAGAGTGTCGAAGGTCCTTCGGTATTCCGGCCGAGGGAACAGCTTGTCGCGATAGACGAGGTTGAGAAGTGCCATCGGCTTTTTGCGCAGCGAGTGGATGACATGGTGATAATTGACAACCTGATCGTGTTTGCCACTCGCATGGGCGCGACCTCGCGGCAACGTCAGTAGATGCGTGCCGCCGATGAAGACGTCGAGGCGATCGTCAAACAAACGCACCCGCAGCCGGTGGCCGATCAAGCGGGAGGGGACGGTGTAAAAGACCTTGCGCAAGGCGAAGCCGCCGGTGCGGGACACGGTGACGACCACCTCTTCGAAGTCCGTGGTGCGGCGATCGGGAAGCGCCTGCAGATGCGGGCGCTCGGTATCGATGCGCTTACCATGCGCGGCGTTGCGGCGGCTGACGATCTCATCAACGAAGGTTCGATAAGAGCCAAGATCGTCAAAGTCCCTGGTGCCGCGCATCAGGAGAGCATCGCGGACAGCTCTCTTGAGATGGCCGTGTGAACTTTCGATCGAGCCGTTCTCGTGGGCGACGCCCTTGTTGTTGCGCGTCGGCGTCATCCGGTAATGAGCGCACAGGTCTCCGTAGCGGTTTGTGAGATCGACCTTGGCATCAGCATCGAGGTTGCGGAAGGCGGCCGACAGGCTGTCGCTGCGGTGATAGAGCGGCGAGCCGCCAATGGACCACAGGGCGTTCTGCAGGCCCTCCGCCAAGGCGACGAAGCTTTCGCCGCCGAGAATGACATGGGCGTGCTCAAAACCCGACCAGACCAGCCGGAAGTGATACAGCAGATGGTCGAGCGGTTGACCTGCGATGGTCACACCAAGGCTTCCCATGTCGGTAAAATCCGACAGACCAAGTCGGCCAGGTTCATGTGTCTGGCGGAAGATCACATCCTGCTCCTGGCCATGAATGGCTCGCCACGACCGAATGCGTCGCTCCAATGTGCGGCGAATGCCCTCGGGCAGTTCCGGGTGGCGACGCAGCATCTCGTCATAAACGGCAACCGGCCGAATGCCGGGTGCGGCTTTGAGGAGCGGAACGACCTCCGCGTCGAAGATATGTTCAAGCGGATCAGGCCGACGGCGGCTGCGTGGCGGTTTGCTCTGCGACGGAAGGCGCTGTTCTTTCTCTATGCGAAAGGCCGTCGCCCGGCTGATCGACGCCTTTGCGGCGGCGACCTCAACAGAATGTGTTTGTCGGTACTTCATGAATAATCTCATCTGATGATCGGTTACATGACGACCCGGCACAAAGGTGGTTCTCCATTCCAGAAAACCGTCATCGTATCGGGCCGACCGCGATCATGAGACGTCAAAATTTGCGCCGCGGCGGTGGGTATAACTCCGGTCGGGCTACGCCCTCCCTTCGTCACACCCACCGCCGCCGAGTCTCATCTTGATTGACGCTGAATCTCACCTTGTTTGCCGCTACGCACCTGACCTTCCTGGCGGTGCATCTGCCGATCACCCTGCTGGCCGGAGCCGCGGGCATATGGCTTTTCTACGTCCAGCACCAGTTCGAGGAAACCCATTGGTCGAAAAAGCCCGAATGGCAGTTTTCACATGCAGCCCTTCATGGCGCGTCGCACTACGATCTGCCGCTCGCACTTCGCTGGATCAGCGGTAATATCGGCATCCATCACGTTCATCATCTGTCGAGCAGGGTGCCTTACTACAGGCTGCCGGAAGTGCTGCAGGATCACCCCGAACTGGCCGGCGTCGGCCGTATTACGCTGATGGAGAGCCTGCACTGCGTAAAACTGGTTCTCTGGGATGAGCAAAGCCGGCGCCTGATCTCGTTCCGCGATGCCGCAAAGTTGCGGTACGCGTAACAGTAGGCGATTTAACAGGCCATCGTGGATGAACCACGTTATTCCGTGGCGGGACTTTTTGCAGAGCTGCGGGAGCGTCCTCTCTTTGCTCTTTCCTCCGCGTTCGGCTTCTGCCTGATGCGAATCCTGAGAGGACTGCCTTCGGTTCGTTCGATGTCGAACTGGCCCGTCTTGCGGACGAGGTCGCTCAATTTCTTGAAGCCGAATGTCCGCGGATCGAAATCCGGTGCCAGATTGAGAAGCTGCTTGCCGACCGTGCCGAGGCTGATCCAGCCGTCATCAGTATCTTCCTGAGCCAGGACCCGCTTTATCAGAAGGCTGGCCGTATCCGGTGACTGCAGGGGCTTGCTGCTTGTGGCGGTATCGCCTTCCTCCTTGATCTTTCCCGGCAAGAGGTTTTCGGTATAGATGAAACGTCGGCATGCTTGGCGAAAACTCTCCGGAGTTTTCTGCTCCCCGAACCCGAAAACATCGATGCCCTGTTCGCGGATGCGTGCCGCTAGCCTCGTGAAATCGCTGTCGGACGAAACCAGGCAGAAGCCGTCGAAACGCCCGCTGTGCAGCAGGTCCATCGCATCGATGACAAGCGTGATGTCGGACGCATTCTTGCCTGTCGAATAGGCGAATTGCTGCTGGGGAATAATCGCGTGCTTTGCCAGGATCTCAGCCCAGCCCCGCGAACGCGTCCCCGAAAAATCGCCGTAGATGCGGCGCACGCTTGCCTCGCCGATCTTGGCGACCTCTTCAAAAAGACCGTCGGCAATTCTCGCTGAGGTGTTATCTGCGTCGATCAGAACCGCCAGACGCGGTGATCGTGGTTCAGATGGCATCTATTGCCTCCCCCTTGCTTCAGTTCAGCCTTGCTACATTTCTTCGGTGATTACCTCGAGACGGGCACTCCGAAGACCGTCGACAGGGCGACATCCGCCGCATCATGACCGACCGCCCTCTCCGATGCTTGAAGAAGGCGCGGTTGGATGAGGGCACCACCTTGAGCAATCGATGTAAGCAATCTGGTCGCGGGCCGCCACATTAACTTTGTGCAACGCAGCAACCTCTAGCGTTCTCGCTCGTTGAGGTAACAATCATCGCCGTCATGGCCGTGATCTTAGGAGCCAAGATGCGACCATTATCCGACACCATAGCTCGTCTGTCACGGTTAAACCGCCGTCCCCCTTTCCCAAGCGATGCCCTCCCCACACGGCTGAGCGACCTTGCAAATTTCGGTTCCAACCCTGGAGCCCTCTCCGCCAAATTCTATGCCCCGTCAGAGCCCCCGAAATCGCCAGCCCTTGCCGTCGTCCTTCACGGCTGCACGCAAACAGCGGCGGGCTACGACGGTTGCGCCGGTTGGTCCAAGCTTGCAGAGGAGTATGGCTTCTACGTCCTTTTTCCGCAGCAGAGGCGCGAGAACAACGCCAACCTTTGCTTCAACTGGTTTGAGAAAGGCGACACGGTCAGAGATCACGGCGAAGCGATGTCCATACGGCAGATGATTGAAACTCTGGCCGCGAAATGGAAAATCGATAGAAAGCGCATTTTCATAACGGGCCTGTCAGCTGGCGGAGCAATGGCGAACGTTATGCTTGCTACCTACCCTGAAGTGTTCGCAGGCGGGGCAATTATCGCGGGACTGCCCTATGGCGTAGCATCAACGGTCCCGGAGGCTTTCGACAGAATGCGTGGCCACGGAGTGCCTGACGGGAACAAGCTGCAAAACCTGCTACGTGGAGCGGCTCCGACATTGACGACGTGGCCGTCAATCTCGGTTTGGCATGGTACAGCAGACCAGACGGTGTCTGCCGTCAATGCCACCGCGATCGTTGACCAATGGCGTGGCGCCCATGGAGTTGAAGGATATCCGCCGACAGTTACAAAGGACGAAGATATGGTGCGCCAGGATTGGCATAACGAAAGCGGCCAGGTCGTACTATCTTATCATTCGATCGATGGAATGGGGCACGGAACGCCTGTCGATGCTTCAAACGATCGAGAAAACAGCGGCCCATTCATGTTAGACGTGGGCCTTTCCTCGACTTCAAAAATTGCTGCCGACTGGGGTCTCACACCGTCGTTTGAACCGAGGCCGCAGTCTACCCAAGCACAGACGGCGCATCTTGCGCCGCCGATAGCTCCCAATTTGTCATCCGGGATAAAGCAAACGATTGAGAACGCCCTGCGAGCTGCTGGGCTGATGAAATAAAGCCATTCGCACAAGCGCACGGACACATTGGGCTGTTGGCTTTTGCTGTCGAATCGACTCGTTGGCAATCCTGATTAACCCGTCAACCGTAAGGTCGCCGCCACTGGAACCAATAACGTCATCGCTCGCGCTGTTGGCGCTCTCCCACAGATTTGATGGTGCCCCTCGAACAATTCTGGTGGAAACCGGAACCATGGGGCGTTGGCGTGTTGGACTACGCCAACCTTATGCAGGGCTGGCAGTTACTTCCTCAAGCAAAGCTATGGGAACACTCTTCAAGCCGTTCTTCCGAGGCGAAGTGCGCGGCAGCCAGCAAGGACTGGGTCTGGGTCTCTACATCAGCCAGCGAGATCGCACGGGTCCACGGTGGGGCACTTTCCGTGAGATCGGATGAAAACGAGACGCGCTTCACTTTCGCTATGCCGCTCTAACCGCATGTCAACGGCCATCTTCCCGCGCGAGACGGACGTTGACATGCCGGGATGTCGATGAATGGGTGGCGGTCGTGCAATGGCTGCCCATCGAGATCATCACGTCGGCGACCACGACTCACAGCCGTCATCCCCTCCGGCGCGTGCGATTGCCTCGCCAAGCCATGGCATGAGCTGGTCATCGCCGAGATAAGGAAGGCGGTCTGATCAGCGTTTGCGGCGGGGGCCGTTCGGAAAGTGCTCCAACAGCGCTCCGAGAACCGTCTCAGCGGAGAACGGCTTTTGAATGAAACTTGCGTTGTCCGGCAGGTCGCAATCGTTCGGCAGCCGCGCCCCGGAGGCGACGACGACCTCGATGCCCGGCCAGCGTTCGGCCACCTTCCTGGCCAGTTGGAATCCATCCATATCCCCTCCCGTATACACATCCGTGAAGAGAAGCTGGAGCGAATTGTATTTGATCAGGAACGCAAAGGCATCATCGGCCGACGACGCCTCGACGACATAGTATCCCGCGCCGGAGATGATGTCCGCGGTGTCCATGCGGATCAGTGGTTCGTCGTCCACGACAAGGGCGATTGGTTGGGAGATTTCGTCGAATTGCTTGCTGCTCATGCCGGGTAACCTTCGCGCCGCGCGGTTGTTCCACGCAGCGCGAAAGCAATTCGGCGACACGTCGCGCGCAGCGCCAAACGGCAGGCCGGCAATGATCGCCACCCCCGCGAACGATTCGGGATAGTTGGCGACCAGCGCGGAGGTCATCCCCCCGTCGAAGGCGCGAACCACATGGAGCCTTACGACAGTTCATCAAACGACCCTCGACGGAGCCGGGCCACGAAGCAGCAGAGTAAACCCGTCCCGGCGCCATGCCTTCATAGGAGCTCTCACGAGGAGGGACGGCTTACCTGACTCTCTCAATCATGCTCTACCAAGCTTCTCCCGGACGTGAATCTAGAGGATTGCGGCTAGTTGCCCAGCAGACCCTGTATCTCGTAGCGATGCCGACAGGGACCTAGTCCCGGTCGCTTCCCGATTAAGCACGCACGCCATCTCCTCAGCATCGATTTTCGAAAGGTTTAATAGGGGAATGAATCGCGGCTTGGCGACACTGCTGGAGTGCGTGTCAAACACCGCCCAACTGCCGTTCACCTCGCGCCGATACGTGTAGGGCATTTCGGTCGTCTCGCTCATTTCACCATCTCCGGCATTGCGCCCTCTATAGACCGCAGCAACACGGACTTTGAGGGGACATGCAGAGGACCGGCGAGAGGCCGCATCTTGGAGGTCAAGTAGTGTGCTCGCTTGAGCAGCGTCTGAAGGATTTGTGCGTCACGTGCACGAAAGTCGACGTGCTGAATGTTGGAAGACACAGGGGTCCTCCTTTCAAATAAGGCCAGGGTTGGTGGCCCTGAAGTAGCAGCGCCTGTAAAAATTGCTGCTGAAGTGGCGACAATGGGCGCATGCCTATGTAATGGCAAGCGATCAATTGAGGTCACTTCGGCCTGACCCTCACAAGAAGGCCATCTCGCCGATCCGTTCCAGGCAGAACGAAACAGCATTGATTGGACGAGAATCTCGGCGTGATCGACATCGACCTTTCGACTGCCGAACGTCTCGAACAGAATATGCACTTGCCGGGATTGAGGTTCAGCGCGAGCGCTCCCCTATCGCCTGAGAGGACTGTAGAAAGTCGCGGCATCGCTGCTTAAGAACTACGCCGATTTCTTTAGCTTGGATGTGACTGCTCTGGGTCGGTGGCAGAAGAATGGCTCTCGTTTGTGCTCGCTTTCGAGAATTGCCGTCAGCCTCATCTTGTAATTGTGGTTGGCATCCCCATATTTGCTAAGGTAGCAGCCACAGCACGGGCGCTGCTTTCAAGGGCGCTTAGAAACGCTCTAGCCCCAATCAAGGAGGACACGATGTCTTCCACCCAATCCCTACACCGCGCAACTCGCTACCTCAGCCGGTTTCGGTATGTCGAATTCATCATCAAGTCGACACCAATAATATGCATGGCTTTCGTTCTTTACCTCATACTCCACGGCACGTTCGGGTAGCGGTAGCAGCGCGCATATTCACGGGCCGCAAGGCGCTTGCGGCATGACCAACCCAACAGACATGAGGTTTTCCCATGACCGAACGCACCACAGCATCTGAAATCACCTTTTCTCACCCGTTCATCCTAGGTTCGCTGGTCGTACCGCTTGATGCCGGCACCTACCGGCTGATAGTGGATGAGGAGTTGATCGAGGAACTCTCTTTTCCCGCCTACAGAAGAACCGGAACGCATCTCGAAATTCCGGCGGTGGGGGTCGAGATTGGCACCAGGCAATTGCTGCAGGTTCCTCGACAGGAACTGGAGGCGGCAATGCAGAGGGATGCAGAAGACGGTGAGGAAAGCCTTGCTTCCCAAGTATGAGGTCCCCGACGGGCGTCGATGAGGCGAAGCCTCTCAGGACGTTTGACGATGTTTAGTTTTCAGTTCGCACCGGATCGTAGTGCAGTGAATTCCCGCTTTCGCAGTGGGTAATGGTGGCCACCATGGCTGTCGGGCTAGCTCTCTCGATTCGTTGTGGATTGAGCAGCCCCAACAATTCTCGCGGAATAAACCAGCATGCCACCGCCGTCAGCTCGCACCAAACAGCGTCGCCGACCTCCTCTTGCATCAGCAACGTGAACATCGCGAAACCACACCTGGAGATCAACATCATGACCGCTGACAATACCCACAAATATGCGCCTGCAAAATTCGCAAGGGTTTGGAATATCCGTGATTACGCCAAGCGTTTCAGGCTTGATCGATTTGAAGAAAAGCGGCTGCTGAAGCTCCTGGGACCAACGGCGACAGAGCGCCAGCTTCTAATGAACGCGGGCCGCCGGCCGCTCTAGAACGCCGAGCGCGGCAGGAGATCCATAATCAAGAAAGCACCAGCAAACATTGAAAGTTAAGAGCGGGAAAGCCAACGCACTTGGGTCTGCCGAAGAAAGGAAGCCAATCCGCGTCCATTCCAAAGCGCCAAGCCCGGACCTGGAAGCATGTAGAAGCCTTAGACCAACCGCAGTGGAGCTCAGTCTCGTAAACGCGCAACGCTACACCTTCCAGATCAAGGATTGAAACAATGTGCCACAGCTCTGAGGAACCACGATCGACGCTCCGGCGCGTTCTTAGACGCGCCAACTACAAAACGTCGGAAATGCAAGCCGCCGAGGGTGATTTGCATCAGGCTGAAACTGTCATCATTCGCAGAATTGAAGCTGCGACCATTCCCACGAAGAACTATTCTCCGTTCAAACGGCAGCGACAGAGCCGCAATTCTGATGCTATTGCTACGTGGGAGAACGAGGGCGGCTCTGTGCAGGCGTCGAAACAGAAGCGATAGCAACCGCTCCAAAATGCCCTTCTCTAGCGCCATTGGCCGCGACGCACTTCGCCCTTTGCCTGCGTTCAATTGGAGCAATAAGCATAGACCGCAAACGTCGGTTGACCCTTCAAGGAGGGAGGCCTGCGAAGCCTCGTCAGAGATGAACGAACACGTTCTTCGTACATTCACCAACAACGTCCCGGCGCCAAACATCCCTGCCATAGAAAGTGAACGTCGCGCGCTATCGCCGGAGAGCCTGCTTTTTTGGAATGGTCGAGGCGGCTTCACCAAAGACGGACTCGAATACATTATCGCAGCCGATGCACCTCCGACGCCGTGGTGCAATGTTCTCTCCAATGAGGTGTTTGGCTGTCTGACAACTGACAGCGGCCTTGGATACACCTGGGCAGGCAATAGCCAGCTGAACCGGCTGACACCTTGGTCAAACGACCCGGGGTGCAATCGATGGCCAATCTTGCGCTCGATCCGCATTCGCAGCGTCGCCACCGTGGCACGCGCACACGGCAAAGGCCGAAGAGCGAATGGATCGTACGGGATCTGTAATCGTGAACCTGGCGAGAGCAATCGCAGTGCGGGCACTTCCGATCACGCTGGACGGCCTGATCCGTCTGAAACTGCATCAGCTCCTTCTGCAGCTGCAGCTGAATTTCTTTGGCTTCCTCGAGGGAAAGGCCAAAATCGTCGAGACGGGCATCATCGACACTTCGCTCAACGTTGGCAATTTCGCGACGCTGTCGAACGCCGTCCACCCCCACAAGCTCGACGGAGATGATCATCTTCAATTGTGCGGTCAACGAGTACCCTTTCCAAAAAGCACTCGATTACCTGGATATCCTTACCCCCACGTTTTTCCCACTCTCCCGGGCGATGCGCTCGTCGAGACGCGCCAGGACGAGACCCGCTTCAAAAGCCGGTCCCATTGCAGCGGTATTGCCGACCTGGCGGCATTTCGGCTAGCGGCGCGCGCCGGTTAATCCTCAAAGGCTCGCTAAGCGACTTGAGAAGCGAACTGGATGGTTGCCCGCACTGCTGCCTTCCACCCTCGAACCAACTGGAAATTCTGGTCAGCGTCCACGTATGGATGAAAGCCTTGTCCGATTTCCCGTTCGGCGGCGAACTGCTCCGGGCCTGGCCAGCACCCGGCGCCATGACCAGCCAGCCATGCAGCTCCGAGTGCTGTCACTTCGCTTGAATTTGATCGCTGGACAGTAAGACCGACGATGTCTGAAAGGCGCTGCATTGCCCAAGCGTTCTTCGACACACCGCCATCGACGCGAAGCAGCGATATGGAGGCATCCGGCCAATCGCTCCGCATTGCCTGCATCAAATCATGCGTCTGGAGACAGATCGAATCCAGGGCTGCACGTGCAAGCTCCGCCGGACCTGAATTCCTGGTCATGCCGAAGAGCGAGGCCCGGGCGCTCGGATCCCACCAGGGGGCGCCGAGGCCAGTAAATGCTGGAACAAGATAGAGCTGCTGCTCAAGGTCTGCCTGCTGGGCAAGGTCGGCGGTCTGATCGGCGCTGCCGATAATGCCGAGACCATCCCGCAACCACTGAACCGCAGCCCCCGCAATGAAGATGGAGCCTTCCAGTGCATAGGTCATCTGCCGCCCGATCTTGTAGCCTACAGTCGTCAGAAGACGGTTCTTTGAGACAACTCGATCGCTGCCGGTATTGAGCAACGCAAAACATCCCGTGCCATAGGTCGCCTTCATCCTGCCCGGCTCGAAGCACGCCTGGCCGACGAGGGAAGCGTGCTGATCGCCTGCCATCCCCCGTATGGGGACCGTGGCTCCGAGGATGTCGCGTTGCGCCACCCCGAAATCATCTATGTTATCAAGGATTTCCGGAAGAATGGAGCGAGGAATGTTGAAGCAACGCAGCAGCTCATCGTCCCACTGACCCAAGCCAATGTCGCACAGCATTGTCCGAGCGGCGTTGGTGATATCGGTTACATGTCGCTGACCGCCGGTCAGCCGGTAGACCAGCCAGCTGTCGACGGTCCCGAATGCCAGGTGACCTGCATCAGCTGCCTCTCGCGCGCCGCTGACGTGGTCGAGAATCCAGGCGATCTTGCTTGCCGAGAAATAGGCATCAATCAGCAAGCCTGTACGTGAGGCGATGAGGTCACTTGCTCCTTCAGCCCGAAGGCGGGCGCATGCATCGGCCGTACGACGATCCTGCCAGACAAGGGCGTTGTATATTGCCTTGCCGGTGCGACGATCCCACAGGATCGTTGTCTCCCGCTGATTGGTGATACCGATCGCGGCAATCTCCTGCGCTCCGACGGAGGCAGCTGCGATCGCATAGCGGGCCGTCTCGACAGTCGTACGCCAGAGGTCCTCAGGATCGTGCTCGACCCAACCCGAACGGGGAAAGTGTTGCGCAAACTCCTGTTGGCCGAACCCTTTTGCACTGTAGCTCTTGTCGAAGACGATGGATCGTGTCGACGTTGTGCCCTGGTCAATTGCAAGGATGTAATCGCTCATTGTGCCCTCAATCGTCAGGTTCAGCCGGCTGCTGCCTGGCTTGCAGACTGTTGGAGAAATGCCTCCAGTGCCTTGACGTCATCTGTGCCAAACCGGAGGCCGAGCTTGGTGCGCCGCCAAAGAATGTCATCGGTGGAGACGGCCCATTCTCGCCTGACGAGGTGGTCAATTTCATTGACGCCGAGATCCCCGGCTATGATCCTGCCGAGTTCACCCCGGGCACCGAGGATGTCAAAGGCCGACGTTCCATAGAGGCGGGCAAGACGACGGAGCGTCGCCTTCTCCACGCCCGGAGCATGACGGACGAGCCTGGCAACGAGTGCATCGAACCCATCGACGGGAAAGTCGCCTCCGGGCAGAGGTGCGGTTGCCGTCCAGCTCGGCTTGCGGGCGCCGAGAAGCTGCTCGATCTCGGACAGCACGGACTCCGCCAGGCGACGGTACGTGGTGATCTTGCCGCCAAACACGTTGATCATCGCCCCACGTGCCTTATCGCCATCGACCTTCAGGACGTAGTCGCGTGTCGCTTCCTGAGCGCTTGACGCGCCCTGTTCGAAGAGCGGGCGTATTCCCGAATAGGACCAGACGACATCCGTGGGAACGATCTGCTGCTTGAAGTAGGCACCAGCCGACGCACAAAGGTACTCGGTTTCCTCGGCGCTGATCTTGACGGTTTCGGGGGCGCAAATATGGTCGCGATCCGTCGTGCCGATCAAGGTAAAGTCATCCTCGTAGGGAATGGCGAAGATGATCCGCTTGTCGTCGTTCTGGAATATATACGCCTTGTCATGTGCAAAGAGTTTGCGAACGACAATATGACTGCCTTGAACAAGGCGAACATTGCGCGCTCCTTTTCCTTGCGCGGCCATTGACAGGACGCGGTCGACCCAGGGACCAGCCGCGTTGACGACGAGGCGCGCCGTGACCGAGCGGCTCGACTTCGTGATGCGGTTGACCAGGGAAACGGCAAATCCTTGCGCCTTGCGCGTCACCTCTGTGACCTCGGTGCGCGTGAGTATCTCCGCACCTCGTTCGGCCGCATCCCTTGCATTGAGCACGACCATGCGCGCATCCTGCACCGATGCGTCCGAGTACTCGAAGCCTTTCCTGAACTGATCTTTAAGCGGTGCGCCAGCAGCGTCCTTCTGCAAGTCGAGGACCTTGGTGGGCGGCAGCTTCTTGCGCCCGCCAATGTGATCATAGATGAACAGTCCAAGGCGCAGCATCCAGGCAGGCCGAAGCGCCGAATGATGAGGAAGGACGAAGCGCAGTGGCCAGATGATGTGGGGCGCGAGGCTCCAGAGCACTTCCCGTTCCATGAGCGCTTCGCGAACCAGCCTGAACTCGTGATGTTCGAGATAGCGCAGTCCGCCATGGATAAGTTTGGTGGAGGCAGACGACGTGCCGCTGGCAAGGTCGTTCATCTCGGCCAGCAATACCTTGTACCCGCGGCCTGCCGCATCGCGTGCGACGCCGCAGCCATTGATGCCGCCGCCGATGATGATCACATCATAGTCGAACGGCATCTCAGATCCCCGCGACGCAGACATACTTCAGCTCGAGGAAACCCTCGATGCCATACTTCGACCCTTCCCGGCCCATGCCAGACTGCTTGATCCCGCCGAAGGGTGCCATTTCGTTGGCGATCATGCCGGTATTGACGCCCACCATGCCGGCCTCAAGGGCTTCGGAAACGCGCCACACGCGCGCCATGTCGCGGGCGTAGAAGTAGGATGCGAGCCCGAACTCGCTGGCGTTTGCCATCGCGATGACATCCTCCTCGTCCTTGAAGGAGATGATCGGGGCGAGTGGCGCAAACGTCTCTTCCTTGGCAACCTTCATGGCCTGCGTGACGCCTGTGATGACGGTCGGCTGGTAGAAGTTGCCCCCAAGATCGCTCTTGCTGCCACCGGCAAGAAGCTTGCCGCCATTGGCGAGCGCGTCTGCAACATGCTCCTCCATCTTGGCCACGGCGCGCTCGTCGATGAGAGGCCCCTGACTGACGCCCTCCTCGGTCCCGCGGCCAAGCCGCAGCTCGGACACCTTGGCGAGCAGCTTCTCCGTGAAGCTCTCCACGACGCCCTCCTGCACATAGATGCGGTTGGCGCAGACGCAGGTCTGTCCCGCGTTGCGGAACTTGGAAATCATGGCGCCAGCCACTGCGGCGTCGATGTCGGCATCGTCGAAGACGATGAATGGCGCGTTGCCGCCAAGCTCCAGCGACAGACGCTTGATGCCGTCGGCTGCCTCCTTCATCAACCACCGGCCAACCCCTGTCGATCCGGTGAAGGTGATCTTGGCAATCTTCGGATTATGGCAGAACTCGAGGCCGATCGGCTTGGCTTCCCCCGTGACGACGGAGAAGACACCTTTTGGCACGCCGGCGCGTTCTGCAAGCACGGCAAGCGCCAGCGCCGATAGCGGCGTCTGTGACGCGGGCTTCAGGATCATGCTGCAGCCAGCTGCAAGCGCAGGCCCGGCCTTGCGGGTGATCATGCCGTTTGGAAAGTTCCATGGCGTAATGGCGGCGCAGACACCAACGGGTTGCTTCAGAACCATGATGCGCTGGCCGGGATTGGCACCCGGGATGATGTCGCCCTCGATGCGCTTTGCCTCTTCGGCAAACCATTCGAGATAGGCCGCGTTCGAGACGACCTCGCCCTTGGCTTCAGAAAGAGGCTTGCCCTGTTCCGTCGTCAGGATGAGAGCCAGGTCGTCGGCATTTGCGACGATCAGATCATACCAGCGCTTCAAGACCTGAGCGCGTTCCTTCGCGGTTTTCCGCGCCCACAATTTTTGCGCAGTATCGGCGACATCGATTGCCTTTTGGACAGTCTCGCGATCGAGGTCGGGGACCTTTGCGATCACCGTGCCATCGAACGGGTCGGTCACTGCGAATGTCTTGCCGGTTGGCGAGGAAATCCATTCACCGGCAACAAATGCCTTGTCGGTCAGAAGGGTCGAATCCTTGAGCGAGAGAGTGGATGCAGTCATGACAGACCTCCGATGATCTTGAAGAGAGCGGGTAAGGCGAGCGACAGGCCCGACAGGAAAAGCAGGCCGAAGGCCACCCTGCGAAGTGACAGGTTGGAAATCGGCGGCGGCCAACGCTTTGCAGCGAAGGTAAACAGGATGACCACGGGTATTGCGAGCAGCCCCCACCAGAAGCCGGCCTGCGGCATGTCTCCGGCCAAGGCGACGACGGCAAGTCGAATGACGGCATTGATGGCAAAGACGGCAACAAGGGTCTCGCGGATCGTCGGCTGTGGCAACGGCTGACGATAGAGGTGATAGACGAGCGGCGGTCCGGCTGTTGAAAACAGCCCTCCCATCAATCCCGCAATGGCGCCGAAGAATGCAAAGGATCCGGTGGATGAAAGTCGGGCAAGCGGCTGGGGTTTCATCGCCAATTGTATGCTCGAGACCACGATCACCAGACCGAGCACGATCTTCAGCCAATCGATCGAGTGAGCCGCCATCAGGCCGAGAAGCCAGTAGCCGACAAAAAGCAAGAGAATACTGGCGACAATGATCGGCACGAATTCACGCGCGGCAATGTCGCGCCAGCCTTTCACAAGAACCTGCGCGGCATTGACGAATGTGAGACAGCTGACGAGGACGGCGGCGTCGGGTACGGCGATAACGCCGGTGAGCCCGACACCACCCATCATGACGAGGCCGAATGCAAATCCGGTCAGCGTCTGCAGATAAGCAGCGACCGCTGAAAGAAGCAGCAGAATGGCCAACCCGTGAAGATCCATCCCTAGAGAGCCCGCAGCTCTGCGAAATGGTCGGCAAATGGCGAGTCCGAGCGATAAAAGACCGGTGGCTCACCAAGCGGCGAGGCAACCGTGATCTCGTTGCCACCACGATATTGCTCGCCACTCCAGGCGTGCGTCCAGTTCGAACCCTCAGGGAGGTACACGGTGCGCTCGTTTTGAGCGGCCTGCCAGACCGGTGCGACAAGCATGTCGGAGCCGTAGAGGTAGCTGTCCTGGATCCCGTAGGTCTTGCGGTCGTGTTCATAGTGCAGGAACAGCGGCCGCTGTACTGGCAGCCCCTTGTCCGAGGCTACCTGCGACAGCGATTTCAGGTAGGGCGCCATGTGGACATAGACGCCGGTCATGCGGGCGAAGTGCGCAAGGACGGCCGGATCCTGATCGATCTGGACGTTGTCGCGAGGACGATTGCCTTCATGGCTGCGCATGACGGGCGTGAAGGCTGCCATTTCAGCCCAGCGCATCAGCAGCTCGGGAGTGCGGACGTTACCAAAGAGGCTGGTATATCCACCGATGTCGGAGTGGTGATAGGCATTCCCCAGGAGACCGGCAGAAAGGGCCGCGCAGATGACGGTTACCAGGCCATCGTGTCGAGAAAAATCGACAGACTGGTCACCGCCCCACAAAAGCGGGCAGTGCTTCTGTACGCCGGTAAAGCCGGCACGCATGAAGAACAGCGCCTCGCCGGTTTTGCCACGGCTTGCAACCGCCTTGGCATTCACCTCGGCCCAGAGCGTCGGCCATTGATTGTGCATGATCTTCGCGTCGATGCCATTGGCCAGCTCGACGTCGATGGGCAGGTATTCGCCGAAGTCTGCCATCCATCCGGACAGACCGTAATCCAGCATCTTGCCGCCGATGACCACGTCGGCAAACCAGTCGGCCGCCTCCGGGTTGGTGAAGTCGACGACGCCGCAGTCAAATTCGCCGAAGTCGACAAGCGCGGTGCGGCCAAATTCGTCCTTTGCGAAGTAACCGGCTTGGTCGGCTTCCTCAAACAGCGGCCCGTCAACGCAGAGATAGGGATTGACGTAGCCCAGGAAGCGAACGCCCTCGTCGTGGAGCTGTGCAATGCGCTGACGAAGACTGGGGTAACGTTCCTCGTTTGCCTGCCAGTCCCAGAACAGTCGGGCGCCGAAGGAGGTATGACGAAGGCCAACCCAGTCTTCGCACCAGAGACCGGAAACCTTGACGCCGGCTTCCTTCATCTTCTCCAGGCGGGTAAATGAATTCGTCCCGTCCTTGAGGCCGATGATCGCACCGTTGTAGATCCATTCCGGTAGCTGCGGCTGCCTGCCAAAGCGTGCGGAGAGAATTTCCACGAGTTCGACGAAGGTCGCTGCTGCGTATAGCTCGATGCGCTCGGGCACCGCCCAAGCCTCGATCTCATGAAATGTCTTGCGCCGGAAGTCGAACACCGAATAGGCGCTCGTCTCGACGTGAAGCGCATATCGGTTGGAGGAGATGAAGGTCGGCTGCGGGTAGTTGGTGTTGTAATAGTCTCCACCTGCCTTGCCCTCGACGTTCGACTTGAAGGTGATTTCGCTCATCTTGTCGCGACCGACACCCGGTTCGGATGTCCAGAGCGGGAAGCGGCGCCCGCGCATGTCGAAATAGGACATCTGCTCGCCACCGCCCCAGACATGCTCGTCATGATCGGCAACGACGCGCATCCAGAAGCGGTTGATCGAAGGATCCTCCGCCGATAGCTCCAGTGCATTGTCCGTCAGCCTGAGCACCAGGCGGGCGGGCTGGCCTTCGCGCTCGCACAGTGTGACCGTATTACCGTCGACCACGGCGTAGCGGAGTGCACTGCGTTCGATCACGTAATCTTCGATCTCGAAGTTGCCGCGATACATGTCCATGCGCTCATCGCCATGGCCGACATAGATTGCCGGCGTCGATGCACTGTGGCGCAGGATTGCGTGGCCGTTCAGCGAAATGGTGAAACCGTTGGGTGTTGTTTCGAGTATCATGTCCGTCATGCTCAGTTTTGTGTGAGGCCAGCGTCGACGACGAAGTTCGCGCCCGTGCAGCCGGCGCTCTCGTCGGAACCAAGGAAGAGTGCCATGCGGGCGACATGGGTCGCGTCGAGCCGGAATTTCAGCGCCTGCAGATCGATGAACTGTTGGTTCTGTTCAGGCGAGGTCCAGAGCTTCAGCTGCCGCTCGGTGACGATCGCACCAGGCACGATGCAGTTGACGCGAATTCCGGATGGCCCAAGTTCGCGCGCCAATGTCCTGGTCATGCCGTTGATGGCCGCCTTCGCCGTCGTATAGCCGACCATCCCCGGGCGGCCGCGCATCCATGAAATCGACCCCAGCATGATCACCGAGCCGCGAGCCTGTTTGGCCATGCGGCGGCTTGCTGCCTGGGTTGCAAAGAATTGATGATCAAGATTGAGCGCCAGCGCATGACGCCAGTAGTCGGGCTCGACCTCACCGATCGGGTGACGATCGTCCTTGCCGGCGTTGTTGATCAGCACGTCGATGGCGCCATGCTTGTCTTCGACGGCGCTGATCGCGCTCCGCAGCCGATCGATATCTGTTATATCGCAGCTCAGGAAGTCTGCCCCAGCCGCTGCGGCCGTGCGCGCACCGGTCTCGGCATCGATGTCGATGAACGACACTCTCGCGCCCTGCTCGGCAAAGGCTTTCACCATTTCTTCGCCGATGCCCGACGCACCGCCGGTGATCAGCACATTGCGGCCATTGAGCGAGGCGTAGCGGACGGAATCGTAAGGCGACGACATGAGTGGATCTCACACTTCGGGATCAAACAGGTTTTTTGGAAGACCGACGACGTCGGTGCGCATGGAAAACAACGCGCCCGACAACGGGTATCTGGAAAGCTCGGCATCAGACCGCCCGACCCGCGCGCTGGTGCAATAGAGCGTTTTCATATCCGGGCCGCCGAAGGTCACCATGGTCGGGCACAGGGCCGGAACCGGATATTCCGCCAACAGCTTGCCGTTTTGATCGTAGCGCTGGACGCGTCCGCCCTCGAAAAGCGCCGTCCAGTAGCAGCCCTCCACGTCGACTGCACCACCATCTGGCCGCCCCTTGTCTGCATCGCTTCCGAACCGGGCGAAGACCTGCCGATTGCTGACCGAGCCGCGTGTCGGGTCATAATCGAAGGTGTAAAGCGTGTAGCGAAGCGTGTCGGAGTGATAGAGCCGCTTTGCACCCGGCGAGAATGCAACGCCGTTCGATGTCAGTAGGCCTGAAGCAAGCTCGGCAAGCCCGTCGCGATCGAACCTATAGAGGCTGGCGATCCCCCGTTCCCGCGTCTCATCGACGGTGCCGGCGACAAAGCGCCCGGCCGGATCGACCATGCCGTCGTTGAAGCGACTAATCGACTGGTCCTCGGGATTGTCGGCGAGCTTGCGCAGGAGCGCGCCCTTTTCGTCAAGCAGCCACAAGCCGGATCGGAGACCTGCAATGAACCCGCCACCCTTTGCAAGCCCGATGCATCCGACCTCTTCAGGCAGTTCCATGGCCGTCAGGTGCCGCGACAATGGATCGAAGCGGTGGATCCGGCAGGCTTTGATATCGACGAAGTAAAGCACCTGTTCGGCAGATGACCATAGAGGGCACTCGCCAAGAAGGGTGTTCGCCTCGAGAACGGGTGTGAAGCCGGTGCTCACCGTCGCCACCTCAATAGGCAGCTGCCGGCAATGCCGGCGTAGCAGCACTACCGTTCAGGACACCCAGCCATTCGTTGGCGCGGCCGGTCATCATGGCAACGTCGGAGGCGATTGCCGCAAAGCTGTAGCCATACCCGATAAACCTTTGAACCATCTCGGGATTGGGACCGACGATGCCGATCGGCTTGCCGGCGGAACGTGCATCTTTGGCTGCTTTCTCGATCAGCGCCTGAACCTCGGGGTGTGCGATGTTGCCGATGTGTCCCATGGCCGCCGACAGGTCGCCGGGGCCGACGAAGACGCCATCGATACCTTCGACGGCAGCGATCTCCGGCAGTCGCTCGATTGCTTCGGGCGTTTCGAGCTGAACGATCGTGCAGATCTGGTCATTGGCCCGCTTCAGGTAGTCGGGGATCGTGCCGAACTTCGAGCCGCGGTGAACGGCAGCGACACCGCGAACACCTAGTGGCGGATAGCGCGTGTAAGAAGCAGCCGCCTTCGCCTCGTCGGCGGTCTGGACGAACGGCAGCATGACGGTGCGTGCGCCGGCATCAAGGACGCGCTTGACCAGCACCTGATCGTTCCAGGCGAGGCGAACAACCGGTTCGGCCGGCGTGCAGCCTACGGCTCTTAGAATCTGGGCAAGGTCGGAGACTTCGATTGGCACATGCTCCATGTCGACCACGAGGAAGTCGAAGCCGACGTAGCCAAGCGCCTCCGCCGTCGACGGGGCTGCGGCCATCAGCCATGTCCCAAGCGGGGTGCGTTCGCCAGCTTTGATCCAGCTCTTGAAATTGTTGGTGAGGCTCATGCTCGTTTCCTTAGAAAATGACGGGATCCGGCACGACAGCCGTACCGCTCAGGAAATCAAAATCGCACCCTTGATCTGCCTGGCTGACATGCTGCTGGTAGAGAGCGGCAAAGGAGCGCTGGTAGACGGGGGCTGCGGGCTTCCACTCGCGACGGCGCCGTTTAAGTTCCGCCTCGTCGACCCTCATGTTGATGGAGCCTGCCGCAACGTCGAGCTCAACCAGGTCACCGGTCTTCAAGAAAGCAAGCGGGCCACCAATCGCGGCCTCGGGAGAGACATGAAGAATGCAGGTGCCGTAATGGGTACCGCTCATCCGCCCGTCGCAAATGCGCACCATGTCGCGCACGCCCTGCTTGAGGAGTTTCTTCGGGATCGGCAGATTGCCCCACTCCGGCATGCCGGGCGCGCCGACAGGACCGGCGTTGCGAAGGACGATGACCGTATCCTCGTTGATGTCGAGATCGGGATCATCGAGGGTCTTGTTCATGACGGCAGGATTGTCGAAGACGATTGCCGGGCCGACATGCTTCAAGAACTTCGGATTGGCGGCCGATGATTTCATGACGGCGCCATTCGGAGCGAGGTTGCCGCGCAACACCTCGAGCGTCTTGCCGCGCGACAGCGGCACGACAGGATTGTCTTCGCCGCGGATGACGTCGTCGTTCCAGCATTCGGCGTCCGCGATGTTGTCACCGAGCGTGCGTCCGTTCACGGTCAGGCAATCAAGATCCAGCCGATGTGAGAACTTCTTCAGGAGGGCCAGCAATCCGCCCGCAAAATAGAAATCCTCCATCAGGAACTCGCCCGACGGGAAGACATTGGCCGCGACCGGAACCTTTGCTGCCATGGCCGCCATGTCGTCGAGCGTGAGTGAAATGCCGGCGCGCCTGGCCATGGCGATCAGGTGGACGGCGGCATTGGTCGAGCCGCCAAGCGCCATATAGGCGACAAGTCCATTCAGGAAGCTTGCGCGATTGAGGATGCTTGAAGGCTTCAAATCCTCCCAGACCATCTCGACGATGCGCACGCCGCAGGCAGATGCCATGCGCGGATGTCCAGAATCGACTGCCGGGATCGAGGAGGCGCCAGGCAGCGTTAGCCCCATGGCGTCGACGATCGAGGTCATGGTCGAAGCCGTTCCAATCGTGTTGCAGGTGCCCGCCGAGCGGGTCATGCGGCTTTCGAGGTCAACCCAGTCCGACTGAGTAATATTTCCAGCCCGCAACTCGTCCCAATATTTCTTCGTGTGGGTACCGGCGCCGGTCTTCGTTCCGCGCCATTGTCCATTCGACATCGGGCCGGCTGGACAGAAGATGACGGGAATATCCATCGAGATCGCGCCCATCAGAAGCGCCGGCGTGGATTTGTCGCAGCCGCCAAGCAGGACAGCACCGTCGATCGGATGTGATCTGAGCAGTTCCTCGCATTCCATCGCCAGGAAGTTGCGATAGAGCATGGTGGTCGGCTTTACCATGACCTCACCGACCGAAAGGGCTGGCATCTCGACCGGGTAGCCACCGGCCTGCCACACGCCACGCTTGACCGCCTCGGCGCGGTCACGCAGGTGGGCGTGGCATGGGCTCATTTCGCTCCAGGTATTGATGATGCCGATGACCGGCCGCCCCAGGAACTCGTCGCGGCGCATGCCCATCTGCTGGGTGCGCTGGCGATGCGCGAAACCGCGCATGTCGTCGGAGGCAAACCAGCGCTGGCTGCGCAGGTCGGCAAGATCACGTTTTGCTTTCACGCCGGTCATCCCTTGATACCACCCGCTGTCAGACCGGACACCACACGCTCCTGGAAGATGACGATCAGGACGGCGACCGGCACGATGCCGACCACGAGTGCCGCCGATATCACCGGCCACGGGAACGCAAACTCGCCCTGATAGAGCTGGATGCCGACGGGAAGCGTGCGAAGTTGCGGATTTGAATTGAACGAGAGGGCGAGAAGGAATTCGTCCCAGGCGTTGACGAACGCGAGGATGCCGGCGGTAAAGACGCCAGGTGCGCACAGCGGCACCACGACCTTGAAGAGCGCGCCAAGCCGCGTGCAGCCATCAATCATCGCAGCGCTCTCAAGATCGCGCGGAATTCCCTCGAAAAACGAAACCAGCATCAGCGTGCACACCGGCAGGCTCAGCACAGTGTAGGGCAGGACCAGGGCCGTCCAGGTGTTGAGGAGGTTCAGTGTCCTCATGATTTCGAACAGAGGGACGAGCAACGTTACCAGCGGGAATGTCGAGACAGCGATGATGGCGGCGAGAATGAGCCCGCGATGCTTCAGATTCAGGCGTGCAAGGGCGTAGGCCGCGAGCACCGAGACCAGCAGCGTCAGCGCGGTCGACAGGAGCGCCACCACGAAACTGTTGAACAGAAACAGGTGAAGCGGCTGGTCGGAGAAGGCCTGCATGTAGTTCTGCAGCGTCGGCGCGTGCGGAAACCAGGTGATCGGCTTGGCAGTCAGCTCGCCTTCCGTCTTCAGCGACGTGAACAGGATCCAGAGCGCTGGAAACATGCCGTTGACGAGCAGGATGATGGCGGCGATTGCGCGAAGCGGCTTGCCGGAAAGAAAGCTACCGGGACCTGATGCGGTGGTGGTGGTCATTGCGCTACTCCTTGGTGCGGATCATGCGCAGGTAGACGGCGGTGACGCACATGGAGAGCGCGAACATCACGACGGCAAGCGCAGAGCCGTAACCGAGATCGAGGAAGGAGACGGTGTTCTGGTGGATGTACATGGCAAGTGTCGCCGTCGATGTGCCGGGACCACCACCCGTCATCATGTAGGGGATATCAAAGGTTTGCAGCGACGTGATCGTCCGGAAGATCAGGGCGACGACGATCGAGGGCTTCAGCAGCGGCAACGTGATCTCGAAGAATTGGCGCAGACGTCCAGCGCCGTCGACATCGGCTGCCTCGTAGAGTGAACGCGGAATGGTCTGCAGGCCCGCCAGGATGATCAGTGCCATGAAGGACGAGGTCTTCCAGATGATTGTCAGGCAGATTGCAGCAAATGCCCAGTTCGGCGAGTTGAACCAGATGACACCAGGCAGGCCGACGCGGTTGAGAACATCATTCACAACGCCGTATTCGGAATGGAAGAACCACGCGAAGATCAGGCCCGCAAAGGACAGGGGAAGAGCCCAGGGGATCAAGAGCGACAGGCGGACGGGCCACTGGGTGCGAAACGGCAGGTTTGCCATCAGCGCAAGCCCGAGGCCGACAATGAGGGCGCCTGGGACGGTGATCACGGTGATGAGTACGGTATTCCAGGTGGTTTCCCAGAAGACCGGATCGTCGATCATCAGACGGTAGTTTTCGAGGCCGGCGAACTCGGCCGGCAGGCCCGATGTCAGCGACAGGCTGAAGAAGCTCGTATAGGCCAGCCGGCAGACGGGATAAACGATGATCAGCGCAAGCAGGAGCGCTGCCGGTGCAAGCAGGAGAATGGCCAGCGATCTGTCACTGAGATCCAGCCACCGCACCCATGCGGCCTGGCGCGGCTCGACATCGGCGCTGATCTTGAGGGAGGTTGTGGTCGCCATGACAAGTGTTCCGGTCCATCGGGTGGTTCTTTTGAAGGGCGACCAGGGGCCGCCCTTCGATTGATCAGCGAAGGATGCGCTTTAGCCGCGACTCGATCTGGCTTGCGCCCTCTTCCGGTGTCGAGACGCCGGCAAGAACAGCGTTGACGGTGGTGCGGATCGTTTCGCTCACCTCGTTGTAGCGAGGGGTAACCGGGCGCGGCTTGGCGGTTTCGACAACCTGGAGCGCATCGGCGAACCAGGGAGCGGCCTTGGTTACATCGCCATCCTTGTAGAGATCGGCGTAGGTCGGCAGCAGCGATGCGTTGATGGCCATGAATTTCGAAACCTCGGGGCTCGAAAGGTAGGCAACGAGCTTCTTGGCATCATCCTGATGAGCGGAGAAGGCTGAAACGCCCCACTCCCAGCCACCGAGGCAGGTGGCGGATTCACCACCCGTCATCGCCGGCAGGCGGGCGACACCAACCTTGCCCGCAACAGCCGATTCCGGTCCCTGTGACTGTGCCCAGGCATAGGACCAGTTTACTGCGAAGACCACGTTGCCGGCCTGGAACTCCTTGCGGGTGTCGTCGGTTGCCACTTCCGCAACGTTCTTCTTGGCAACACCGTCATCGGCAAAGCTCTTCCACAGTGCAAGCGACTTGACGGCCGCATCATGATCAAAGGACAGGCGACCGTTGTTCGTCAGCGCCTTGCCCTGGCTCCAGTACGGCAGCAGGAAGGTGCACACGGCGCCCTCAATGGCTTTTCCCTGGAACGACAGCCCCTGGAGCTCAGGGTTTTTCTCACCGTCGGTGATGGTCTTTGCGGCAGTCTTCAACTCGTCCCAGCTCTTCGGCGGCTGGATGCCGTATTTATCGAGCAGATCCTTGCGATAGTAGAGGAACTGGGCGTCGGCAAAGGCCGGCAGGGCAACGGTCTTGCCACCAACGGTGTTGGCTTCGGCATAGGCCGGCAGGTAGGCGGAAAGATCCTTGCCTTCGACGTCGCTGGTCCAACCGGCGGCGGCAAACTGGGCAGGACGGATGACGTCAAGGATGAGCACGTCTAGGGACGAATCCTTGGCCGACATCACCGTGTTGAGGTATTGCGCCTGCGCTTCCGACGTGTTGCCGCCGGTTTCGATCGTCACCTTGACGCCCGGCGTCTTGGCTTCGTACTGATCGAGCGCCTTGCGCCAGACGTTCGGCTGGTGCTGGCTCGAAATGTAGATTTTCAGCTCCGTATCGGCGAGTGCCGGTGCCGCGAAACTAAAGATCGTGGCGCAGGCGAGAGCGGCAGCTCTAATATTGCAGTTCATGTTTTCCTCCCATTGAAATTCGTAAGGACCAGGTGCGCAAACGCCTGAACGTCAGTGAATGGCGCGCTCGCTGGCGGCGTCGAAAAGGTGGATTTTCGTTGGATCGATGCCGACCGTCAGGGTCTCGCCGACGGTTGGACGAACCTCAGGCGGCATTCGCGCCGTTAAGGTGGCATCCCCCATGGAGAAGTGAACGAGCGTATCGGATCCGAGCGGCTCGACGACCTGAACACGACAGTTCAGGCTCGAACCACCAGACTGGGATTTGATGAAATGCTCGGGTCGGATACCGACGACAAACTCGCGGCCGTCGACGGCGGACAGTCCATTGCCCGATATCGCCGAAAGCGGAAGCTGGTCGCCATTCGGCAGATGCAGGCTGGAGCCCTGCGCCTTCGCCCTGGTGAAGTTCATCGCCGGAGAGCCAACAAAGCCTCCAACAAAGACGCTTGCCGGACGGTTATAGACCTCGTCTGGGGTGCCCACCTGCTCGATATCACCGCCCTTGAGAATGACGATGCGATCGGCGAGCGTCATGGCCTCGACCTGATCATGGGTGACGTAGATGATCGTGGTGCCAATGGTCTGGTGCAGCCGCTTGATCTCGGTGCGCACCTGCCCGCGCAGCTTTGCGTCAAGGTTGGAGAGGGGCTCATCGAACAGGAAAACCTGCGGACGACGGACGATTGCGCGACCCATGGCGACGCGCTGGCGCTGACCGCCTGACAGTTGTCCTGGGCGCCGGTCGAGCAGGTGACCAATTCCGAGCATCTCGGCCGCCTGACCGATCCGCTTGTCGGTCTCCGCCTTGCTCATGCCGCGGACCTTGAGGCTGAAGCCCATGTTTTCACGGACGGTCTTGTGGGGATAGAGCGCGTAGTCCTGAAACACCATCGCGATATCACGCTCGCGTGGCGCCAGCTTGTTGACGACCCGGTCGCCAATTCGAACCTCGCCGCCGGTGATCGATTCAAGACCGGCAACCATTCTGAGTGTCGTCGACTTCCCGCATCCCGACGGGCCGACGAAAACGACGAACTCGCCGTCCTGGATTTCCAGGTCTATACCTTTGACGATGCGCAGCGCGCCGTAGCTCTTGTCGAGCTTGCGTAAACTTACCGAGGCCAAGATTTCCTCCCTAACGCGATGTCAATCGAGCGCACCGCTGTCTCAAAAAGATGGAGCAATCATAGCGCTACGATTTAAGAAGATCAAGAGGCAGCAGCACAGACAGGCCTCACGCAACAAATCCTGTGAATAAAGCCGCGCTATTAAGTGCCTTAACCTACTGTATAAACGTACATTTACTCATTTAATCGCTTGCCACATGTTGCAAGCATCACCGTTCCAACATACAATGTATTTTAGTTTGCAGCGCTACGATTTTGCGAGAGGCAGTCCATGGAAGCCATAAAGCGGCAACGCCGCAAGATGCAAAGCGTCACGATGATGGACGTCGCCGGAAGGGCCGACGTGTCGCCGTCGACGGTCTCGCTTTATCTGCGCAAGCCTGATGCGGTCTCGGCTGCCGCAGGCAGAGCCATCGCAGAGGCGATCGATGCGCTGAAATATGTCCCCAACCTCATGGCAGGCGGGCTTGCCGCAGCATCGTCGCGCGCCGTGAGCGTGATCGTGCCCTCGGTGCGCAATGCATTCTTTGCTGAAACGGTCGCAAGCATGCAGACCGAGCTTGGCAAGGAACGCCTGCAGGTCATGCTTGGCCACTCCGAATACAGCGAGCGCGAGGAGGAAAACCTCGTCAAGATGGCGCTGTCGTGGAAGCCTGCAGCGATTGTCCTCACCGGTCTCTCGCACACCGCCACGACGCGCCGGCTGTTGAAGGATAGCAACGTGCCTGTTGTCGAGCTGTGGGAGCTTGGCGGTGAGCCGATCGACATGGCCGTAGGCTTCTATCATGAACAGGTTGGAAGTACTGCAGCGACGCACCTTGTCCAGCGTGGGCGAAAGCGATTGATCTATATCGGCGCCCGTCTCCAGGAAGACCGCAGGGCCGCATTGCGCGCAGACGGCTTTATCAAGGCCGCCCGCGAGGCAGAGGGTGTCAGCGCCGAGATCGTGGAGCACCCGGCGCCCGCCAGTGCCGCCATTGGAGCAATGCTGCTTGCTGAAGCAATCAAGCGATATCCTGATGCAGATGCCATCGCCTGCTCGAACGACCATATTGCGCTTGGTGTCATATTCGAATGCCAGCGCATCGGCATTGCGATTCCCGAGCGGCTTTCCGTCATTGGCTTTGGGGACCTGAGTTTCAGTTCGGCATGTAACCCGGCACTGACGACGATCAGGCCACCCGGCGACCTGATCGGCACTGAAGCTGCCAGGCTTATCCTGGAAAAGATGAACGGCTCGAGCCGCCCCAAATCACATGTGATTGATACGCGCTTCACCCTGCTGCAAAGACAGAGTAGCTGACCGCTACTCATCTACTCCGCGGGCGGTGGGCTGCCCGATCGCCGATTATGACCAAACCGGCGATCACATGCGCCGTCTCGCCAGCCGACGTCATCTCGCCGATGGTCGACCTGTTGCCATCGACTTCAGCGCGTCAAATGCCGCCTGCCCGCCAGCTTTCCTAACCGTTCTTTGACTGGCTGCGAACGCGCACGGACGATAAGCTCCCCCCGATCAAGAACGCTCCCTTTGCTGCATTGTTTTGCCAATCGTTTTCCTGGCGGCAAATCTGATGGAGAGGAAACATGACGCGCACCAATCCCGGAAAGATCGCCCTCATGCTTGCCACAGGTACAGTGATCGGGTTGACGACCATCCACAACGCCAATGCTGCGGACAGGGTCCGCGTCCACGGGACTGTCGAAAACCTCGATGGCGACAGGCTGACGATCAAGGGCTCGGATGGCCAGGACATTGTGGTCACGATAAGATCTGGATTGAAAGTGCTGGGCGTCAAAAATGCATCCGCCGCCGATGTAAGGACCGGCGACTTCGTCGGGATCGGCTCGCAACCGACAGCCGGTGGCATCAATGGCGCGGTCCTTGGCGGGTTAATACACACATATATACAATTCCTCACCCTCGCAAATGCAGTCCGCGGATAGTCGTTGGTGGCAGTCGCGCCCGGCACCTTGGCCAGATTGCCGGAGAACCATCGCCGCAAGTCTATCGACGGCGACGCTGTTTTGGTTCAGGATCGCGATCGAACTTCCAGGCGTGTTTCTCGGGCGTTTGCCCATTGGTTGGGGCGCGACATGGATCGTCTCGATGCAATGCGTGTCATACTTGCGGTCGTCGATGCCGGCAGCCTGTCGGCAGCCAGCCGCAAGCTCAACGCGCCGCTTCCCAGCGTCAGTCGCAAGGTGGCCGAGCTGGAACGGCATCTCGGCACCAGCCTCATCGTCCGCACCAGCCGGAATATCCAGCTTACCAATGCCGGGCGGGACTATGTCGATGCGGCACGACGGATCATTGCTGATCTTGAGGAGGCCGAGCGGCGCGCCTCGGGCGAGTACGAGACACCACGCGGCGAATTGGCAATTACAACTGCGGTCGAATTCGGCACGGGCATAGCGTTACCGATCGCGCTTGCTTTCATGGACCAATATCCAGACGTCACGGTTCGCTTTCTCGCCGTAGACCGAATGGTCCACCTGATTGAGGAGCAGGTAGACATCGCCATTCGCCTCGGACCACTCGCCGACAGCGCGCTCTACGCCGTCCGGGTCGGTGACTATCGAATGCTGACCTGCGCCAGCCCCCGCTATCTCGACCGACGTGGAACGCCGCGACACCCGCTCGATCTAGCTGACCATGACTGTATCCTCTTTGGCAATCCCTCCAAATTCTGGACCTATCACGTCAGCGGCGAGGAACTGATCGCAGCACCGCGTACCAGGCTTTCTGTCAGCACGGCAGCCAGCAATCTTAAGGCGGCGTTGGGCGGTGTCGGGATCGCGCGTCTTTTCGACTATCAGCTCCAGGACGAATTCCGGTCAGGCGCGCTTGTCCCAATCCTGACCGAATATGATGGCGCGGCGCGGCCCGTACACATCGTCTATCCGCGCCAGGGGCTGCTCCCACTGAAGGTGAGAGCGTTCATAGATTTTGCCGCGCCAAGGCTGCGCGCCGCCTGCTGCGGCAAGCTGCCCGAGTCAACGGGCTTATCGGATTTGAGAGGCTGACTCTCACAATCCCATTCTACCGGCTGATAGCCCGGCGGTGCATATCTTGAACATCCAAACGCCGGCCAGCGGGCAAACGCAATGGCCGCCCAGTCAGCAATTGTCGAAAAACGGGAATGATGACATGTCGCATCACGCAAAACGACTGCCGACCGATATCGGGACCATCCCGATCGATACTGACATTACGCTCCGAAGGATGGTTGTCCATCGTGCGGATCCGAAGGGGACGGTGCTCCTCCTGCACGGATTTCCCGAAACCATCTATGCGTGGAAGGACGTCGCGCCGGCGCTCGCAGACGACTTTGAAGTCCACGCTTTCGACTGGCCGGGCTTCGGCCTCTCATCGCGTCCCCAAGTCGATCGGTTCAGCTATGCGCCCCGCGACTATGCGCGCGTTCTGAAGAATTACATCGATCGCTCCGGTATCGATCGGTCGCAGCTCACTATCTACGCGACCGACATCAGTGCTCTGCCCACCCTCCTTCTGGCGCTGGAGGAGCCTGATGTCGCAAAGTCGCTCATTGTCGGCGACTTCGCGCCATTCAATCGGCCAGCCTATATGTGGGAAAGCTTGCAGGCGCTTAAGTCGAAGCCCTCCTCCGACCAGGTTCGGGCTTTCATGAATGCAAATCGCGAGGAGATCCTGGCAAATACCTTTTTCCGCGGCCTTCCGGAGGAAGCCCGCTACGAAGTATCGCGCGAATTCCGGGAGGATATCGCGGTCGGCTGGGGTCACGGCGATATGACCTCGGTGGACGCCTTCTACCACTACTACTCACAGTTCACGCGCGACCAGGACTATTTCGAGGCGAATCTGGCGAGGCTCAGGACACCGGCAACCGTGGTCTGGGGTAGCGAAGACCTCTACATCAAGAAGGAAATGGGGATCGAACTTGCACATCGAATCCAGGCCGACCTCAAGCTTCTTCCCGACATCGGCCACTACCCGCATCTACAGGCCCCCAGCCAAACAATCGCGGAGATCCGCGGCTCGTTCCAATGACATCATCGTGGGCAGCAAGACACTCGCGCAAACCCGGACTGAAAGTGAACATCATGAATACCATCGTCAAAGCCGCGGCCGTTCAGATTAGCCCGGTGCTCTATAGCCGCGAAGCAACAGTCGAAAAGGTCGTCCAGAAAATCCATCAGCTCGCTCGGAAAGGCGTGCAGTTCGCCACCTTCCCAGAGACCTTGGTGCCCTACTATCCCTATTTTGCCGCCGTGCAAACGCCTTGGCAGCAGCTTTACGGCAACGAATTTCTACGGTTGCTGGAGCAAGCGGTGACGGTGCCCTCACCGACCACAGACGCGCTCGCCGACGCGGCGCGGGAGGCGGGTATGGTTGTGGCGATCGGCGTCAACGAGCGCGATGGCGGCACCCTCTATAACACGCAATTGCTCTTCGATGCCGACGGCACATTAATCCAGCGCCGACGCAAGATTACGCCCACCCATTATGAACGCATGATCTGGGGCCAGGGAGATGGTTCGGGCCTGCGTGCCATCGACAGCAAGGTCGGCCGCATCGGACAGCTCGCATGCATGGAACATAACAATCCGCTCGCGCGCTACGCCTTGATCGCCGACGGCGAGCAGATCCATTCGGCCATGTATCCTGGGTCCTGCTTTGGCGAACCCTTCGCGCAGAAGATGGAGATCAATATCCGTCAGCATGCGCTGGAGTCCGGCTGCTTCGTTGTGAACGCGACTGCCTGGCTCGACGCTGAACAACAGGCACAGATCATGAAGGATACTGGCTGCGAGATCGAGCCGATCTCGGGTGGTTGCTTCACGGCCATCGTCGCACCCGATGGCAGCTTGTTGGCCGAACCCCTCCGCCAAGGCGAGGGCGAGATTGTCATCGACCTCGACTTTTCGCGAATCGACAGGCGTAAGCAAGTGGTCGATGCGCGCGGCCACTATGCCCGGCCAGAGCTGCTCAGCCTGCTGATCGACCGCACCCCTACGGGCTATACCCATGAGCGGCCCACGCATCCGACGATCGACGCCGTCCGCGATACGGCCGGGTCCTGACCCGGTGGTGGTTAACCACCGCGCCTGATTGCCCCACCAACAACAGAGGAGTTCGACATGACCCCGACGTTTCTATTCGGCCTCACCGCCTCGCTACTGGTGATCGCGACTATCGGGCACTTCTTACCGGGGGAAGCTCCGGACGAGTTCGCGGCTGCGGTTGTTGCCTTCTAGAAGAAGAACCCCTGACCGGGTTGGAACGGGGCGACTAGCGTCAAGAATGGCTAGCGCTCAGCCACGTTGGAGTTTTCTCGTCTCATGTGGGAAAAGTTTGGCGATCGATTTGGCGATCTTTACCTGAGCACCACACAAGCGGATGGAGTAGCCAGGGCGCCCACCACGTGATCGTCTGAGCCGAAGAATTGCGGGGCAACGTCGCCGCGTATTGCGGCATTTCAGCCCAGGTTCACGGCGAGATCGTCGGCAAGATCGGCGACCGGTTCTTTGATGGAGCCGGACGTTACCTAAAGAACCCTGTCTCGCCCGGTCCACGTGGCATTGGCCGGATGCGCTGCAGAGCATATTGCCGCTGCCCGAATGTTCCGCGATCGCTGACGGGTCGAAAGCAATTTCGATGCCTTCGACATGCGTCCGTGATTGCGCTAGGTGGCTTTCGGCAGTTCCCCGTCAGCTAGCCCACCGGTCGCGATAACCCCAGGGAGTGTGCGGATCAAATTCTGCATCGCCCAGAAGCAGGGGCCCGAACAAGATGGGGTGGTTGCCGTCCTCCCCTAGCGGCATCGCCCGTCGGCGTTGGTCGACAGATTGCCGCCGACCTGGCAGCTGCCGCGCGAGCCGAGATCGATCGGCAGAAGGAAGCCCGCTCCCATGGCGGCGCGTTGCGCCACCTGGAGCGGCGTTCCGGCCCTGACCGTCATCGTGGCCGCGGCCGCATCGATCTCTTCCACGCCGGAAAAACGCTCCATGGAGACGGCGACGTCTCCCTCAGCCGCGTTGCCGCCGCCGGCAAGGCCGGTCAGCCCACCTTGAGGCACGACGCTCTGACGATGGCGGTTGCAGATGGCAAGGACGGTTGAGACCGCCTCCACGCTTGCCGGACGTAGCACCGTTTTTGGCAGCACGCGGCCGGAGAGAGACACGCGGCTGCTGAAGGCGTGTGCCGTTTCGACATCGGAGACGCCGTGACGCCACTTTCAGACTCTCAATGGACGACGCAGTGGCAAAGGCGCACACCAAGGCGAGCCCTAAGCCTCATCCGGGCAATGAACCGTCTTCACTTCCAGAAAGTCCTCCAGCCCGAACATGCCGCCTTCGCGGCCGTTGCCCGATTGCTTGTAGCCTCCGAAGGGGCTGCCGTAGCGGTGCGGGCCGCCGTTGATGTGGACCATGCCGGCACGGAGGCGCGAGGCGACGCGTTCCCGGTTACCGGTCTGGACGTAGGCAGCAAGACCATAGTTGGTGTCGTTAGCGATCGCGATCGCTTCTTCTTCCGTCTCGAACGGCATGATGGCGAGCACCGGTCCGAAGACCTCCTCGCGGGCGATGCGCATGCCGTTGTTGACGTCGGCGAAGATCGTCGGTTTGACGAAATAACCCTTCTCGAAGCCCGCGGGCTTGCCGGCGCCACCGACGAGAACGCGCGCCCTCGGCAATGCCGGCCTTGATCAGGGTCTGAACGCGGCCGTACTGGATGTCGCTGACGAGCGCCCCGATGTGGCCGCCCTCCTCCGCCGGATTGACGACCGAAGCCTTGCGCCCAACGCGCGCGGCGATCTGCACCACCTTGTCATGGACCGACTCCTGCACATTGCGACGATGGTCATGAGGATCGTAAAGCCCAGGCCGATGAACGTGGTCGATGCGAACAAGTATTCCCGCACAACCGACCAATCGATCGCCGCACGGGCGAATGCGTTGGTGATAAAAGCAAGGAAGGTGACCGCCAGAACCAACTGGATCAGACGGAGCGGCCGAAGCCGACGGATCTTTGTGGCGGTCGCAACATTGAGCCGCGGCAACGTGGCCGCGGGTATTCCGATCCGCGGTTCATTCAAGGTTTCGACGGCCACTGGCGTTACTCCGCCGTATTGATCGTGGGCTGCGGACAGGCCGCAGATCGGCGCGAAGCTTGCCTGCCCTGACCGGCCGGTCATTTCGTTGATGGGCGACGGCGGGCTTCAGTTCAGTCTTCCCGAAATGGGATCGGCCACAGAGGCCGGTGTTCCTGTCATCCTGATCCTATGGAACAATCGGGGCTACGGCGAGATTGAGAAGGCTATGGTGTCCAACAAGGTCGAGCCGATCGGCGTCCGGATCTTTACGCCCGATTTTTCGAAGTTGGCCGCTGTCTATGAATGGGACTACGTGCAAGCCTCCAATCTTGACGCGCACAGGCGGCGTTCCATTCGCCGCCGATAAAATCCGGCAGGACTCCCGTACGAGAACCACCGGCTCGACGATACCGTGTGAATACTTTTCCGGCGAGAAATAGCGCGGCTCCCGGAATGGGCGCGACGACCAGTCCCGCTTCGTCTATGAACGCATCATCAAGTTCCTCGATCCGCTCATAGCGAACCGCAAGTTCGGCATGAACTACATCATTGATCAACAATGGACCGGCAAGATGGCCGTCTCAAGTTGCTCGACCGCCCAGTCTCCCCAGGTCGAGTCATTGGTCACAAGGTCGAGCAAGGCATTCGTGTCGACAAGCTTCACGCTTCACCACGCGTGAGTGCCATGATCGCATCCGTATCGAGCCCTTCTCCGGCATGCCCCCGAAGCTTTTGAAAGCGGCTGGCAGGTTGCTGTCCATCAGCCCTTGTCAGCACTATGCTACCATCCACAGCTCGACGGAAGTCGACCTCGCTTCCGGGCACAATGCCAAGCAGTTCTCGCACCGCTTTCGGGATTGTCACCTGCTCCTTGGCTGTTACTGTCGTTGTCATGCTGTGCGCCTCGTTACACGTTGCGAACATGGAATGTGCGTTCGCAATCCTTACCTATACTCGCACGCCGTGCCCGTTCCCCAAACGACCGGCGGAGGTCGGCTTCCCCGACATTTTTGGGCGAGCCCACCGCCCTAGTCCGCCGGACTTTCCTCATCAGACAAACGGTGGGGTCGCGGCGGCGGGAGCCCCTCCGAAGCCGCGTTGCGACAAAGTCATTGCGGTACGCTATCCAAACCGAAATTGCTCCTAGATAGTTCCACTGTATCTGGACGAATGGAAAAGCACCTATGGCAACTGGACTTCTCGCACTGCTCGATGACGTGGCGGCAATAGCGAAACTTGCGGCTGCGTCGCTGGATGATGTCGCAGCTCAAACAGCAAAAGCAGGTGCGAAAGCGGCGGGAGTCGTGATCGACGATGCAGCGGTAACACCGAGATACGCGGTTGGCCTGTCGCCAGCGCGAGAATTGCCAATTATCGCTAAGATCGCCCTCGGATCCTTGAAGAACAAGCTTCTCTTTCTTCTGCCGGCGTGTATTTTTCTCGGCTACTTTGCGCCTTGGGCAATCACGCCGCTACTGATGGTCGGGGGCGTTTATCTTTGCTACGAGGGAGCCGAAAAGCTCTATGAAGCGATTGCCCCACACGACGCGCACAAGCATGAGGCGGAAGAGATGGGAACACCCGACCCGGTCGCGTTGGAGAACCAGAAGGTTGCGGGCGCAATCAGAACGGACTTTATACTCTCAGCAGAAATCATGGCACTAACCCTCGCGAACGTCGCCGCTTCCAATATCTACACGCAAGCTGCTGTCCTGGCGTCCGTCGGCATCCTCATCACCTTGGCCGTCTACGGCGTTGTCGCCCTCATTGTGAAGGCGGACGACATAGGGCTCGCGCTCGCTACTTCCTCAGTCGGCTTGGTCAGAGCGTTCGGCCGCGGCCTCGTTATCGGCGTGCCCTTGTTTCTCAGCATCCTCGCAATGATTGGGACCGCCGCCATGCTCTGGGTGGGCGGCAGCATTCTCGTCCACGGAATGACCCACCTGGGCTTCCATGGACCTGAACATTTCATTGACACGATTGCAGTCGGCGTCGGTGCCGTGTCGGCATATCTCACGGGGGTTCTGCACTGGACGACCACATCCGCGCTTCAGGCAGTGCTGGCGATTTTGATCGGCGGCATGACCATTGTGTTGGTGCATGCGTCGGCCCGGTTGATCAGGCGGCTCCGACCTCAAAATCCGTGAATGGGTGTCACTTAATTCTCTCTGGGTGAACTCTGACGAACCGCGATCGGTTTCGGGCGCGCCGTTCGAGCTCCGTCGAGACAGAGGCCCACCCGTAATCGCTGTCGCTGGCGACGTCGCTTTCGAGAAGCGGCCAAGTGGGTCTCTACGGCCGACATGGAGGCGCAAAGCCGTTATAGCCCGAGACACCTTGGTCTTGAAGGGACCAGAACCTTCGACCCACCATTTCATTGCGGGCTCCAGCGGCCCGGGCTTCGGTTTTTAATGAATCAAGATTCACTTCACAAAGTACGCTTGACACGCACGATCAGCAGCGCGACGGCGCCAACTAGAATCGGAATCGACAGGAGTAATCAAAGGGCTGACCCGAAGACCAACATGCTCGGACGACTACCTTCAAAACTCCGAGGAGATAATAGCCAATCGCGATGACGGAGAAGCCCTCCACCTCCCGCTGGATCTTACCTGAGTGGCAGCACGCTAGGCCGGCAACCACTACGCCGGCCCAGTCTTCGGCCGCGCCGTACTGTTCATGTCTTTGTACTGTTCTATCGCAACACGTACATTGAACAAAAGACGGTGTGGGCCAAGTTGCTTGTCCAATCCGGACTTGCGAACTATCTCGAGCACGCCCGGGTTCAATCCCACGAGCCAAACCGTCACACCCTCTCTCACCGCGCGCTCATCATTTTCGATCATCATCTGAAGAGCTGAATATTCGATGTCGGAAACGCGGCTCATGTCGATGGCCAGCACACGAGGCTTGTGCTCTGTGACCAAGGCCCCGATCGGTCACGTCCTGCGCATTGATAAAGAAAAGACGACCTTCCGGACGCACGATTAGCAGTCCCTCGAAGGCTTCGTCGTCGGGATGCTCGAGAGAGACGGGGCGAAGCACGTCAGCCCCGCGCTTTTTTCCGATCACTGAGACGCGCGGATGCGCCGCCTGGTAAGCGAGGGTGATGAGCGACAGGATGATTGCGACGATGATGCCCTGCAATGTACCGAATGTCAGGAGACCGACCGCCGCATGCCCACCAGAACTCCATCGCTCGGATCCGCCGAATTTGTACAAACTCTGCCGGCTTGGACGATCGCCGCCAGGACGGCATTCGGCAGGAGTCCGAGGATCGGCGCGAACAACAACATCGTGGCCAAGGCCGCAAGCCTAGTCTCTGATCAGCGACGCGGTCAATGCCCGAAGAGCGGGGCTTGGGTCGGGCGCAGGCGCACCGGAGGGGCGGCTGCTATTGCTGGCGCGCGTTACAGTTTGCCGATCCTAGCGTAGGGTCGGCCGCTCGCCGGCATCCACACCAGCGATCGTATCTGGATGCTTCGGGGCAACCTTGGTATAGTGTGTACCTCCTGAGCCAACGGTAGGGTCGCTCTTCTGTGGAAAATCCCGTTACTGCGATCTCATCCCGTAGCGCGCTTTTGCGAACCCTGATGCCGGCACACGCAGCGCTGTCGCTGGCGGAATCGTCCCTGGACCGTCGCGATCTGGTCAAGTGCATTGGCAGGATCCGCGCGGGAGCCGCGACGATGGGTGATCCCATGCCTTCGACGGTTTCTCTGACGGGAGACCAAGATGCCCGATGATACGACTCCTGCCGGCGGCACCCACCGTCAGCTCGGGCTTGGCACAGCCGGCCTGATTGAGCGCAGCATCACTTTGCTGATGGTCATGGTCCTGCTTGTCGGCGTGCTCGCGATATTGAAGCCCTTCGCCGCCGCCATTCTTTTCGGGGCGACGTTGGCGATTGCCGCCTGGCCCTTGCGCCAATGGATGATCGGCCGGGGTGTCGGGCCTCGCCTGACTGCAGCGCTGCTTCTCCTGCTTTCGCTTCTGGTGATCGTGTTGCCGGCACTGATCATGGCTCCGGTCCTCACCGACGAACTGAAGGCGTTCACGGAGAGCGTCGAGAACTACTTCGCGGCAACACCACAACGTCCCGGCTGGATCGAGAACGTCCCCCTGATCGGTGGCAAACTTGCTTCTGCATGGGATGGTCTACTAGAAGCGAAGGGTGACGTCGCCACTGCACTTGCACCCCAATCCGAGATTTTGCAGCGGTGGCTAATCACGGCGGCGCGTGCGCTTGGCGACAGCGTCGTCCAGATGATCCTGGCGCTGATCGTGGCAACCATGTTTTGTATCAACGGGAGCAAGCTGGTTGAAGAACTGGATAGCATCGTCGTCCGGCTGGGCGGGGCAACGGCGCATACCAGCCTTCTTGCAGCCGCCGGCGCGGTTCGCAGCGTCTCCTATGGCGTGATCGGCACAGCTCTCGCGCAGGCAGCGCTACTGGTGCTCGGCCTGGCACTCGCAGGTGTGCCTGGTGCGACCACGCTCGGCTTCGTCGGCCTACTGCTCTCCATCAGCCAGATCGGAGCCCCCCTCCTGGTGCTGATCTGGGGTGGTGCGGCGTGGTGGCTGTTCGGACAGGGCCAGGTCGGATGGGGGAGCTTCATGGTCGCATGGGGAGTTTTGGTCAGTATGGTCGACAACGTTCTCAAACCATGGCTGATCGGTCGCGGCATTCGAATGCCTATGCCTCTGACGATCCTGGGCGTCTTTGGTGGCTTTATCGCCTTTGGCTTCCTTGGTCTGTTTATTGGACCGACGCTGCTTGCTGTCGCTTTCGTCCTGCTGCAAGCATGGCGGACGAGCCCGCCCGGCTAACAACTGGCTTCCAATTGGATCGCGGCAAAGGCGAGTTACCGAGGATTACCGCGTAAACTTCCAGAAGATGTCGTCGGACTTCGTCTCCTTGGAGCAAAGCGGAATCGGAGGCGTCGATGCAAGTGCTCTAGACATCAACATGGACGCAGAAACGCGCAAGAGGCGCGGCGCCTTGCCCGCATCTGGGACAGCGGTGGGTCAAATGCGTTGGCCGGCGAAATATGATATACTCTTGCATATTACGAGGAGGTCAACCTGCCAGATGTAGCCGAAAAGGCGAGGTCGACAACAATGATGGGGGGTGAAAAAGGTAAGTGGCTGACGCAACCCAAAACCAATTGGCGCGCTGGCTGCCGGGGTTTCAATTTCTTCGTCAATACAAGGCTGACTGGCTTTTCCATGATTTTGTTGCAGGGATCGTGCTGACCACCATGCTGGTGCCGGTCGGCATCGCCCATGCCGCAGCGTCGGGGATACCTGGAATTTACGGGCTCTAGGCGACGATTGTCCCTTGTTAGCCTATGCGGTGTTTGGCGTATCGCCGTCGACCGAGCCGGCTCCATCAGGCGCAGTTCGGGCCGACAGCGAGGGCCGGTGATTCCTCGGAGCAACGCCGGCTGGCACTTGCAACAGGAAATTGCGGAATGTCCACGCCGCTGCACGAATGCGTGAATGCTGACACAACAAGGATGTCGACTTCGGTTACCAAAATGGGAGCATGTCATGGCAGAGGACAAGATGAAACTGGATGTGGATTTTGACCAGAAGCGTGAGATCCCTGTGGGGGACAGCGGCCGCGTACGCTTTCGTTTCCGCGACATTGCCGTGGAGCCCGGAAAGTCGGTTTCGCTTAAGGATTTCGACCCGGATTTTACCGGCGGCTATGACGACAAGGCCGGGGCGCTCGAAAAAGTGGCGGCAAACGTCGACCGCCTGTCTGCGATGCAGGAAGTTCTCTATGCCCAGGATAACTACGCCCTATTGATCATTTTTCAGGCCATGGACGCGGCGGGCAAGGATGGCGCGATCCGCCATGTCATGTCCGGGATCAATCCACAGGGCTGCCAGGTCACAAGCTTTAAGGCGCCGTCGGCGGAGGATCTAGATTATGGCTATCTTTGGCGCGCATCAAAGGCGCTGCCAGGGCGCGGCATGATCGGCATTTTCAACCGATCCTACTACGAGGATGTTCTGGTTGTCAGGGTTCACCCGGAACTGCTTGAAAAGCAAAAGCTTCCGGCACGCGCTCGCAAAGGAGATATCTGGCAACGCCGGTTTAAGGAAATAAACAATTTTGAAAAATATCTTCGGCAAAACGGCACAATCGTTTTGAAGTTTTTTCTCAATGTCTCCAAGAAGGAGCAGAAGAATCGCTTCCTGGCGCGGATAGACGAGCCAGAAAAGAACTGGAAGTTTTCACCGGCGGATTATGCAGAGCGAAAACACTGGGACGACTACCAAAAGGCGTTCGAGGATATGCTGGAAAACACCAGCACGGAGTGGGCTCCCTGGTTCGTCATTCCGGCCGACAACAAATGGTTTGCCCGGCTGGCGATTTCGGAGGTGATCTCCGAGGCCTTCGAGAGGATCGATCTGCAGATGCCTGTGGTCAGTGAAGCGCGAAAGAAGGAACTGAGGCAGATACGAAGCCAGCTTCTCGACGAAGAGGACTGATGGCGCGGCTCTGTCGCTGGCATGTTGTCCGTCGCCACCCCGTGCCTGTCGCTTCAGGGCAGCGCGGTGATTTGAAACACGTGGTAGCCCCACGGCGGCAGATCGAGATAGAGCCCCCTTGAGACGAGGGCGCTCCCGTCGCGGTCATAGCTGGCGAGACCCATCAGATCCTTGAGCCGCACCGCTCGACCGGCCAGGTCGGGGAACGGGAGCTGGACAAAACACTGGCTCTGGTTTGGAGCATAGTTGACGACGATCATCTGCCGCTGGCCGTCATTCTTCTCCCAGGACCAGGAGATGAAGCAATCCGACGTCCAGTTGCCCTCCCAGGCCGGCACGCAGTCGAGCAGACGCCACTGGCCGTCGCGGACGATCGGCTCCCGGAGCACTGCCAGAAGGTCTTCGTAGAACTGCTGGCAGGCCTCACTCACCGGCTCCAATGGCGCACGGATCAAATGCGGCGAGATGCGCTTCTTCCGCCCCTCGAACTGGCCCTGATGAAAGAACCGCAGTCCAGGCGAAAGGAAGGTCACAATCGCCGCGGCTTGGTGCATCTCGGGCGTGAAGGTCGCAGCGACCCGGGGCTCGTCGTGGTTCTCCAAAAACCGAGCAAGCTTCTGCTGGTAGTCGAGCCCCGCGTACAGATGCTCGCGCACCGGCCGCGCGTGGCCCTCCCGCAGGCGATCGTAAAGCCGCTTGTCGTAGGCGTAGTCGAAGCCCTGCTGCTGCAGCGTCCATTCCATGTCCCAGTACACCTCGGCCATGAAGGTAAACCCCGGGAATTGTTTGCGGACGCGTTGCGTCGCTTGCGGCCAGAACGGCTCGGCGTGGATGTGCCACGTCCGTTCGAATATCTCCGGCAACACCAGCATCGCCATGTCGCAGCGGACCCCGTCGCACTGCTTGGCGATGCGCAACAGCTCGCCGATCATCGCGTGCTGCAAGTTCGGATTGCCGTAGTTGAGCTGCAGCGTGTCGGGCCAGCCGTCGAAATACGGGTCGCGGCCGTAGGCTAGCACCAGCGGCCCTTTCGACGTTCGCACGCGGCAATAGTTCTGCGGTGCCTTTGCGAAATCGGCGTCGCTGCCGTGGACGAAATAATCGGGATGCTGTTCGACCCACGGGTGATCCGGCGCCATGTGATTTGGCACGAAGTCGAGCAGCAGCCGCAGGCCACGCTGCTTGAGCCGTTCGCGCAGGCGCGCCAGCGCAGCATCGCCACCCAGACTGGAGTGCACGGTGTAATCGGCTATGGCGAACCCCGATCCTGCGATGTCTGTCTCGCGCAGGTCGGGCAATGTCTCCTCAAACTGGTGGCGCCAGTCCAGGTTGGTGCGAGATACACTTTGTGCCGCTGGACCGGTCTGCCAGACGCTTAGCAGCCAGATCCAGTCGAACCCCATCTCGGCAAGGCGCTCCAGCTCAGTGTCGGGAATGTCATCAAGCGTGGCCGGCCGGCCGAGCCCTTGGGATAGCTCGGTAAGCCAGACGCGCGTGTTGATCTGAAAGAGCGAGGGATGGAATCCCGTGTTCATCTCAGTTCCCTCTCCGCAATGGCTGCTCCTCTATCCGCTGCCTCGCGAGGCAGCTCCATACGCCCGTTCCCGGACGAGGCGGTCCACGAACCGCCGTTTCTCCTTCTCCTCCAGAATGTCGGCGGCGCTGGTACGGCCGAAGAGGTCGAGCAGGCGCGCGATCACGCCCGTCCAACCAGTCTGGTGACTCGCCCCGAGGCCCGCCCCATTGTCCCCGTTGAAATACTCGTAGAAGAGGATGAGGTCGCGCCAGTGCGGGTCCTCCTGAAACTTCGCGGTCCCTCCATAGACCGGTCGACGGCCGTTCGCGTCCCTCAGGAAAGTGCTCGTGAGCCGCTGCTTTATCTCCTGAGCCACCTCGAAGAGCGTCATGCGGCGACCGGAGCCGGTCGGACACTCGACCGTGAAGTCGTCGCCATAGAAACCGTAGAGATTGAGGAGCCCACGCACGATTAGCGCGTTGACCGGCATCCAGACGGGGCCCCGCCAGTTCGAGTTCCCGCCGAACATCCCCGTGTCCGATTCGGCCGGTAGGTAGGAGACGCGGTGGGCGTCACCCCCGACATGAAGAACGAACGGGTGGTCCTGGTGGTAGCGGGAGAGAGAGCGGATACCGTACGGGCTCAGGAACTCCCTCTCGTCGAGCATATAGCCGAGCACCCTCTCGAGGCGTTTCCTGGACAGCGGCGAGAGTAGGCGGCGCCCGGCGTAGCCGACAAAGCCGTGCTCGGTTGGAGCGACCTGCGCCACGACGTCGGGATGGCGCTCCCTGAAAAGGTTGACGAGTTCGCGAAGCTTTGGAAATCGCTCGAAATCGTCTGGGCCGAAGATTGTGGAGGCGCAAAGCGGGATCAGCCCTACCATCGACCGGACCTTGAGGCGGGTCGCCGATCCGTCCGGCAGCCGCAGCACGTCGTAGAAGAATCCATCCGTCTCATCCCACATCTCGTCATTGTGCTCGCCGATGCGGTCCATTGCGTAGGCGATCCACATGAAGTGCTCAATGAACTTGAACGCCGCCTCCTCGTAGACGGGATCGTGGTCGGCGAGTATGAGAGCGATCTCGATCATGCTCTGGCAGTAGAACGCCATCCAAGCGGTGCCGTCGGCCTGTTCGAGCGACCCGCCGGTCGGGAGCGGCGCGCTGCGGTCGAAGACACCGATGTTGTCGAGGCCGAGGAACCCGCCGGCGAAAACGTTCCGGCCATCGGGGTCCTTGCGGTTCACCCACCAGTTGAAGTTGAGCATGAGACCCTGGAACGAGCGCTCCAGGAAGTCGATATCCTCCCGCCCGAGGGCTTGCTCCGTCCTGTAGAGAAAAAGCGTCGCCCACGCATGCACGGGCGGATTGACGTCGCTGAAGTTCCACTCGTAGGCCGGGATCTGCCCATTCGGATGCACATACAGGCTTCGCAGCATGAGGAGGAGTTGCGCTTTTGCGAAGTCCAAATCGACGAGCGCGAGCGCGAGCGTGTGGAACGCGAGGTCCCATGCAGCGTACCACGGGTATTCCCACTTGTCGGGCATGGAGATGATATCGCCATTGAACATGTGGAACCACTCGGCGTTGCGCATCCGCCGCCTGGAGGTTCCGACGAGAGGATGCGCCTCGTGCTCCTTGAGCCAGGTGTCCACGTCGTAGAAGTAGTACTGTTTCGACCAGAGCATCCCCGCAAGCGCCTGGCGGTGGACCCGCCGCTCGTCCTCGTTCAGCGACCCGGGGGTAATCCGCTGGTAGAACTCGTCGGCATCCTTTTTGCGGGCGGCCACCGTCGCATCGAAGCTCTTCGCGAACGGCCTCGCCGGCAGCCTTGCTGACAATCGCAACCGGACGATCGAGGCACCGCCCGCCGGCACGTCGAGGATGTAACGCGCCGCGGCCTTCGTGCCGGTCTTTTCCGGGTTGATGGCCCCGGTGTCACCAGAAACGACGTATCGGTGGAACGCGTCCTTGACGAACGGCGTCGGGTTCGGCTGCCCCCAGAGGAAGGAAACATTGCTCTCGTTCTCTGTGAAGAGAAATTCCGGACGTCCGTCGCACGCGAGCGTATAGTCGCCGACCTCGGGGTGCGAGGCGCAGATGGTCCCACAGGCTTCCCGCAGGAGCGGCTTGGCCCCATTTTTCCCCCACGACCACGTGTTGCGGAACCAGAGCGTCGGCAGCACGTGGAGCCGCGCGGCCTCGGGCCCCCGGTTATGCACCGTCACCTGGATCAGCATGTCCTCCGGGTCTTCCTTGGCATACTCGAGGAAAACGTCGAAGTAGCGGTCGTCGTCGAAGACAGCGGTATCGAGCAGTTCGTACTCGAACTCCTCCCTCGACCGGTGCCGGCTGGTCTCGACGAGGTCCCGATAGGGGAACTCCCGCTGGGGGTATTTGTAGAGGTACTTCATGTAGGAGTGCGTAGGAGTCGAGTCGAGGTAGAAGTAGTATTCCTTGACGTCCTCGCCGTGATTTGACTCGCTGTTCGTGAGCCCGAACAAGCGCTCTTTCAGGATCGGATCGCGCTCGTTCCAGAGCGCGAGCGCAAAGCACAGCCGCTGGCCGTCGTCCGAGATGCCGCCAAGGCCATCTTCGCCCCAGCGATAGGCCCGCGAGCGCGCCTGGTCGTGAGTGAAATAGTTCCAGGCGTCGCCCGACTCGCTGTAGTCCTCGCGTACCGTGCCCCACTGCCTCTCGCTCAGATAGGGGCCCCATTTCTTCCAGGCGCCCCCCGCCTCTCTGTCCTCCTCGAGGCGACGTTGTTCCGCGACAAGGACGGACCGCGACGGCTGCGCCGGCTCGGCTTGCGCCCTTGCGCCCGATGGACCATTCGACATAGTTCGGCCCCCTCATTTTCCGTGGTACGCATGCGCGGTGTTCTGGCTCGCGGCATGTGTTCATTGTAGCGGAAATGCTGGGGGTCATGTTGACATTTAGCGGAGAGCTTTGGCCGGCAACGCAAAGCGAAGAATTTCAAGGCCCCAGAGGACTGGTCTTGAGCGGAATCGAACTCGCGCCCCCATGGATCAGAACACCACGTCGCTATTAGGCATCGATTTTAGCACCAAATGGTGCTATGTATTCAATAAGGCGCGGGAGATGGAAATGCGATCCACCATAAATCTTGACGACAACCTCCTGGAGCGAGCCAAATCGCTGACAGGCACGAAGGAAACGGCGGCTCTTGTCCGTCTGGCGCTGGAGACGCTTGTGCGCGTTGAATCTGGCAAGCGGTTGATCGCTCTTGGCGGCTCTATGCCGAACGCCGAGGCTGCCCCTCGTCGCCGGAGCGAAGTGGCCAAGTGATCCTTGTAGATACCTCAATCTGGATCGACCATTTTCGGTATGGAGACGCCGACCTGAAAAAAATCATCGAGGATGACCGTCTGCTCTGCCACCCTTTTGTCGTTGGCGAATTGGCTCTAGGCAGTCTGCGAGAACGAGATGCCGTTATCGCGTTTCTCTCGGCTCAACGGGAAGCCGTGATCGCAACTCATGCAGAGGTAATGACTGTCATTGAGCGCCACTCAATATTCTGTATGGGGATTGGCTACACTGATGCGCATCTGCTGACTTCAACACTCCTTGACCGAAGAACCAGCTTGTGGACGCGAGACAAGCGCCTAGCGGCCGCAGCGCAGAAGGTTGGTGCGCCGGTTTTTCTATCCGCGCAAATGCCCAACTAGTATTGAAGCGATGCACTCCCTCAGCATTTTTACAATTGATGGGAATCGAACCGCTGGCGCATTCTGCGCTTTCTCGTTTCGCCACTTGGTCCAAAGGATAGAAAGGGGAGTAGCGCGTACCTTCTCCCCAAACGGCGACCGATGCATTCTTCCCAGACAGCATGATATGAACTCAGCCGGCAGGCGGAGGAACGATACGCAAGCCTTGCCAACAATCTGGCCGAGCCGCTGGCCGTCTTCCGAGATGCCGCCAAGGCCATCTTCGCCCCAGCGATAGGCCCGCGCGCGCCTGGTCGTGCGTGAAAATAGTTCCACTCGTCGCCCTGCGGATGTGTCAGCTGGCATTTGAAAGGCTGCTTTTCCATTGACCACTTAATGATCTATATTCTGGTCAATAGGGAGTAAGTGCATGAAGCTTTCAGAGCGGGTCAAGCCAATCAGTTATCTCAAGGCGCATGCGCCCGAGATTATCCGGACGCTAAAGGACAATACGCAGCCGGTCGTCATTACGCTTCATGGAGAGGCGAAAGCCATTCTTCAGGACGTCGGCCAATACGAAGAAACACAAGAGACGGTGGCGCTCCTGAAGGTACTGGCGCTCACCAACCGGCAAGTGGAGGAAGGCAAAGTGCGCCCCGTTGCGTACGCCTTTTCGCGCATCCGCAAGCGTCTAGCCGACAGCCAATCCTGATGCCATATCGTGTCGTTTTGCTGAGGAAGCGGAACGCGACATCGAGGAGCTCTATCGCATCATCGCTAGCCGCTATGGGACCGAGGCGGCAGAGCGCATCCTGACGGAAATTGAAAGCACCTGCGCCGAGCTTGAAGCACTCCCCGCCGGCGGAAATGTACCGAAGGAGTTGGCGGGTATCGGAATCTCCGAATATCGGGAACTGCACCATAAGCCGTGACGCATGATCTATCGCAGGCCACTGATGTCGTTGTCTACTGCGTCGTGGACGGACGCCGTGACATGCAGGCGTTTCTGGAGCGAAGGCTGCTGCGCTGATGTTAGGGCGGCGCGGTTTTTGGTTGTTATATCATCGACTACGACGGGATCCCGGCGGGCGTCGCTGAATGGAACCGACCAGCCTCAATGAACAGCAGCCGACGTCGGCGCGTTTACCCTGGTGGCCTCTTGGCCAACATAAGTGGATATCAGCATTGCGGCAATCTCGTCCAAGGACCGGTAACCCTCGTTGTATAGTTCTATCGCGGCCAGGCAGAGTACGCTTGTCGACTGCTCATTGGGGATAATGCCATAATGGCGATGCCAGGCCTGTACAGCTTCGGACATCGTTCGAAAATCAGGTTCCGGCTTCTGCAGCACAGGCTGTTCCTTAGTTACTTATTCTCGGAGGCCAGTTCACCCGGCTTGAACGAACCAGGCCCGCCTTCTGACGAAATGGCATCTGAACTCGCCTTTTCGTCTCCAGGTATCGTTGTCGCGCTGTGATGCGAAGGCGAAGACGTCTGGGGCAAGTCGTCGTCTTCGGCCAGTTCGCGCTCAGCCTCATACCAACGTCGATCCTGGCCTTCCGGACGACCCTCCGGCTCCCGCTTCTCGAACGCCCGGCGTCTCACGTGCTCCGTGTCCATGAAAGCCTCCATTGTTGGCAATCATAAACGTTCGCTGCACGGAGTGGTTCCTCGATTGCCGGTGGGGTCGCAATGACATTTTTGTGCACGCCGCCTCGAAATTCGGAATGATGCCGAGCACCGCGGCAAAGGTGTCGAGCAGCGACGCATCGAATGTCGCCTTCACCGCCTCGAAACCCGACTCGAGCTCCATCTCGGACGGGATTGCACAGCTGGAACCTATCAAACCCACACGTATTTGTTGCGTCCGATAACTTTATCTAACTTGACCGATTATAATTTTTTGATACCTGTGAGGAAACAGGCAAAATGAGCGAGGATACCATCTTGAGATCCAACCTTATCTAAATCTGCAAAAGCGACTTTCTGACTGTCGTTTTGTTCTCTATGCGAATATCTCTTTAGTGGGACATTTGCTTTGGAGTCAGCAGGTAAATTTCGCTGGCGTAGATAACTGCTGGCTCAGATGAGGCGAGGGATACCTCAGCCATCTGAGCACCACGCATGTGATCTATCCTCGAAAAGAGGTAGGTTGTTCCATGTATTCTAAATCTAAAGATTCTTCATCTGATAACATAACGGAACTAGCGGCAAACATCGTTACCGCCTACGTAAGCAGACACGATGTTCCCGTGCAGGACTTGCCTTCACTTATCGCAAGCGTTCAAGCCGCGTTAGGACAGGGGCATAAGGTTCCTGAAGGTGTACCGGAAACAAGGCCTTCGTTCGCCTCGCATCAGCGCCCAGCTGTGCCTATCGAACAATCGATAGAAAAGGATCACTTAATTTGCTTGGAAGACGGCCGGAAGTTCCGCTCATTGAAACGGCATTTGAAAACTCAGTACAATCTAAACCCTGACGAATATCGAATTAAGTGGGGTCTTCCGCCCGAATACCCGATGGTTGCCCCCTCTTATGCCGCTCGGCGCTCATCAATTGCCAAGGGTATCGGTTTGGGCGTCAACGTATCAAGGCGGTCAAACAAGCAGGAAGAGTAGGCTTCAAAGAGGTTAAAGCGGGAAATCTCGCTTTAACCTCATGAAAAAGGCATTGCCTCCAAACGCTTCATTTCATCTGTACAAAACAGGCTTATCCACTTGTTATCATTATTATTATGATCGCCCGGGTTCATATGGATAAAGAAATCCGGCGATACGATTCGGCAAAAGTGTAGCTGGGTTCCAGGCAGGTTGATAGCGCGAGAGTATACATAGATGTTGCTGGAGACAGATAGAATATTTTCTTTGAGCCTCTCGATATTCCTGTCTGGCATGCTCGTTCCTATCTCCAGTGGAGCGACTTCGACGCCAAGCTCAAATCCTGCTTTGTTCGCAGCTTGGAAATTTTCTTTGAGAGACGTGCTGCCGTAGTCTCGACTGTTGAAGAATTCCATTTGAGGAAGCAATAGAGACGTTTGCCAAGCTTCTGTAAAAGCCTTCGTTGTTGCCATTTCGGGAATGAGATCGGCAGAGCAGCCGCAGGAGAAATTGACCAATGCATCTGCATCGTTCGAGCGATACTCGCAAAACTTAACGCTGACCCCCGCCAGGAAAGAAATGTCGATTAATCTCAGGCTGCCATTGGAAGACATTTGATCGTGAATTTTCTGGGCTTTCCCATCTGTGAGGCTGCCCCTCAGACTGTTCCCCTCGATAGCGTTGCAGCGTCGGGAAACCCACATAGCCGTTGTGCACTGCCTTTCAACGAACTCCAACAGCGCGCCCCGAAACGCGTCGAGTTCATTGCGATGTATTGCCGAACCGGACGTATCACGTATCGGTGCGAATAGAGCGTCGCGCTGTGCGTCAAAACTGTGCAATGACAGAAGAACTGCCGGGTAGAGAGCTTTGCTATCGGAGCCCAAGCGGCTAACGTCTACAAGACGGAAGTTCGTGCCGTGCACGTCGTCGCGAACATCATCGTGGCAGGTTTGCTGGAGCGCAAACGCCAATGCGGCCTGTTCATCGACGTTAAGTCGCATGTCTGCAATGGCACCTGATTGTGTAGAGGTTACAGCTCGGAACGCCGTATAGCGTTCAAAATATTCTCCCATGGCTTTGACCGCCACGCCTGGGCCAAAACCAAACCCGTGACCGTTGAGATCGTTGGTGTCATCTGCTGAGAAGACAGTAGGTTCACAGATGCAAGCCGGATATGCTGGTGTTAGCCGATATCTCGGTGTGCTGGAGGCGAAACTGCGATATGAATGGTGCATTAGTCGTCCTCCGGATAGGCAAAAGCCTGAATGATTCCCGGCAACAGAATGCGGCTATCCAGCCCGCATCTCTTCGCCAGAGCGTACTCAGAAAAGCCAGATAGAACGCGGGACCGAATTTCTTGCTGTTGGGCAATTTGAAGCATCTGTTGGTACATCGATCCGACTTCCATCAGTGCGAGCCGATAACCGCGAGAGCGATACTTGAATATCGCCTTTTTAAGGCTGATGAGGTACACTACGTAGAACGCAGCGCGATCGATCTTATAGATGTCATTATATGAGGCGCTATCATATTCTCCTTGAAGCACCTCGAAAGCGTTGCTTACCGGCAGGTAATGCAAAACATCAAAGTCTGCGTCTCGTCCTGAGACGTTCCCCAGGATAACGACTGTTTCAACACTGTAGAGGGCGCCGCCAGAGGGATAAGGCCGCCGTCGGGCCTGGTCAGCGCCAAGAGCTTGTGAGAAGATTTGGCAAATAGTCTGGAAGTCGACAGACCTTGTTCCACCCTTTTCAAGGGACGGTAGTCGCCAGATCGATTCAGGGATATTTTTCCCGAGTGAAATCGTTCGAGTGATATGGGAAAACCTTGTTTCGAAGGCCTCCGCCCGCTTTAGGTCTTCGACCGACAGATATGGCTGGCTCAGAGCGCTTTCCAGTGGGGAGCCGGCAACGGAGATACAGTGCTGGTGAAAAGTGCGGATTTCGCTTTCAACTTCTGGGTCAACAAACTGGCTTGCGTGTGCGATTTGGTTGACCGACGATATTTTTGCGTGTCGCATCTACGGTCTCTCCCTAAATATCACGTGGTGATGAACTGAAATTTGAATGGACGCCCCTGTGTCGTTCAATGCGGCCAGTGTCGAGATTCAATTCGATCACGGTGCTGAGGTCATCAGGGAAGAGCGGAGAAACACCATCTGCGATGAGTGGGCGAAGCCGCATGTAAGCAAGGTGGAGTGCGGTTGCGGTCTCGATTTGCGAGGCGGGAAATGTTGGTACCGCTAGCGTTTCGATCGCATAGGGATCAGAAAAGAAATAGTCTGCCCAACTAGAAGGCTTAAATTTTGAAGATCGATCAAGGCCAGCGAGATTATGGATACCGCTGAAATGATCGGGTAGGTCGATCGCCGGCGAATAGAATCCATCGACGATGAAATGTCGGAAAACAAAATATGAATGAAGCAAGATCGATTCTTTTCTCGATTTGCACGCAGCGTATATTTTCCTGGCGAGCTCAGGCTCGTAACGATCTTGAATAGCCAGGATAAGATCGGCGCCCTCGATATCTGCAATGTTTGCAGAAGAGCGGCATGACACAGCGTCACGATCGAGTATCAACTGCGCAACGTCATCGGCGAGTTTTCGGGACGGAGAAAAAACCATTACGGTTTTCATATCTTCGACTTTTCGGAGCACTCTCAGGCGCTCTAGGAACTGCCGAGCGGCCGTGACTGGGAGCGTCTGGCTCTCTAAAATTTTTTCAATTTCCCGTTCGTGAACGCGAGATTGAAGCCGTTTAATTTCGCCAAGAGCAGCCACAAGATTTGCGTCGGTAACGCGCGCTGCGCCTACCGGCGTGAAAAGCTGCCATGCGCCATCTGTCGGCGCGGAACTGATTACGAACGGGGAAACCGAAAGCATCTTGCAACCCTCCTTGTGAAAGTGGCGGCCCCGATGTGGGGCCGCCGTTGCTCTTTAAGTCGAAACCGAGTTTGCCGAGCCGGAAGACTTGCCGGAAGCGCCGCAGCGGCTGCTGCTGTCGCACCGGGCGCACGTTGCAGCGGTTTGAACCTTAGCATCGCCACCATCGACGAACTCGATTTCGGTTCCAAACTGCGGCGGATTCAGAATCTGCGTAGTCATCACATACCTCCTATTTGCGGGTTGAAGGTGCAGCGAAATGCTGCAAAAGCAAAATTATTCCTATATTCACCTTAGTCAAGCATAAAAATAGTGATAGTATGTATTCAATGGCAATATCGAAGAATAATATTCTCAGCTATTGCTCGGTAATATTGTGCAATGGAGCGATATTCATGGGTAACTCGCAAAACGCATTTTTGGTAATAAGCAATATGCTTCTGAATAACAGCAAACAGCGCGCTCTGTTTCTGTTGGTATTATGCACTATAACGCTCACCGCAATTGGTTCAGCGTTGTTTCCAATATTCTTCTCCCTAGGTATTGATGCGCTGGCCGAGGGAGGTGCGAGTGTCAATGTAGGTACTCGCTATATAATCGCTTTCGGAATTGGCCTGACAGTTGTCGGGGCTCTAGAGCAGGCCCAATGGCTTACATTCGGACCAATGAACCTGCGTCTTCAAAGACACCTAACGAGGCATGTATTCGAACATGCTCTTTCCCTGCCGTATCGTAAGCTGAAGGAATATACGACTTACGAGATTGGCCGAACCGTAGAGCGTGGCCTCGATGCGGTCCGCGAAATCACGTCAAATCTGACCTTCTTCCTGATACCTACATTTATTGAGCTGATCATTGCGGCGTCGGTTATAGCCTTCATGATCGACGTATGGATCGCGTTGCTACTATTTTCCGCGCTGCTCCTGTACGCGATCATCGCCAACGTATCGGCAGCCAAAATCAGAAGATCCACTGAAAGTGCGATGGAGACCGGGATCGACGCTTGGAATTTCGGTCTTGATGGCGTCGCTAATGCAGAACTTGTTCAGCAGGCCAACAGGGTCAATGAATTCGCTGAGCGTTTAAACCGCAAGCTCAAAGTCAACGATCAAGCGTGGGCTTTGACATTCCAACAGAGAGCTTTTTTTGGCGTTCTCCAGGCGCTTGTGTTCGGCGCTGTCGTGACGGGTGTACTCTGGCGTGGGGCCTCGGATGTTGCCGATGGGACGATGACCATCGGCAATTTAGTACTGCTGAACACTTACATTATCCGGCTGCTGCAGCCAGTCGAAACCTTTGCAAGGGTTTATCGGGAGGTGAACTCCTCCTTGGGAGAAGCCAGATTGCTTATGGAGCTTCTCTCGACGCCTGTACCTGAAATGCTGACGCAGCCTGTTGGCTGTGATCGATTGCCGATGACCCTGGAACTGTCTGATATAGCGATCTCGATGAATGAACGGGACTTATTGGCCGACCTTTCCCTTATGGTGCCGGCTAGGGGGAAGCTGTTCATAGTCGGCCCATCGGGCGTTGGAAAATCATCTTTGTTGAAGGTGATCTCGTGCCTGTCCATGGCTGATCGTGGCAAATACCTCATCGATGGCGCGTTGGTCACTGAAGGAAATGCGGGTGGTTTTAGGTCGAGTATCAGCGTCGTGCAGCAGGACTGCCTTCTATTCGATTGGTCGATATCTGAAAATATTGCATTTGGCGTAGAGGCGCCTCAGGAGGAAATAGAAAAGGTCATTCTAAGGCTTGGCCTGCATGACGTGGTGCAACGTCACCAAGAATTGGGAGAGCCAACCGTCGGCGAGCGCGGCAGCCGTTTGTCGGGCGGAGAAAAGCAGCGGGTATCGCTCGCGCGTGCACTTCTTGCCAAACCCCTGCTGCTTATTCTTGATGAGCCTACGGCAGCACTGGATGAAATAAATCGGAAGGGTGTTTTAGATGCAATCGCGGAGTTGCAGCAGACATGCACCACGGTTTTTGTCACTCATGATCTCTCCATAGTGGACGCTGAAAGCGAAGTTTTGTTCCTCGGACCAAATCACCGCTATTGGACGGGAACTCATGCGGATCTCCAAAGGGAGAGCGGGGAATACCAGGCATTTGTGGACGGCAAAGTAATCGGGCAATTTTCTGACATGTCGCAGAAATCCTGAGTTTCTCGACAAGATTGTCGGCCCTGGAAAATCAGGGAATTCTGTCGCAAAACTCGCTTGCAAGAGTCACGGTTTCCCGACAGATATATGCGACAGGATTACGCCGCTGGTGACATCCCCTCGGCCTTGCCTCCGACCAGCGCCCAGATATGGCCAAGAGGAGCGAAGATCAGGCCACGCGGCGGCCGATCATGTCAGTTTGGATTTCGTTACGCATCACAGCTCCGCCGTGACGGCTCACTGCATTACGACAGGCAGGACGAGACAGCCGAGGCTGCCCCGAATTTCGTTCGCTAGAGCGATCCAAGTTTTGCGAGAGCGTCGGCGACACCCTTGTCATATGCAGGATCGGTCTCGTGCAATTTTCATATGACGTTGCTTCACCTCGCTCCGGGCGTCGCCCATCGCGCGCCTGCCAATTGAAGCGCTTCAAGCGTATGGGCTCGTTTCGCGAACTACAAAGAAACGGCATTCCAAAGTTTGTCTAACTTTATGCGGCAAACTCGGATTGTCGATCAATCCTTGGAAGTAATCCTTCAAATTGGCCGAATTGAAAATATTTCAATCCAAACTCATGAGCGCCGATTTTCGCCCTCGCAGGCAATTGCAAGCGTCGCCTGTGCCAGCACATCACAGCCGATGACGGCATGTGCAGGCTCGACATACTCGGCCTCGTTGTGACTGAGCCCATCGCGGCACGGAACGAAGATCATCGCTGCCGGCGCAACGCGATTAACGAACAGCGCATCGTGAAAGGCCCCTGATAGCATTACCGCGCTTTTGACCCCGCGCGCAGCTGCTGCCTGCTCGATTACCCGCTGCAATGCGTCGGAAAAGACGCAGGGCGCCATATCGAACGATCGGGCGATCTCAGTCGTGCATCCCTGCCGCTTCGCTTCCTCCGCTATGCGCGATGTCACGAGCCGTTCGATATCATCCAGCCGCGATGGCTCTGGATGACGCATATCGACTGTGCAGTGGACCTTGTCCGGGATCGCATTGACCGAGCCAGGCTCGGCTGAAATCCGCCCAACCGTAAACCGCGCGTCCGGATCGGCTGGCATCACCGCCTCGTAGAGGCCCGACAGCGCGGCGGTCAGCGCGCGCAGTGGGTCACGGCGGTACGACAGTCCCGTCGTGCCGGCATGGGCCGTCTGCCCCGTAACCGACACATCAAGCCAACGCGTGCCCTGGATACCCTTCACCACGCCAACCGGAATGTCGTTCGCCTCGAGAGAGGGCCCCTGCTCGATATGGACTTCGATATAGGCGTGAACCGGAAAGCCGAGCGGCAGCATCTCGGCCTCCGGCAGGCTCGCAATCGTCAGCGCCAGTTCCTCGGCAAAGCCTGCGCCATCGGTGGCGATCTTGCCCTGCCAGGCGGCTGGAATCTCACCCGCCGAAAAGGCCATGGATCCCATGCATCCCGGCGCAAAGCGACACCCCTCCTCGTTGGTCCAGGAGACGACGACAACGGGACGCTCCGTCTCGATCCCCGCGTCCTCCAGGCTCTCCAGCACCTCGAAAGCAGAGAGGGTGCCAAGCGCGCCGTCGAACCGGCCGCCGGCCGGCTGGCTGTCGAGATGACTGCCGATGATCACCGGCGCGAGCGTATCGTCCCGGCCCTTGCGTCGGATGAAGAGGTTGGCCATCGGGTCCTGAAAGACGAGGAATCCCCTCGCCCAGGCAAGCTCGGCCAGAAGCCGCCGCGCCCGGCGGTCGCCTTCTGTCAGCGCCTGGCGATTGACGCCGCCCTTCGCCGTGCCGCCGATGGCGGCGAAGGTTTCGAGCCGGGCGTTGAGACGATCGCCGTCTATATCGAGCATGGTTTCACCTCAGAGATAAGGAGCGTCGTGGAAGGCGATCTCCAGCGCCTGCGCGCGGCCGAAGATGCCGCTGAGCCGGGAACGTTCCTCCAGGCTCATGCCCTCGCCGGCGTCATCGAGCTCTGCCTTCAGCCACATCGCCTGGGCCGCGAAGTCCTCATGCGCGTGCAGGTCCACCCACTCCTTGAGTAGCGGATCGCTCACCTCGTAACGGGTGGCCTTCTTCGACCAGGTCCAGTACATCCACTCGGCGGCAAACATGGCGGCGACCGTGTCGAGGTAGCCACCATCCCGAGAGATCGCCAGCATGTCGTGGCGGAACGCCGCCACTTCGGGGACCGCCGTGTTGTAGGCCGCGGGATCAATACCGCGCTCGGCGAAGGTCTTTTCGAAATAGGCGATCTGCTGGTTGGCCAGCGCATCGAGAACGCCGATCAGCCAGCGCTTCTGGGCGATCGTCTCTGCCTTGGCGGCTGCAAAGGCAAAGATCGAGATGGCGGTATCGACGAAGGCGCCCTCGAAAACGAGGTAGCGTTCGAAGACTTCCTTCGAGAGCCGGTTTGCCTCGATGTCCTTGACGAAACGATGGGTTACCATCGCATCGAAGACGGCGGCATTTTCACGCAGGATCTGCTCGGACAGTGTCTCGCTCATATCAGCCTTCCAGACCGGGACGCGCGGCTTCGACGAAGGCCTTGACGCGGGAGAGCTCCACAGGATTCCACCAGACGCCGCCTTCCTTGAGCGAGGACGCGACGATGACGCCGTTCGTCCGCTTCAGGATCTCGACGATATTTTCCTTCGTAACGCCAGAGCCGACGAGCAGCGGCAGATGGGTCGCGGCGCCGATCGTCTCGATCTCCTCCACGGTCGCCGAATTGCCGGTGCGCTGGCCGGTGGCAATCACCACATCAGCGTCGAAGAAGGCGAGATCGCGGGTCAGTTCTTCGATCGTCCGGTCGGCGGTGATCGCGTGCGCGCCATGCTTCACATGGCTGTCGGCGAAGACCTTGATGTGCTCGGCACGCAGAGCCGAGCGGTAGCGCATCGCTTCGGCCGCGCGACCTTCCATAAAGCCCTCGTTGGCGACATAGGCGTTGGCCCACTGGTTTACACGGATAAACCTGGCGCCGCCGGCCATGGCGATGGCGAAGGCCGGGATTGGGGCGTTTGCAAGCACGTTGATGCCCATCGGGATGCCGGTCGCCCGTCTGATCCGGTCGGTGACGACGGACATGAAGGCGGATGTCTCGGGGCCGATATCCTCGGGCTTCGAGAAGGGAATATCGCCGTGGTTTTCGATGATCAGGCCATGCAGGCCGCCCTCGATCAGTGCCTCGGCATCGCGCATCGCGACATCGTAGATCGCATCGACAGTCGCGCCGCGGTAGCGCGGGGCGCCGGGAAAGGGCGAGCAATGGATCATCCCGATCAGCGCCTTGTCAGTGCCGAATATTTCCCTTATGGCGCTTGAATTGTTATCCGAAATCGTCTGCATTTTCATTTCCTTTCGAAGGCCAGCCATGCCTGCCAATGTTCGTGCTCATGTCATCGGTAACGTCGCCGTCGACGAAACCATATCCGTGTCGACCATGCCGGAAGCCGGGGCTTCGATCCTTGGCCGCGAAGAAACGCGCGACCTTGGCGGCAAGGGTGCGAACCAGGCCGTGGTCATGGCCCGCACAGGCCTCCCCACCACCCTCGTTGCGGCCGTGGGCGAGGATTTCCGCGCCCAGACCATTCGCGATCAACTGGCGCCGGAACCGGTCGAGGCCAAGCTGATTGCGCTTGCCGGCCGTTCCAGCGACTTCTCCATCATCTTCACCACGCCTGATGGCGAAAACGCCATCGTCACCACCACCGATTCAGCCGGATCGCTGACGCCGGGAGAGGCCATCGCCGCGCTCGACACCGCCGTGTCAGGCGACCTCATGGTCCTGCAGGGCAATCTCAGCGCGGCAACCACGCTTGGCCTGCTCCAGGAAGCCCGCCGCCGCGACCTCGTTACCGCCTTCAACCCCTCGCCCCTCAGGCCCTATTTCGGAAACTTCTGGCCGCTGGTCGACATCGCATTCCTGAACCGAGGCGAGGCGGAGAGCCTCACCGGTTCATCCGACACGGCCGCGACCGAAAAGCTGCTGCAATCGGGCGTGCGCCACGTCGTTCTGACGCTCGGCGGCGACGGCGCCCTGCTGGCAAGCCGTGGGGCCGCTATCGCCACCATTCCGGCCGTGTCCACCAAGGCGATCGACACAACAGGCGCCGGTGACACCTTCATGGCGGTGGCGCTGGCTTCCGCCGCGTTGCGCGGCGTCGAGCTCGACCCCCGCGCCATCGGCCACGCCGCCTCCGCCTCCGCCCTGACAGTCAGCCGTCGCGGTACACGCTCGGCCTTCCCGACCACCGAGGAGCTGCAGGCGATCCTGGCGCGCTGAAGCGCGCCAAGGACCATCGACGCCTCAGCGCTTGTCGCTCAGCCAGCCGAGGATATTCTTCCACAGGCGGCCGTAGCCTTCCCATTCGCAGAAGGCGGGCGACAGCCAGTGCGGGCCGATATCGGATGTCCACGCCGCGCTGCGCCCCTTTCCGAACGTTCCGGTGACGAGCAGCGGATGGCTGCCCTGATCATCCGGCAGGCGGGCGACGACTTCGACGTCGGCGCGGTCGCGCACCTCCACCTCGTTGACGCCGAGCAGCAGCGGCCATTCACCGCCCATGCCGGCAACCGTCGGGTGGTCCGCCTTGGTGATGACAGCTCCCGTGCCTTCTGGAATCTCGACGCGGTCGTCATATGGCAGGCAGGTGACGGGGAGCACATCCTCGACCGGCGTGCGGCGCCAACGCGCCTTGCCGTCGATGCCTTGGAAGGAGAAATAGCCGCCGACCATCAACAGGCCGCCGCCCTTTTCCACCCAGGCCTTGATGAGCTTCAACCGGTTCGGCACCGTCTTCGAATGCAGCCAGACAGCGGGCGGCAGCAGCAGCGAGTTCGCGCCGATATCCGACAGGATGATCACGTCATAGACGTCGAGCCCCGCCATATCGAAGGGGAATTTTTCAACTGCCTCATGGGCCGGCATGTAGGTCAGCTCGTACTCACTGCCTTCGAGCGCCTTTACCAGCGGCTCGGCGCCGAGATGGAAGGTGACGCTTCCGAACTGGTCGAAGCCTTTGTAATGGGTGGCGGAGCTGACCCAGCTCTCGCCGACGAGGAGGACTTTTTTTGTCATGGTCTTTCCATTTCTATAAACGTTCTGCGGTCAGGCCTTGGCCTCGAATACCGATCTCGGATTGTCGCACATGAGAATATCGAGCTGTTGATCGGTCAGCCCGTGGCGCTTCAGCCGCGGCAAGAAGTGCTTGAGAATGTAGGCATAGCCATTGCCTCCGTAGCGCGTCAGCATCATCTTCAGGAAGACGTCGTGGGAAAGGAGGATGCGATCGATATGCCCCTGCTCCACCAGCTTGACGATGGCGCGCGCCGCCTCCTCGTCGCTCGGGCACTGCACCTGCTGGTCGGCGTAGAAGAAATCCATGCCGATCATGTCGTATTCCAGGAAGGCGCCGCGCGAGGCGAGCTCGCCCTGATAGGCAAGGTCGTCATGCGACGGGTTCATGTGGCAGAGCACGGTGTGGCGAAGCTCCGCTCCCTCCACCGCGGCGATATCAAGCACCTTGTGGCCGAGCCGGAACCAGCCGGGCAGATGCACCATCAGCGGAAGACCGGTGCGCGCCTGCGCCCGCGCCGCTGCCCTCAGTGACTTCTCTTCCTGATCAGTGAAATCCGAGGACACCCCGATCTCGCCGATCAATCCGACCTTGATGTCGGTGCCATCTACGCCGGCGGTTGCTTCCTGAACGATCTCGTCGGCGATCTGGTCGATCGTCATGCCGGCGACCTTTGCCGGATGCGACGAGCCGAGATAGTAGCCGGCGCCCATGATAATATTGAGCCCGGAAGCCTGCGATATCCGCTTCAGTGCCCGGGGATCTCGACCGATGCCCTGGCAGGTCGGCTCGACAACGGTGTGGCCGCCATGTGCGGCGAAATCCTTGAGCTCGGTGATGGCCAGCGGCTCATCATCCAGCGTGATGTTGTGCTTGTTGACGAAGGGATCCTGGCGCAGCTCGCTCAGGATCTCCATGCAGACGAAGCTCTCGGAGAGGTACTGGCGCTCCGGCGTCTTCGGTGCATGCCACCAGCAGCGGCAGTCGTTGAGGATATGCTCGTGCATCAGCGTGATGCCGAGAGCGGAAGCAGGGATTGCCCCCGCTACCGTCATCACCTTGCCCGAGCGCACATGGGCTTCTGAAAGTTCGCTCATGCCGACCTCACTTCTTCTTTCCGCCGAAGCGGAAGTTAGTGGTAAAGATCTTGGTGTTGAGCCAGATTGCCACGAGGATGATGGCGCCCGTCACGATCTGCGTGAAGAAGGGCGAGATGTGCATCAGGATCAGCCCGTTGCCGATGACGGCGATGGTGAGTGTCCCGAGCACCGTGCCGAGAATGCTGCCGCGTCCGCCCATCAGCGATGTGCCACCGAGCACCACGGCCGCGATGACCTGCAGTTCGAAACCGACGGCTGCGTTGGACGAGCCGGAGCCGAGACGGGCGGCGATCAGAAGTCCGGCCAATGCGCAGGCAATCCCTGACACCATGTAGACCGAGGCGACGATCCATTTCGCCGGCATGCCGACGCGGCGTGCGGCCTCGAGATTGGAGCCGACCGCGACGACCTGCCGGCCGTATTTCGTGTAGGCGATCACAACGTAGCCGACCACGGTTACAAGCACGGCTATCAGCGCCGGAACCGGAAGCCCGAGGAACTCGCCCCGGCCGAGCCAGAAGAAGCCGGGCGCATCCTTGATCGGGATCGAATATCCCTGCGTCAGCCACAGCGCGAAACCTCGCAGAATGGAGAGGCCCGCGAGCGTGACGATGAAGGCCGGGATGCCCTGATAGGCAATGAACCAGCCCTGGGCGATGCCCATCAGCGCGCCAAAGGCGATCATGCCGATCACTACAGTCGGCCATGGATAGCCCATGGCCATGATGATTGCCGCCACCGCATTGACCAGCGCCACTTGCGAACCGACGGATAGATCGATGCCGCCGGTGATGATGACAAGCGTCATCGCAACCGCGACAACCAGGATGGGAGCCGCCTGGCGCACGACGTTGAGGATATTGCCGAGCGTCAGGAACGTGTCCGTGGTGGCGGAGAAGAAGACGAGGCAAGCGAGGAAGAACGCGGTGATCGACAGCACCTGCGCGTGTTCGGAAAGGAAGTCCGCGACCGGCGATCCGGCCGCGCGTTCGGTATAGGCGCTCAATGCTTCTGCCCTCCGACGATGAGCTGCACAAGATCCTGCAAGTCGGTCTTGGCGATATCGCGTTCGGCGACCTTGGTGCCTTCGTACATGACGGCGATACGGTCGCAGACGCGGAAGAGATCCTGCAGACGGTGGGTGATCAGGATGACCGACACCCCTTTGGCCTTGACGCGGTTGATCAGGTTGAGCACGGCCTCGACTTCCGCGACGGCAAGAGCCGATGTCGGCTCGTCCATGATCAGCACCTTCGGATTGAAGGAGGCGGCGCGCGCGATAGCGATCGCCTGCCGCTGACCGCCTGACAGTTTCTCCACCTTAGCACCAAGTCGTGGGATGCGGATCTCGAGCGCATCCAGCATGGCGCGGGCCTCGGTCAGCATGCGCGCGCGGTCGAGGAACGGTCCCTTGGTCAGTTCGCGGCCCAGAAACAGATTGCCGACCACATCGACATGGTCGCACAGGCTGAGGTCCTGAAACACCATTTCGATATTCCTATCGCGGGCGTCGGCCGGTCCGCTGAAGCGAACCTCCTGTCCGTCGACGGCGATCGTGCCGTCGTCGGGGATATAGGTACCGGAGATGACCTTGGTCAGCGTCGACTTGCCGGCTGCGTTATCGCCGACCAATCCCAGGCATTCGCCGGGATAAATGTCGAGATCGACGCCGCGCAGCGCCTGATGCGAGCCGAAGTTCTTGCGGATGCCCTTCAGGGAAATGCGGGGCTGGCGATTGCCGCCTTCGCCGGACTGCCGGGGGAGGATTTCTCCGCCCCCGGATCCTGCGACAGCGGTTGGGTGCTGTCTGTCAGAGATCATTTGAAAACGGCCCGGTAAGGTTCGACATTCTCCTTGGTGACGATAGTGATCGGCACCGAGATCGTCTTCTCGACGCTGCCGCCGTCCGAGATCTTCTTCAGGGCATCGACGGCCGCCGCACCCATGGCGGAGGGATCCTGCTGGATCACGGCGGTGACGTAGCCCGCGTCGATGCCGGCGATTGCCTGGGCGGTCAGATCCCACCCGAAGATCTTGACATCAGACTGCTTGCCCTGGCTTTCGACAGCGGCGATGGCGCCCATCAGCGCTGGCTCGCCGGTGGCGTAAACTGCGTTCATGTCGGGGTTGCCGGTGATAAGGTTTTCAGCGGCGGCCAGCGCGTTGTCCTGGATGTTCTGTCCATCGACGACGCCGGCGGTGGTGACGCCTTCGACACTTTTGACGGTCTTTTCGAAGCCTTCCTGGCGGACATTCTGGATGAAGGAGTTCAGTGCGCCGACAACGCCATACTTCACCTTGCCGCCCATGTTACTTTTCACATAGTCGAGGAAGAACTTGCCCATGTCGGCACCGGCCTTGGCATTGTCGACGCCGATCTGCGCCTTCTGCGGGCCCTCCGGGAGAATCGCATCGATGGCGACAACGGGAATGCCCGCGGCGGCGGCCTGCTGCACGGCCGGCATGATGCCATTAACGTCGATGGCAACGACCGCGAGGCCGTCGACCTTCTGCTGGATATAGGTTTCGATGGCGCTGTTTTGCGCGGCCGGGTCGTTGTTGGCGTTGAAGATCACCAGCTTGGCGCCGGCCGCGTCGGCCGCCTTTTGCGCGCCTTCGTTCATCTGGTTGAAGAACAGCGCCTGCTGGTTGATCTGCACAAGCGCGAAGGTCTTTTCAGCGGCGAAGGCACTCCCGAACGAGATACCCGCAAAGACCGTGGTCGCGAGTGCAGTCGTAAACGTCCTGCGTGTCAGAATAGTCATGTCTTGTTCCTCTGGTTAGGTTCATCTTCGTTGCTTTTTTATTGTTTCGACGGCGGTGCAACGGAGTTCCGCACGACGATTTCGACCGGCAGCAGTTCCTCGGAGCGCAAGGTCTCGGGCTCCTGCCAGTTTGTTTCGAGAAGCAGCGCCAAGGCGCGTTCGCCAAGCGCCCGGACGGGCTGGCGTATGGCGGTCAGCGGCGGTGCAAAAAGATGTAGCGGTCCGACGTCGTCGAACCCGATCACCGAAACCTCGCCGGGAACCGAGACGCCCTCGGCAAGCAGCACTTCGATCAAGCCGATCGCTATTTCGTCCGAACTGGCAAAGATGCCCGTCGCCTGCTTGCCCTCATCGATAAAACGGCGCGCCGCCTGCCGGCCAAATTCCACCGTGAAGCTGCCCTCGTAGCGTGTCACCTGGAACGGCTCTCCCCGCTCCAAAAGCGCGCGTTCCAGTCCGAGGAAGCGGCGGCGTGTGCTGATCATTTCCTGTGGGCCGCCGATGTAGACGATGTGCCTATGCCCATGGTCTGCTAGATGCCGACCCGCGAGATAGCCACCCTCCTCGTTATCGGCGAAGAGTTTCGGCACTATCGCATTCGGCACGTCTTCGTCGACGATGACGACCTTGCCAGCCTGGTTGATCACTGCTGCCAGTTCGCCGTCGTCTGGATGGTTGGTAACGAAGATGAGGCCATCAACATGGTTGCGCGCAAGCCCCGTCACATATGAGATCTCACGGCCAGGGCGGTTGAGCGTCGCATGCAGCGACAGGGCGAGGCCGCGCTTATCCGCCTCGTGCTCTACAGCAGCAACAAGCGTTGCGAAGAACGGATTGGCAATATCCGGCACCACAAGACCGATCGTCTCCGAACGGCCGCGGCTCAGACGGCGCGCATGCGGGTTCGGCTCGTAGCGAAGTTCCCGGATTGCCTTGTCGATGCGCTCTTTGGTTTCAGGGGGAAGTTGAAGCGAACCGTTCAGAAGCCGTGATACCGTCGCTACCGATACGCCAGCGGCATCGGCGACATCCTTCAGGCTTGTAGCACGCTTGCTGGACATCATGTCTCCCTGACAGGATAGCTAAGCTTGTAAAGCGATTTACTAAACCGCTTTACAATGACACCCGCAATCCCGCTGTCAAGCGTGAAAATTGGGCACGAAGAAAAATTAGGCGAAAGGCCCGCTTCCGCATTAGCCAAGGTCGATGGCGAACAATCCGTGATAGACCTCGGGGCTCGAAGCGCGTTCGCGGGTGGTCTTTAGCGCGCAGGATCTAATTTAGCCCGCAAGCTTGGCAACCGGGCGTTTTCATGTGTCACGCGGAGCCTCGTGCCGCGATGCTGCAAGGAAGCCGAACGATGCCCGGCTCCAGCTTTTCGCGGCGCGAAAGCGCGAGGATCGCGAGGCCCGCACGATGCCCGATTTCCTTGAGTTCCATGTCGATCGTCGTGAGCGGTGGTCGTGTTTGCTTCGAGACGACCTCCCAGTTATCGAACCCAACGACGGCGACGTCGTCAGGGATCGACACACCCCGGTCGCGAAGCGCATCGATGACGCCGCGCGCAATTTCGTCGCTTCCACAGAAGATTGCATCAGGTTTTGGGCCTGATTGCGAATAGACAGCATCAATTGCTGAGTGTCCCCATTCTTCGGACCACTCGCCGAACATCACTTGGCCGGATGAGCCCACAAGTTCCCTATAGGCATCCGCACGGATCCGGGCGGCGAGGTAGTTCTGCACGCCGGTGATGTGCAGGATGCGTGACCTGCCCAGGGTCTGGAGATGTTGCACGGCAATGCGCGCACCCTGGGCATCATCAGGATGGAAGCTCAATCTATCTGCAGGTCCCTGCGCGAATGCGTAGATAACCGGTATCCTGAGTTTCAGGAGTTCGGGCGGCGGCTCGAGATCGATCCGCGTGGCGGTGAAGATGATCCCGTCGACCTGGCGATCCAGCAACGCATCGAGATGGAGCTTGGCGAGCCGCGGGTCATTGTTGGTCGCGCAGAGGAAGAGCGAGACTCCGTGGTCGACGAGGATTTCTGAGACGCCGGCCGCCATTGGGAGCGTCAGTCGACCATAGGTGTCGTTCGTCAGCATCCCGATGGCATGGCTGCGCTTAGTCAACAACCCACGCGCGAGCGCATTCGGCCGAAAGCCAAGTTCGTCGGCAATCCGTTTGACCTTTTCACGCGTCTCGGCGTTGGTTCGCCCCGTCCCGTTCAAAGCGTTCGAGGCGGTCGAAATGCTGACACCCGCAGCTTTCGCCACGTCGCGAATTGTCCGGCGCCTATGGTCTGAATCGTTCAAATTCGCTCACTCCTAGCCTACTTGCTAAAACCTTTTAACAGAGAAAATATAGGAGATAAAAGGTTTTATCAAAAACTCGTTCGGTTTGCGGCGCGGTCATGTCGACATGGAATATTTTCTCATCTAACGTTGCCTTCGTCTTGAGGTCCTGGAGCCTCGCATAAGAGAAGGGGAACCCGCATGTACGGTCTAAAAACTACGATTGCAGCTGTTGCACTATTGGCGAGCACTTGCCTCGCCAGCGCTGAAGAAATCACGCTATGGGTGCGTACGTCATCGGGGGCAGTGCTCCAAGGGCTTGCTGAAAAATACAACGCCGCCCATTCCGACAAGGTCAACGTAACCCAGATCACCGCTGAACAGATGGTGCCAAAGCTCGGTGCAGCGATCGCCGGCGGCGCGGCGCCCGACGGCGCAGTCCTCGACCTCATCTATCTCCCGACCTTTGCCGCAAACGACAGCCTTGAAGACATCAGCGACTTCGTAAAGGGTCTTCCATACGCCGCCGCACTGAGCCCCTCGCATATTCGCCTGGCGACCTACGATGGCAAGGTGTACGGCGTGCCCGCATTGCCTGACGCTTCGATCATTGCCTACAACACCGACCTCTTCACGAAGGCCGGTCTCGATTCGGACAAGGCGCCGGCCTCGCTCGAAGAGATTGCTGCCGACGCCAAGAAGATCCATGCGCTGGACAAAGAAACCTACGGCTTCTATTTCGTCGCCAATTCCGGCAGCTGGCTGATCTACGACTTCCTGCCACATCTATGGGGCGCTGGCGCCGATGTGCTGAGCGATGACGGCCGCGCCGCGACCGTCGATACACCGGCATTGCGTGATACCGTTGCGGCTTACCGCGACATGTGGAAGTCTGGCGCCATCCACCCGACCTCGCGCTCGGGCAACGGCAACAATGCCGTCGAGGCCTTCGCATCGGGCAAGGTCGGCATCCTCATGACCGGCTCCTATATCGTCAACTTGCTCACCAGCAAGTATCCGGATGTGAAGTTCGCAGTTGCTCCGATCCCCGGCCCGAAGGGCGGTGCGTCTAGCTTTGCCGGCGGCGATACGCTGGCGCTCATCAAGGGCCTCAGCGAGGAGAAGAAGAAGGTCGCCCTCGACTTCGTGAAGTTCTACATGGAGCCCGAGCAGCAGGTCTACATCACGCAGGAATCCGGCATGCCGTCGCGTACGGATCTCGCCAAGGAAGCCTACGCGAAGTTCGATCAGCGTAACCTCATAGCCTATGACATCCTGGCGAAGGCCCGCACGCCTTACACGTTCTCGTCCGACGAGCTGTTCGTCAGCCGCACCGGCCCGTTCCTCAATCTGATCCAGGGCACGATCTTCGGCGATGACGTCGATGAATCGATCAAGAAGGCACAGGACGACTTCACCAAGATCCTCGATCGCACAAACCCGTAACAGCTGAGTGCGGGGCGGCCTTTCGCCCCGCACTTGTCCAATCGCTGATGCGCATTTCGAGTTCTTCGAGGAATGATAGTGGTCGATAACCCGACAAAGGATATGAAGCTGCCGATCGCCGGGGAACCGGAGCCACAGGGCTGGCTCGGACTGGCATTCATCCTGCCCGGCTTCCTGTTTATCCTGGTGCTGTTTCTTGTTCCGCTCGCCATGACGATATGGATGAGCTTCTACAACTGGCCCCTGCTTGGGCGTAAGAAATTCATCGGCTTTGCCAATTACGATGAACTCCTTGGTGATATGCAGCTCTGGCACTCGCTGGGCTTTACCATGCTATACACGGTGCTGGTAACGGCCGCGATCTTTGCTGTGGCCTTTCCGTTGGCGCTGCTCGTCGATCGCCCGTTTCGATCTGCCGGCGTCTTCCGAACGATCTTCTTCATGCCCGTTGTCATCGGCTTCGGCGCGGCATCCACGCTCTGGATGTGGTTGCTCAACCCCGACAGCGGCGTCTTTGCCCAGGTCCTGCGCGGCATCGGCCTTATCAGCGCAGCACCGCGGCCGCTTGAGAGCTTTTGGCCCGCGCTTGCGGTGATCATCCTGATGGTCGTCTGGAAGACCGCCGGCTTCACCATGGTCATTCTGCTGACCGGTCTGCAGGGCATTTCCAACGACGTGATTGAGGCAGCCAAGATCGACGGCGCCAGCGTGTTCAGTCGTTTTCGCCGGATCACGCTGCCGCTCATGCGCAATTCGCTGGTCCTGGCCCTGGTTCTCAACGTCACCTCGTCAATGCTCGCCTTCGACCAGTTTTTCATCATCACGCAAGGCGGCCCCGAAAACAGCACGATTTCGGCTGTGTTCTCGATCTACCTCGCATCCTTCTCGTCCTACCGGCTCGGTTACGGCTCTGCGCTCTCCTTTGCGCTGCTGGTCGTTCTGGTTGCCATTAGTGCCATTCAATTCGTGCTGTTGCGCGAACGCGCGGAGGAAGGCTGATGACCTCCACCCAATCCAATCCAAGCGGCAACCCACGCGGCGGCCAAGCCGGCTATCTGCTCTTCCTGCTCGCTTCGATCCTGTTTGCGATCTTCTTCATCATGCCGATCGTCTGGTCGCTGGCGAATTCGTTCAAGCCGGCTGCGGAAGCGCTCGCCAATCCGGCTGCGCTGTTCTCGAAGACGTTCTCGCTGGAAAACTACCGTCGTCTCGAGAATGTCGGTGCCGGATGGTACGTCTATGCGGGCAACTCCGTGCTGATCGCGGTCGGGACGGTGCTGCTGACCGTCATCGTCTCGGTTCCTGCGGGCTACGGTTTCTCCAAGTTCAAGTTCCCCGGCCTGTCGATGCTGTTCGTCCTGATCATGGCGACGATGATGATCCCGTTTCAGTCGATCCTGACGCCGCTGTTCCTGATCCTGAAGATGCTCAGCCTTCAGAACAGCCTGTTCGGGCTTATTCTGATCTATGTCACGTTCCAGCTGCCGTTTTCCGTCTTCATGATGCGCAATGCCTTTGATGCCGTGCCCAAGGCGCTGATCGAGGCGGCGCGGATCGATGGCGCCTCGCAGGCAACGATCCTGCGGCGGATCATGTTGCCGATCGCCTTGCCCGGCGTAGCGACGGTGGCGATGTTTGCCTTCCTAAATTCGTGGAACGAGTTCCTGGCCGCCCTTATTTTCCTGTCGGACCAGAACAAGTTCACCCTGCCAATCATGCTGGTGAACGTGTCGTCGGGCCTCTACGGCATCATCGATTGGGGCGCATTGCAGGCTGGCATCGCGGTCACCATGATCCCCTGCATCATCCTCTTCCTTCTTCTGCAACGCTACTATGTGCGCGGCCTGACGGCCGGCGCCGTGAAATGAGAAGCGGTCCGCCCGCTCAAGGAGTCTTCATGTCTAATGCCCCGAAAGCACAGCCGCGGTTGCCGATCGACCGCTACATCCCGGCCGACCACGCCCGCGTCACGTTCGACGGCGGTTTCTGGAAAAGCTGGACGGAAACCGTCCGCGACGTCACCATTCCGACGCAGCACATGCGGCTGGACGAGGAAGGCTTCCTCGAAGTCCTCGATTTCGACAAGCCAGCCGGTCCGCTTGCTCGTCCTATCCAGCCGAGCGGCCTGTCGATGCAGCACTTCTTCGATTCCGATTTCGGCAAGTGGATCGAGGCAGCGAGCTACACGCTGAAGAATAATCCCAATCCTGATGTCGAGGCGAAGATCGATGCGATCGTCGAGAAACTTGAGCACGGCCAGATGGCAGATGGCTATCTGAACAGCTGGTTCATCCGCCGCGAGCCGGAGAACCGTTGGACCAACCTGCGCGATCTCCATGAGATGTATTCGATGGGCCATCTCCTGGAGGGAGCCGTCGCCTATTTCGAAGCGACGGGAAAGCGTCGCTTCCTTGACGTGATGATCCGCGCGGTCGATCATATCATCGATACCTTCGGTCGCGAGCCCGGCAAGCTTCGCGGTTACGACGCACACGAGGAGATCGAGCTCGCACTCGTCAAGCTTTACCGTGTGACCAAGGATCCGCGCCACCTGAAGCTGGCGAGCTACTTTGTCGACGAGCGCGGCCAGATGCCTTCCTACTACGACAATGAAGCGCGCAAGCGTGGCGAGGATCCCGCAAGCTACGTGTTCCAGACTTACGCCTACAGCCAGGCCCACATGCCGGTGCGGGAACAGACCCAAGTGGTCGGTCATGCCGTCCGCGCGATGTACCTGTTCTCCGCCATGGCGGATCTTGCCTTCGAAAACGACGATGAAAGCCTGAAGAGCGCCTGTGACCGGCTGTTCGACAATCTTGTCGGGCGCCAGCTTTATGTCACCGGCGGGCTTGGCCCATCGGCGTCCAACGAAGGCTTCACACGCGAGTACGATCTGCCGAACGAGACCGCCTATGCCGAGACCTGTGCGGCTGTCGCGCTCGGCTTCTTCAGCCACCGCATGGCCCAGATCGAGCTCGACAGCAAATTCACCGACAAGCTCGAGACGGTGCTCTACAACGGCGCCCTTTCCGGAATTTCGCGCGACGGCGAACATTACTTCTACGAGAACGTCCTGGAGAGCCATGGGCAAAATCGTCGCTGGAAGTGGCATTACTGCCCTTGCTGCCCGACCAACATCGCCCGGTTCATCACGTCGCTCGGCGAGTATTTCTATTCCACGAAGGCCGATGAGGTGGCGATCCATCTCTATGGTGAGAACACGGCCGAGCTTTCCCTCGGCAACGCCTTCCTGCGCCTGCGGCAGAAGAGCCAATATCCGTGGAACGGCGACGTCGCCATCTCGCTTGGCCTCGATCAGGCAAAGCGCTTCACCTTGCGGTTTCGCATTCCAGGCTGGTGCCGAGACGCGCGTGTCTTCGCCAATGGCGAGGCCATCAAGCTCGATGTCACCAAGGGCTACGCCGCGATCGAACGGGAATGGAAGGACGGCGATACGGTCAGGCTGGCTTTCGATATGCCGGTCGACCGCCTTTACGCCCATCCCGCGGCGACTGAAGACAACGGCCGCTTTGCACTTCGGCGCGGCCCGGTGATCTTCTGCGTGGAGGAGGCCGATCTTGGCACCGAACCACAACGGTTGAGACTGCCGGCGCAGGGCGAGATCGCCGTCAGCTTCGACGAGACGCTTCTTGGTGGGGCGACCGTGCTTGAAGGTGATGCGTTAGAAGCGGATGCATCCGACTGGCAGGAAACGCTCTATCGCACACAACCGCCGGTGCTGAAGCCGACGCGCTTCAAGGCGATCCCGTACCACCTGTGGGCAAACAGAGAGCCGGGCGCCATGGCCGTCTGGCTGCACGAGAAGTAGGGGAACACGATGGCTCGCCTTGAACTTCGCAATGTAGTCAAATCCTACGGCATCTACGAAGCCGTGCGCGGCATCAACCTCGCGATCGAGGACAACGAGTTTGTCGTCTTCGTCGGTCCGTCGGGCTGCGGCAAATCTACGACGCTGCGCATGATCGCCGGCCTGGAACATATCACCGGTGGCGATATCGTCATCGGCGATCAGGTCGTCAATCGGCTCGGCCCAGGCAAGCGCGATATTGCCATGGTCTTCCAGAACTATGCGCTCTATCCGCATATGAGTGTCCGGGAGAACATCTCCTTCTGCCTGGAACAGCAGAAGTTGCCGAAGGCGCAGATCGACGAGCGCATCAACCGCGCCGCCGAGACGCTGCATATCACGGAACTCCTGTCGCGGCGCCCCGGCCAGCTTTCGGGCGGGCAGCGTCAGCGTGTCGCCATGGGGCGCGCCATCGTACGCAACCCGAAGGTCTTCCTATTCGACGAGCCGCTTTCCAATCTTGACGCCAAGCTGCGCGTTCAGATGCGCACTGAGATCAAGCGGCTGCATCAATTGCTTCCGACCACGACTGTTTATGTCACCCATGACCAGGTCGAAGCGATGACGATGGCCGACCGTGTCGTCGTCATGAGCGGCGGGATCATCGAACAGGCGGGTCCGCCGCAGGAACTATACCATCGTCCTGTCAGCCAGTTCGTAGCAGGCTTCATCGGCTCACCGTCGATGAACTTCCTGAACGCGAGGCTTGAGAGCGTTGGTGACGGGTTGGTTGTCGTTCTCGACGACGGAAGCCAGCTTGCAGTTCCCGCATCCCGGACCGCGGAGTACCGGCCACATGCAGGCAACCCGGTCGTGTTCGGTATCCGGCCTGAATCGATATCGAGTCTGACACCAAAACCCGGCTTCGAAACGGTCGAGGCGAATATCGATCTCGTTGAGCCGCTGGGACCGGAGACGATGATCTACTTCGATATCGGGCCGGTGAGCCTTTGCGCCAATGTCGATCCGGAAAGTGAGCCGCGTCCAGGTTCGCGTATGCCGCTTTCCTTCAACATGAACCGCATGCATCTTTTCGATCCGGCTGGGGGCCGTTCGCTTTCGTCCTAATGACATCAGGAATTGACCTTGCCCCCAGGTTTTATCCAGTTTTAGGTTCGCTCCAGCGGTTTTTTGAAGTGCTACCCGATTTTGGGCCAGCGGGAGCTGGAATTTTCCGGGATTAAGGCTCAGTTCGGCGGGGGTGCCGATGAGCCGTTCATCAGCGAAATCGGCACCTTGTTGCCAATCGCGCTGTGTGGCCGGAACTCCTCCATCTTCAAGCGGGCGTCGTCAAGGCTCATGAACCAGTGGGCGTTGAGGCACTCAGCCCGGAACTTGCCGTTGATGGGGAAGACGGCCCCGCTCCGAACCGATTGGCAGTGACGGCCCCATGATCGGGGCGCAGGGCCTCGGCTGGATGGGCATGAGCGACTTCTATGGAGCAACCGACGAGATCGAATCCCGCGCAACGCTGGAGCGCGCTGGAACTCGGTGCGACCATGTTCGATACGGCGGATATGTACGGCTTGGAGCCGCCATTGACGGAACCGCTGGACGACAAGCACCTTCGATCACGGCCGGAACAAAAGGCCGGTAATCGCATTTATCGGCCAGAGGCGGTTTGCCTCGACCTTTCCTAAGTCCCAGAGCTTGCCCCGCTTTCTTGGCGGGGCCTCTTTAGCGATGGCAACCGAGATGTTCTTCATGGAGGATGTTGTGATGTCTCGCAAAAACTTCAGTCGCCACGATGAGCCTTTGAATTCGGATGACCTGCGCAAATGCCACGTTGTTCTGGACGCGATCTGCGACGAGTTCGGAATAGAGCCTGGCTCCGAGGAGGCAGATCGCATTGGTGCAATCACCATAGAGCTTTATCAGCAGGGCGTACGCGACGTCGGCCAGCTGAAGCATATTGTCGATGCCGCGCGGGGGCTCGATCTCAATCGAGATGGAACCAAGGCATAACGGCCGACGTTTTCAGCTTCGCTCACATCCGACGATGTGACACTCAGGAGCCCTGGCCTTGCCCCGCTTCACGGCGGGGCACTTTTCTAGGATAGGTCTTTGTCGGCTTTAGTGACGGTCACGGTCGATTTTGCGCTTTCCAGTGCGCAGACGTCACACCTCTTTTCACCGCGCGACATGCAATCTACGCATAGTTGAGATCCAATCTTCGCGCTGCAAAATTGGTCTGACCAATCATATATAAGCGACATCGAAGTAATCGAAGCGCCACGGACTGGCAGCTGACTTCGAAAACCCAGGAAAGGGGATTTATCATGAACATCGCACGCACTTTTAACAATTGGCGCAAGTATCGTCAGACGGTCTCCGAACTGGGCCGTATGAGCAATCGCTCACTCCATGACCTTGGCATCAATCGCGGCGAAATCGAGCGGATCGCAAAAACTGGCGCTCGCTAAGTCCGCGAAGACAATGTGCAGTTTGAAGCGCTCGTCCTACCAGGCGGGCGCTTTTGTTTTGCTAGTGATGGATAGCGCCAAAGCGCCCCGCGTATCGCCCTCACCTCATGGCTCCGTCTACTCTTTGGGCAAAATATCACGCTCCAATGGACGGTGGCCTACGGCGTCACCATCTTCCGTTCATCCTCTGTGGAAGAATTCTAGTTTCGGATCGAACGTCCCTCGTATCATACTAGAGTTGGCGCCCTCGAAGAGCCCGGAGGCAGTGAATGACCTGCGAGGCGAACTCGCGGGCCCGACCGGCGTCTTTCTCGTCGGCCGCGCGATCTCCGATGTCGAGGTAGCAGTCTGCTAGGAATTCGCAGAGCGGCAGAGCACTTTCAACCGCCTTTCGTGTCGCCTTCCCCGGGCGCGGAGTGGTAAGTAGCGGGAATTCTCGCATCGATTTCGACCTCAGCTCGGCTTCTTTTGAAAGAGCCAGGAGGTCGTCGCCTCCGTCTGTCCTTGATAGTTCCGTCAACGATCTGAGCTGTCCAGACAATATCTGCTCAAGCATCGGCAAATCGCCTTTGTCGACCGTTAGAGTTTGATCTCGTTCCCGGTGAAATGCCAGTCGTCGCTCGCGTCTCAATGTTGCAACATGGCCGAGTTCCTCCCGGGCCATTCGTTCGGCTGCATCTCTAACGTCGTCCGACCCGGCATGGGCCGAGACGTAGGACCAGAACACGAACGCGCGTTCCTCGTTGCGAACGGCTATCGAGAAAGCGCGGTAGGCGCTCAACATCTCGGGAGCCACTTTCCCAGCTCCTTCGTCATCGAACAGGTGTTCCGGGGGATAGGCGGAAACCGCAAGTGTTTTGCATCCGAGTGCTTTCTCCCATTCATTCACTTTGCTCAAGTGCCCCTGTTCCTCGGCGACCAGCGCATCGAACACTGCCGCAAGCTCGGGGTGTCCCATCTCCGTCATTCTAAGACCGAGGGCGAGGTAACCTTCTATTGCTTCCTGTTCCATGGCACGACCAAGCGCCAAAAGCTCGTCCAACGACGCTAGATGCCAAGGATCGGAGGTCTTTGCTGGCATGCAGTCCACTCCTGTTAGGCCTTCCCCTTGCCGGATATAGGCCCATTAGAAACGCGTACGTTTTTCCAACGAGGAGTTGTCTTCGGCCGAGGTTAGGATACATTCTCATCTCGGAACTGCAAAGAAATCCAAGGCCAGCGCAATGAACTTTTCAAAGAAAGTTCGGTCGTCATGGTTAGCAAGCATGCTCGTGCTTGCGGTCGCGTTCGTCGGCCTCTCGTCCACAACCCCCGCATTCGCAGCCGGGCAGCTTCCCACCTTTCTTGAAAGAGTTCAGCCAAGCGAGCTTTTCGAGGGTGCCGACCGCTTCGGCGACACCGTGGGAGACCCCCCCATCGCGCCGGTCTATCGAGGTGACGTTCTGCTTGGGTATGTCTACCTCAATTCCGATTTTACCAGTTCGGTTGGCTATTCTGGTAAGCCGATCCACATCGCAGTTGGCATCGATCCGTCCGGAATTATCAGGGGCTTCAAGCTCATAGAACACCACGAGCCGATCGTCCTCGTCGGAATTCCCCAGGCCAAAGTCGTCGCCGCCTTGAATTCGATTATCGGCAAAGACCTTGGAAGGGTAGCCTCCGGGGCTGAGCGCCCGCCGGAGGTGGATATCGTCAGTGGAGCGACCGTCACGGTGCTCGTCATGGGCGACAGCGTCGTTCGCTCCGCCGTCAACCTCATCCGGAGCAAGCGCCTGGGCGCGAGCGGTCCGGCAGGTGTTAGACCTGTTTCAGTTGTCAAAACGCTCGACCTTTCGAGAGACCAGGCGAGCGACTGGCAGACCCTCCTCGGTGACGGCTCGGTCCGGAGCCTGCGGTTGACGGTTGGCGAGGTTTCGAAGGCCTTTGAAGAGGCCTCACATCCGGAAGCGGCTTCGCACCCGGAAACCGCGAACCCGGAAGACCGTTTCATCGATCTATACATTGCGCCTGTGAGCGTCCCCGCAATCGGCAAGACGCTCCTTGGAGATGTCGCGTATCAGCGCCTCGCCACCCAGCTCAAGCCGGGACAGTCCGCGATCCTCGTGGCCGGAGACGGGGCATACTCCTTTAAAGGCTCCGCCTACGTCCGCGGCGGCATCTTCGATCGCGTCGAATTGCTACAGAGCGGGCAAGGTTTGCGATTTCGCGATCGCGACCATACGAGGATCGCGGCTCTCGCGCCGTCGGACGCACCACGCCTGAGGGAGATAGCGCTGTTCGTTGTGCCGCCGGAATTCTCCTTCGAGGTGACCGAGCCGTGGGAGCTGGAAATGCTCGTGCAACGCAGCAGCACGGGCGCGCGCGACAAGTCCGTCATCCCCTATACGATCCCATACGCCCTTCCGTCCACCTACTACACCGTGACGCAGACCTCCTCGCAAGAGCAGGTCCCGGTCGCCGCCGCCGGGAAGAGCGATCCGGCGGAAGCGAAACCGGAACCCGGCGAGCCTCCGCTGTGGAAGCGCATGTGGGGTATGAACAGAGCCTCGATTGCGATCATCGTCGCTGCGCTCCTCGTCCTGACGGCAATCTTCTTCTTCCAGGACTGGCTGGTCAAACGTCCGAAGCTGTTCGGATGGATCCGTACCGGGTATCTCGTTTTCACCCTCGTCTGGCTCGGATGGTACGCGAACGCCCAGCTGTCGGTTGTCAACGTCTTAACATTCACGAACGCGCTGGTCACCAATTTCAGTTGGGAGTTCTTCCTCGCGGCACCGTTGATTTTCATCCTTTGGGCCGCGGTGGCGGCCGGTCTGCTGTTTTGGGGGCGCGGTCCGTACTGCGGATGGCTCTGCCCGTTCGGTGCGCTGCAGGAGCTGCTGAGCCAGGCTGCGAAGCGCCTCAGAATACCCCAGGTGAAAGTTCCGTGGGGACTTCACGAGCGTCTTTGGCCAATCAAATACATGACCTTCCTTGGGCTTTTCGGAATGTCGTTCTATTCGATGGCCTATGCGGAGATGCTCTCGGAGATCGAGCCGTTCAAGACCGCGATCATCCTGAAGTTCATCCGTGACTGGCCATTCGTTGTCTTCGCTTTGCTACTCCTCGTGGCCAGCCTCTTTATCGAGCGGTTCTACTGCCGCTACCTCTGCCCGCTTGGGGCGGCACTTGCCATTCCAGGTCGTATCCGGACGTTCGAATGGTTGAAGCGCTGGCCCGAATGTGGAACGCCCTGCCAGCGTTGCGCGAAGGAATGTCCGGTGCAAGCGATACACCCTGAAGGCCCCATCAACGTCAACGAGTGCATCTACTGCATGCACTGCCAGGAACTCTACCATGACGACCAGCGCTGTCCCCACATGATCCAGGTACGGCTCAAGCGAGAAAAGTTCATGGCGCTGTCAACTCCGGAATCGAGAGGAGAAAATAAACCACCAAAGACGCTCGTTACTCATAATGGAGAACCGGTCAAATAGGCACGCGACATATGCGGGCCGCACCCCAGGAGGCAAATACCATGTCGAATGAAGACAAAAACCTGCCCCTTTTCAACAGACGTCAACTACTGGGGACCACTGCCGTGGCTGCGGCCGCAGGAGCGGCGACGGCCAGCGGTGCGTTGGGCCTTTCGGGTGGGGCATCTCCAGCGATGGCCCAGGAACGCGCAAAGTGGGAGGTCAAACCTGGCGAGCTGGACGAATACTACACCTTCTTCTCGAGCGGCCAGTCAGGCGAAGTCCGCATCGTCGGTGTTCCGTCGATGCGCGAAATCATGCGCATTCCTGTGTTCAACCGTTGCAGTGCCACGGGATGGGGTCAGACGAACGAGAGCCTGAAGGTGCTTACGGAGAACATGCGGCCGGAGACGGTGGAGTTTCTCAAAGACCGCGGCGGCGTCTACCAGAACGGTGACCTTCACCACCCGCACCCATCCTTCACGGACGGCACCTACGACGGCCGCTATCTCTTCGCCAACGACAAGTCCAACACGCGGGTCTGCCGTATTCGCCTTGACGTCATGAAGTGCGACAAGATCATCGAGCTTCCAAACCAGCACACCGTGCACGGCCTGCGCGTCCAGAAGTTCCCCAAGACCGGCTACGTGTTCTGCAATGGCGAAGACGGTGTCCCGATCCCCAACGACGGCAAAGTACTGGACGATCCGAAGCAGTACCGCTCCATCTTCACCGCGGTCGATGGCGAGACGATGAAAGTCGCCTGGCAGGTCATCGTGGACGGCAACCTCGACAACGTCGATGCCGACTATCAAGGCAAGTACTGCTATTCCACCTGCTACAACTCAGAGGGCGGCGTGACCCTCGAAGAGATGATGAGCAAGGACCTGGACTGGGTCGTGGTGTTCAACCTCAAACGCATCGAAGAAGCGGTCGCCAACGGTGACTTCAAGGAAATCGGCGGCGTTCCAGTAATCGATGGCTCCCACGGTTCGAAGTACACCCGCTACATTCCGGTCCCGAACAGTCCCCATGGTATAAACACGGCCCCGGACGGCATCCACTTCGTGGCCAACGGCAAGCTCTCACCGACCGTCACGGTGTTCGACGTGCGCAAGTTCGACGACCTCTTCGACGACAAGATCGAGCCGCGCGACACAGTCGTCGCCGAAACTGAACTTGGGCTTGGGCCGCTGCACACGGCTTACGACGGGAGGGGAAACGCCTACACCACGCTGTTCCTCGACAGCCAAGTGTGCAAGTGGAACATCGAGGACGCCATTCGCGCGTTCAAAGGCGAGAAGGTCAATCCTATCCGCCAGAAGCTGGACGTCCACTACCAGCCGGGACACAACCACTCCTCGATGGGTCAGACCAAGGAGGCTGACGGCAAGTGGCTCATCTCGCTCAACAAGTTCTCGAAGGACCGCTACCTCAACGCCGGCCCACTGAAGCCGGAGAGCGATCAGCTCATTGACATCTCGGGCGACGAAATGGTGCTCGTTCACGACGGCCCCTCCTTCGCCGAGCCGCACGACGCGACGATCGTGCATGCGTCCAAGATCAATCCGCTCCATGTGTGGAAGCGCGAAGACCCATTCTTCGCCGAAGCGGTCGCTCAGGCCAAAAAGGACAATATCGACCTTATGGTGGACTCCGAAATCATTCGCGATGGTGACAAGGTTCGGGTTTACATGACGTCCGCGGCTCCCGCGTTCGGGCTGACGTCCTTCACCGTCAAGGAGGGCGACGAGGTGACCGTATACGTCACCAATATCGACGAGGTCGAGGACCTGACGCACGGCTTCTGCATCGTCAACTACGGCATCAACATGGAGATCGGGCCGCAGGCGACGGCATCGGTGACCTTCAAGGCGGCCAAGCCCGGTGTCTACTGGTATTATTGCACGTGGTTCTGCCATGCGATGCACATGGAAATGAAAGGTCGCATGATGGTCGAACCTAAGTCGGTATGATGGTGCGCGTGACGATCATAGCGATGGTGGCGTTCTGGGTCGCCATCGCCATCCCCGCCGAGGCCGCAGAGCGGATGGTCACACCTGCCGATAACCTGGCAGCGATCCTAGAGGCGGCATCGCCGAGGGACCGCATTACCCTGCAACCAGGCAAGCACAAGGGTCCCGTGAAGATCGTCAAGCCTGTGACGGTGGAAGGGGAGCCGGGGGCTGCGATCATAGGCGACGGAAAAGGCACCGTCGTTACCATAGACGCGGCGGGCGTCGTTCTCCGGGGCCTTGAGATCAGCGGATCGGGCACGAACCTCGAAGGCGCGGACTCGGGCGTGTTCGCGACCGAGAACGCGAAAGGTGCGCTCATCGAACGGAACAAGGTCACTGGAAACCTCTACGGCATCTACGTCCACGGGGCGACCGATTCTTTGGTCCGCAACAACACGGTCATCGGCCTGAAGAAGGGCCACCTGAGCGAATTGGGCAACGGCATCGCGGTTTGGAATGCGCCGGGTGCCAAGATCGTCGGCAACGACGTCAGCTTCGGCCGCGATGGCATCTTCACCATCGCGAGCAAGCGCAATGTGTTCAGCGGCAACAACTTCCATGACGTTCGTTTCGCGATTCACTACATGTACACCAACAACAGTGAGATCAGCGGCAACACGTCTACTGGGAACGCAGTCGGCTACGCGCTCATGTTCTCAAACAAGCTGAAAATCATCGGCAATGTGTCTGACGGAGACCGCGATCATGGCCTCGTGCTGAACTTCGCCAACGGATCGCAGATTGAGGAGAACACCGTCATCGGGCGGATGCAGCCCCAGAGCCGCTGGACAACGGCCGGGAACCGCGACCCCGCTGACAAAATGCCTTCAGACGATAGTCCAGTGAGCCCCGACGTCAGCCTCTCGGGCGAGCGACTGGGCCCGGAGAAGTGCGTTTTCATCTACAACGCCAACAACAACCGACTGAGGGGCAACAGGTTTGAAGGTTGTTCGATCGGTATTCACTTTACGGCCGGATCAGAAGGCAATTCTATGAGCGAAAACGCCTTTATCAATAATCGCACTCAGGTCAAATACGTGGGAACCCGGTATCTCGATTGGTCGGCGGACGGCCGTGGCAACTACTGGAGCGACAATCCGGCGTTCGACCTCGATGGAGACGGGATCGCCGACAACGCCTACCGCCCGAACGATGTCATGGACAAGGTGATGTGGACCTCTCCCCAAGCGAAGGTGCTGGCCACCAGCCCCGCAGTCCAGGTCATCCGCTGGGCTCAGGCTCAGTTCCCGGCCTTACTGCCGGGGGGCGTCGTTGACAGCCATCCCCTAATGGCACCTCCCCCCCAAAAGGAGCCGGTGCAATGACCGCACCGACCGCAACAATTTCAGGCGTCGCCAAGCGCTATGGAATCGTCCAGGCGGTCAAGGACGTTACTTTCGAGCTCAACGAAGGGGAAACCGTCGCGCTTGTCGGCCACAACGGAGCCGGAAAGACGACATTGATCAAGCTTATGCTCGGCCTGATCCGCCCCTCCGCGGGCAACGTGCTTGTTCTCGGGGAGGACCCCGCCAAAGGCGATTTTGAGGTTCGGAGGCGGCTCGGCTACCTGCCGGAAAGCGTGTCCTTTCACATGGCCTTGACGGGGCGGGAAACCTTGGCTTTCTACGCGCGACTGAAACGGGTTGAGGTTTCCGTGGTGCCGGAGCTTCTTGAGCGGGTCGGACTGGCTGCGGTTGCGGCCGACCGTCCGGTCCGGACCTATTCAAAGGGCATGCGGCAGAGACTTGGACTGGCGCAGGCGCTACTTGGCCAACCGCGTGTCCTGCTCCTGGACGAGCCTACGAGCGGTCTCGATCCGGCCCTTCGTAGAAGATTCTACGATATCCTGGGCGAACTGCGATCCGCTGGGACCACAATCCTTCTTTCGTCGCACGCACTCACCGAACTTGAAGGACGGGCCAATCGCGTGGTGATCGTCAACGAAGGCGTGAAGGTCGCCGATGGATCGCTGGAGACTTTGCGAACCCTTGCGCATTTGCCCACCCGCGTGAGCGTGAAACTTGCAGGCGGTGGTTCGCCGGTCGATTGGAAATTTGGAAGTGGCTGGAGGAAGACAGGTGTCGACACGGTCGAGACCGAGGTGACGGTGGAGGACAAAGTCGCACTCCTTCGAGAGGTCACGGCCAATCCTGCGGAGGTAGCCGGGGTGCACCTCGTAGAGCCGACACTGGACGATCTCTATGCCCATTTCCTTGGCGGGCGGAAGGCGGCCGAATGAAGAACATCCTTATCGTAGCCCGCAAGGAGATTCTGGAAGGATTGCGCAATCGGTGGGTGCTCGGGGCAACACTTCTCCTTGCAGCATTGGCGCTCACCCTCACTGCGCTGGGCAGCGCGCCGACGGGTAACGTCGGGGTCAACCAGCTCGACGTGGTCATCGTCAGTCTATCCAGCCTCACCATTTTTCTCGTGCCGTTGATCGCGCTCCTGCTCTCGCACGACGCGATCGTGGGCGAGATGGAACGCGGCACCATGCAGCTGCTTTTAAGTTATCCGGTCGGGCGCAATCAGGTTATTCTCGGCAAGTTTTTCGGGCATGTCGCCATCCTCGCCTTCGCGACACTCTGCGGCTACGGTGCCGCCGCATTGGCCCTCGCAATCACAAGTCCTGACATTGACGCCGCCAGTTGGCGTGCCTTTCTCGCCATGATCGGGTCGTCCGTGCTTTTGGGTGCGGTGTTCGTCGCTATCGGATACCTGGCAAGCACGATTGTCAGCGAGCGGAGCACGGCGGGCGGCATAGCCATCGGCATCTGGCTACTGTTCGTCCTGATTTATGACATGGCGTTGCTCGGCGCACTCGTCGCGGCGGCGGGGCACGCTCTTCCCTCCGGTCTTCTGGACACGTTTTTGCTGCTCAATCCGACCGACGTCTACCGGATGCTCAACCTCGGGTCTGGAGACGCAAGCGCTCTTTCCGGCCTGGGCGGCGTCGCAAAGCACTCCGGACTTAACGCCGTATTGATGATCGTAGCGCTTGTCGCGTGGACCATATTGCCGCTCGCGCTTGCCGCGGTCGTATTTTCGAGGAGGGAGCTATGACACGCGCTTTGGTGGTCGGGATACTGCTGTCGGCCTTTTTGCTTGGAGGGTGCAGGGAGGAGCAACGGGCCTCTCCGCCGCCGTTCGCCCTGACGTCGGAAGCAGTAGGCAGGTACTGCGGAATGAACGTGCTCGAACACCCCGGGCCGAAAGGCCAGATCATTCTCGATGCACAAGTTCCCGAACCCATCTGGTTCTCGTCTGCCCGCGACGCGCTGGCTTTCACAATGCTACCGGAAGAGCCGAAGGACATCGCGGCAATCTATGTATCCGACATGAGCAAGGCACCGAGTTGGGAAAAGCCAGGTGAGACGAACTGGATCGATGCACGAAAGGCCTTTTACGTCATCAGTAGTTCCGTGCGGGGCGGCATGGGGGCGGAAGAGGCGGTCCCCTTCTCCACGGAGGAAGCGGCACGGCAATTTTCCGTCAAGAACGGCGGGCGTGTCGTCGCATTCAGTGATGTCCCTCAGGCCTACGTGCTGGGTTCAGGCGGTGCCGATGCCGATACGACCACCCCCACAAACCCCGAGAAGAAGTTGGAAGGACATGGTCATGGCTAGAGGATACACTCGCCGCCGGGCTATTGCGATTATCGCCGCAACGGCGGGCTTGCCCCTTCTGACCAGTGCGGAACCTACGGCGACAGTCATCAGGTGGAGCGGGCAAGCCCTCGGCGCACCGGCAACGCTTATTCTAAACCACGAAAACCAGGTTCATGCCACGCGGTTGATCGATGCGGTCGTTGCCGAGGTTGCCCGGCTGGAAGCCGTGTTCAGTCTCTATCGCGACGAATCCTCGTTGTCCGAATTGAACAGGGTCCGTGCTCTGGTCGCGCCTCCGCGTGATCTGGTGACCTTGCTTGGCTCCTGCCAGGAATATTGGACCATGAGCGGCGGTGCATTCGATCCCACTGTGCAGCCACTGTGGTCTTTATATCGCGACCACTTCATGCAGCCGGAAGCTGATCCCTCCGGCCCGTCGGCCGAAAAGATCAGAAATGCGCTCGACGCCGTGGGCTTCGACGGCATCGAATTCAATAGGGATCGCATTATCCTGACCCGACCTAAGATGGCAGTGACTTTGAATGGCATTGCCCAAGGCTACATCACGGACAGGATCGTGGAATTGCTGAGAGGGGCCGGGGTGACTAGCAGTCTGGTCGACATGGGAGAAAGCCGTGCGATAGGTTCGAGGGAGAATGGTACGCCGTGGCGGATCGGCCTCGCAGAGCGACAGGACGAGTCTCCCGACGTGGTTCTCGAAATCACCAACAAGGCAGTCGCAACGTCGAGTGCGACGGGCTTCCATTTCGATGAGGCACAGCACTTCGGCCATATTCTCGACCCTCACACCGGAGGAGCCGCTGCCTTGTACAGGCGCGTGACGGTCATCACCGACAGCGCGACCACTGCAGATGCTTTGTCGACGGCATTCAGCTTGATGCACGAGACCAGTATTCGATCGGTGCTGGACCGCAGACAAAACGTGCAGGTCGACCTCGTCCGGGCGGACGGCGGCCATCACCGTTTCGAAACGCGAGCCTGAGGTGGCGCGACGGCTCGCGCTCGCTTTTTCCATAGCGCAAACAACCAACCACGAGAGGAGTACATGACCATGCGCCTTCTGAAAAATCTGACCGCGGCATCTATGCTTGCGGCAACCGCTGTTCCGGCGGCAGCTGCCGATTTCGAGGTTCACATGATGAACAAAGGGGCCGACGGAGTGATGGTATTCGAGCCCGCACTCACTAAGATCAAGCCGGGCGACACTGTGACCTTTGTGCCGATGGACAAGGGGCACAATGCCGAAACCGTAAAGGATATGATTCCTGAAGGCGCCGAAGCCTTCAAGAGCAAGGTCAATGAGAACCTGAAGCAGACCTTCACCGTACCGGGAGCTTACGTGATCAAGTGCACGCCGCATTTTTCTATGGGCATGGTCGAGGTTGTGGTGGTGGGTGATACCCCCGCAAACCTTGAGGCTATCAAGTCCGGAAAGCTGCCGAACAAGGCTCGCGAGCGCGTCGACAAGGCGCTTTCGCAGCTATAATCCTTCAGCTTTTAGGGTCGGCAGCAGAAGCTGTTCAAGGCGCAGTCGCCCGGCTGTCGTTGACCTGTGATCGTGCAGCTCATGGCAGCCCATCGCCTTGGGTATTGTCGCACAAGACATCCTCGACCACACGCTGGTCTTACTGCCGCAGCCATCACACCAATAGTAGCGATGGTGGATTGAAGTTCGCCCGTGTCGTCGGAACCCGAAAACTTGCCCACGCCTCACTGAAGCTCATGCGGCGGCGAAAAAGGGGCCCGACTCCGAACGCTGCCGGTTCCAACCTTCGGCATTACTGGGCCCTCCGCACCCGCTTCGACTGGGGCCGCCACAGCCGCCGTGATTGATCGCGCGATGGCCATCTGGGCGTCGAGAATGCTTCGACCCTTTATGTTGACGTCGTAGTCGCTCGACCACACGACTGCGCCGTCTGCCCCCCGGACCAGGCGTGCGATTGCTCGCATATCATCAGGCTCCAGGCGTATGCTACCTTGCAGAGTGTATGTCGTGTCGGCCTCATTGGTATTGGCATTTCCGTCCTCGGCGATAACGATCAGCCCATTGAACTTCACGAGATTGACCACAATTTCGTTTGTCAGCCCGCTCAGGACTACCATCCAAGCGCCCGAGCGCGCGCTCGGCCAAGCTGAGACGCTCCAGCAATGAAAGCACATCAATCGCCGGCTCGGGCGGCAACGGTGGGGGTACGAACGCCCGTACTGTTTCATTGGCAGCGATCGTCTCGACGAAACGACCCAACCGATGTTTGGATTGGGAATCTGACATAACCCAGTATCAGCCGCGCCCGTTATTTAAGCAAGGCGCACTTAATTTAATTAAGCAGCGGATTTAGATAAGAGCGCTTAATTAACGTGGGAGACATTGAACTCTGGAGCACTGATCTAGAGTAATCTGCGTAAGGGCACAAATGCGATGGCCAGGCAGCATTCAAAGTATTACATCCTTTCTTAAAGCATTGCCTCCTAGCGCCAATGCACATCGCGAGGACTGTCGCTCCTGGTCCACCGCTCGATCCGCGCGATCTGCGCGCCGACCCGCGGGCGATAGCGCCGCACTCAGCCGTCGTCATGGACGATGGGGCGGCCGTCCTCGAGCGCCAGCTCGCCGCCGGGTGTTCTGCGAAACTCGGGAACCAGATCCTCGACGTCCGACAGGGTGAAGGTGTCGCTGTCGGTTGCTTCCTCGTAGCGCGGCAGCCCCTTGTCCGTCTTGCGCCTGATGGCGGGAAGATCAAGCTCCCAGCCGAAGCCGTACGGGGAATTGCCGGCGCCCGAGTCGTACGCCAAGGCGAGCGAAGGTCCGAAACCCGAGCGGCCAGGGCTCAGGGCCAGCGGCACGCTCAGGGTACCCGTGCCCGTCACCGGGTTAGTCGCGAACTTCTCACCGATGCCGCGGATGGCGCCGCCGCCCTTGGGCAAAAGCGACGGACGGTGGAACGACCACGATCGGCTTTCGGAGGCCGGGACCGCGGTAGCAGTGCGTTTGGACGCCGCCATCAGCCAGACAAAAGCGCGCCGCCATCGATGTGGTCGCCTTACGGGCTGCCGAGCTACCATGTCGTCCAGGACGTGCCGTCGCTCAGGGTTATTGGCGACGGTCTCTGGCAACGCGTGAAGATGCGTAAGGAAAACTGGCGCGATGGCTAGGACAGAGCGTCATCCCGCTGGGCCGGGGGTTCAGTCCGCACACGTGCCAAGAATTGGCGTCATCAGTTGCACATGTGCATCGATCCGCTAAAGAACCTCCGCGGGAACGGCCTCTCGCTCTGGCTGCGATCGCCATAGTTTATTCACCCGCGCGACGGTCTCGGCAACCGCTCTGAGAACGGCAGCTTCCCGGCGTGCGCGATGATCGTCGTCCGTGACACCGTCATGGGTTTTGACATGCCGCACGAGCAGCTATCCGCGCGTGTGATTTTCGAAGTAACGATAGCTCATCTCAAATCCGACTTTGCGAAAATCATCGATAGCGATGCGATCATGGCGGCCAGCTAGCTTATAACCAGCACTTTAAAGGGATGCGACGCCCTCTATGCAAGTTGTAACGTCGCCACCGACCCAGATCCGATCTTCGACCAGCTCCACATGAACACGTCCTTCCCGTCCAAGGACGGTACCTTGGCTGGCAATGTATGATGAAGAAGCGATGCCGTTACCAATCAACCATTGAGCGATGCCTGCATTTAAGCTGCCGGTTACCGGGTCTTCAAAACCGGCCGCGGAAAAGGCACGCACCTCGAAATCCGCTTCCCGCCCATCCTTTGTTAGATCCCAGGGGGCAACGACACCGACCCGTAATCCAGACAGGATGGCGAAATCCGGACGAAGCGCGAGGACGTCAGCCCTGGATCGCAGTTGGACAGCGAGCCAGCCAGGGCCATTGTCCACCCAGTTGGCATCGACGATGTCATCGGTTGTCAATCGCAGACCTTTGAGGACTAGCGTCAGTGTGTCGAGTTCCACCGGGCCTGATCGCCGCAGTTCGGGGGCTTCGAAAGAAAGTCGTCCATTGTTGCGCCGAATGTGGACTAGTCCCGCCTCGCACTCCTGGACAATCTCACCACTCTTTGGCCTTCCACCGGACGACAGCCATGTGTGGCAGCTCCCCAAAGTGGGGTGGCCTGCGAAGGGCAACTCAGCAACAGGTGTAAAGATGCGAACGCGGTAATCGGCATCTACCGACCTCGGCTGTAGAAGGAAAGTCGTTTCGCTAAGGTTCGTCCAGCGCGCGAAAGCAGCCATCTCAGATGCGGTCAAGGAATCTGCTCCAATGACAACCGCCAGCGGATTGCCCAGCAAAGCTTTGGAGGAAAAAACATCAACCTGCTGGAATGAAAATTTAGTGATTTCGTGTCTCATTACGATGTCCTGGTGCCTTAATGTATGCAGCGTTTTGGGGCAGATTGGTTTAACGCCCGGTTTGGGGCAGCATTTGTCGCTATTTATAGCGCAATCAGGTCGTCCCACCCAATCGCTGGTGACGTCCGTTTTGGGGCAGCGGCTCCGCCGCAGGCGGGACCCCGACCCGCGAATGGTTAGGGAGCAAAGCCGCTCGATCGCGCTGTTAATACCGGCATTTCCCCCACGTCCATCATTTCAGCTGTACGGTGGGAGACATCGCCCAAAGGGGATTCAGGACCCATGCCCACAAAGAAGGAGCACCGATCGCCTGTTGCTCTGGAACAGCGCGACGTAAGCGCCGACCTGGTTTTCGACACCGGCAGCGCCTGAACGACAATCGTCCCAGACCGCGGAAGTGCTGTGGCCGAGATGACCACGGCATCACGCGTCCGCTTTCGACGCAGGCGCTGGGGCAAGGATGCCTCGCTCGACAGCAAGTTCTATGAGCCTTGTGCTGAGGCTTCCCAAGGTCTCGGAGGCCACGCCGATCGGCCGCATACGTCGATGCACGTCGGTTGTCGTGACACCGGCGGCGGGCCAGGTGCCGCCGTCCGTGAAGAAGTTGTGCAACAAGGGCTGCAAGCGATCGATGGCGTTTGCGAACCGTGATTCCGCAGAAACCTTCGCCTCGAATTCGTCCCACAGCGCCCGGAACTCTTCCGCCTGGTCCTGGGGCAGCAATGCGAATATCCGCTGGGCAGCCTTCAGCTCCCTTTCGGCCTGATTGGCGGCACCGACGCTATCGTAGGCAAAGGTGTCCCCGGCATCGATCTCCACGACATCATGGATGAGCAGCATCCTGAGCACACGCAGAATATCGACAGGTTCGTCGGAATGCTCAGCCAGCACCATCGCCATCACCGCCAATTGCCATGTGTGCTCGGCGTCGTTCTCGACGCGCGAGCGATCCAGCAGAGGGGTTCTGCGCAAGACTGTCTTCAGCTTTTCGACTTCCAGAATGAAGGCCAGTTGCTCGGCAAGGCGCTGATTGCCTAGGAGGCATCCGATAGAATCCGCAGTCATTTGAATGGTCACATCAATACTCCATGGCGTTCGACACCCGCTGTCCATCGAGCTTCGGATGGTTCTGTATCGGCCCGTAGACAGTTTGTCGTGGATCCAATTAGCCTTGAGCGCATGCGAAGGAAAGATGCCCGAAACTCTCGGGTGAAGCGCCTGAGCGGAACGACGCAAAATGAGCCTTGATCGCATTGGCCGTTTTCACCCTTGCTCCCTGGACGGCAGCCGTCCCGGATCCCGTTTCCTGAACGGAAAAGAACGACAGGTCGCTCAATCCACCGGTCGCCAGGATGGTCATCAGATAGGGCGTCAGGAAATCCGGCCGACGCGCCTGCTCGCCGGAAAATCGGCCGCCGGAGGCAATGGCGACGAATACCGGACGATCCTCAAGCAGGCCGACCTTCCCGCCGGCACCGATCGTGAAGGTCCGGCGGGTAGGCGGCCGCGTCTCAAGAGGGACGATTGCTTCGGTCACCTTTTGACTAGCTACTTGACCAAGACGATCCTACTTGTTGAGCGGTCCTCGGTCGCCCTCGCCAGAAATCCCTATCGGACCGCCAGATTAGGATAATCGGAGACGACAGCTAATACGAAATCCATCACTGCGCGCACCGCTGGAGTTTTTTGCAGGTCGCCGTGAACCACTAGCCATATGTCGCGCGCAAAGTACGGAGCGCCCTCCTCGATCCGAACGAGATCGCGGTCGCGTTCACCGATAAAACAAGGCAGGGCTGCTACGCCCACCCCAGCCCGCACCGCGATCAGGTGCTCACTTGAGTAAGTCAGTTCGCAAACGACCGGGCGCCCGCCGGCAATACCAAGCAACCACGATTGTGCTGGCGTATCGGCAAAAGTTTGGTCCCAGGCTATGAACTCCCAGCGTTCGGGTGCGGCTAAATGTGCATAGGATCGGTGCGCATAGAGGCCGAAGGCCATTGTGCCGATCTTCCGCGTGACGCTGCCGGTTTCATCCGGCCTGACGAACCGCACAGCGACATCGGCCTCCCGCCGGCTGAGCGAAACACGCTGTGCTTGCGCAGAAAGCGAGAGCCGGATATCGGGATACTCCGCCCGGAAGCGGGTCAAACGCTCTGTCAGAAGATGCGTGACGAGCACTGGCGGCGCGCTGAGTGTGATCCTGCCAAAAAGCGGGACATGAGCGGCTTTCGCCAGACGAGCGATGCTATGGGCCGAAGTCTCCATCTCCAAGGCCCGCTCGAACACCTGCCTGCCCAAGCTAGTAAGGCGGCAGGATCGCGGCAGGCGATCCACCAGCTTCACGTCAAGTTCAGCCTCCAGCGCGGCAAGCCGCCTGCTGACAGTCGCGTGGTCGACCTTTAGGCCGCGGGCAGCGCCAGATAGCGTACCGCTTTGAGCAACGGCAAGGAAATGACGGATGTCTTCCCAGTCGACCATCTGTGCAAAATCTCCATGATCCTTTGCACATATACCGAATTTTCGCAGGGAACGCATCCAGGTAGTTTTCGGGCATCAGGATTTTTACCACGAGAGAGCGAGCATCATGACCGGACAACGTTTCAAAATCGGCATCGTTGGCGTGCAGCCTGGAAGAAGCTGGGCTGCGCGGGCACACATTCCCGCATTGCGAACGCTCTCGGACACCTTCGAAATCGTTGGGATTGCCAATTCCAGCAAAGCCAGTGCTCAAGCCGCCGCAGACGAGCTGGGAATTCCGAAAGCCTTCGCCAGCGTTGCCGAGATGATCGCCGCGCCAGACGTCGACATTGTCACCGTCGCGGTGAAGGTACCCCCGCACCTTGAAATTGTGAAAGCTGCGATCGAAGCGGGCAAACATGTCTATTGCGAATGGCCGCTTGGCAATGGACTGGCCGAAGCCCGCGAAATGGCGTCTCTCGCCAAGGCAAAAGGAGTGCTGGGAGTGGTCGGGACTCAGGCGCGCATCGCGCCTGAGATCGACTATCTGAGACATTTGATCCTCGACGGCTTTGTCGGTGAGGTGCTGTCGACCACCTTGGTCGCGCGAGGCGGAACTGCACTGGGCGGCGGCACCATCCCTGACACGAAAACCTACGGGTATTTGCTGGACCGCGCCAATGGTGCAACTCTGCTCACGATCCCCCTGGGGCACACACTGGCGGCGCTAAGGGATGTGCTTGGCGAAGTCGCGGAAGTTTCTGCCGTAATGGCAACACGGAGACCCACGGCGATGTCAATCGACACCGGCGAAATGCTACCAGCATCGGCACCTGACCAGGTTTTAGTGAGTGGGATTTTGGCCAGCGGCGCCCTCATTTCGATTCACTATCGCGGCGGCGCATCGCGGGACGGCAATGGATTGTTTTGGGAAATTCACGGGACGGAGGGCGACATTCGGGTGTCAGGTTCATCCGGCCACATACAAATGGTGCAGCTTTCACTGACGGGTGGACGCGGCGCAGAGAACGCATTTCGTGCGCTTGAGATTCCGGCCTCATACCGAACCGGTTGGCCTGAGGACGTGGAAGCTGGGAATGTCGCACGTCTCTATGCCAGAATGGCCAAGGATCTGCGGAACGGCACTCGTACTGCACCAAGTTTCGAGGATGCGGTCGGAATACACCGGGTTATCGACGCAATCGAGAGAGCGGCCGAAAGCGGATATCGAGTCGCGCTAAGCAGCCACGGAGCATAACTTCGGTACCATGGGCTGCGAAAATCTTTTGGCATGCTTTGGTCAGTCGGATAAGCGACACACTTAGGCAACAAAAGCAGCGGGGTTTTGCTTGGTCAGCAACGTAGCCCCACCCGAGTAGAATTCTTTCGCACAGTGCCCGTTCGCCTTTTCTGCGTCCAGCGCTGCACCTGCGTGACAGAACCCCCACGACCGCTGTTGGCGGCCGAAAGGCGAGATTGACAGTAGACCGCTCTGCACCCGCAAGCAGCGGTCATACACACGCTCGTTCCCGAGCGACATCAGCCTGTTACCTGAGTGTCGCTCCAGACAAGAGAGCGACCATCGGCGGATCGGACCTCAAGCCGAGCGACTGGCGCGCGTTTTTCTCGGTCCACAAGCGAGGAACGATCCTCCCCGTCAGTGAACAGGTAATCTTCACCCCATTGTCGGAGTGCAACGATAACGGGGAACAGACCGCGTCCCTTTGCCGTGAGGACGTATTCGCGGTATGCGGTTCCATCCGAGGCTGGCACGGTTTCGAAAATCCCTCGCTTCCCAAGGTCGCGCAATCGGGTCGACAACACCCCTTTGCTTATGCCCAGCCCGTTCTGGAACTCGCCAAAACGACGCTTGCCGTCGAAAGCGTCGCGGATGATCAAAAGCGACCACCAGTCGCCGATTGCATCAAGAGAACGCGCGACCGGGCACCCGGCATTCCAAAGACTAACCCGTTTCACCATCGCTATCGATCTCCAATCCGGAAGCTGGTTCTATCTTAGAACTAGCTTTGAGGTGAGCCAAGTGGTTTCAACGTCAAACGAGTTGAAGCCACGAGGAGCAGCCACGATGAGCGAGAACACAGCAGATGCCGCGAACAGGGTTCCAGCACATGGGTTGTCGAGAGCACAGACGCTGATCATCGCGGTGGCAGCAGGCATGAGTGTGGCCAATATCTATTACGCTCAGCCCCTGCTCGATCTCATGGCGCATGACCTCGGCATCTCGTCCTCCAGCATCGGTCTTGTCGTCACGCTGACGCAAGTCGGATACGGGCTGGGCTTGATCTTCATCGTGCCGATCGCCGATCTCACCGACCGCCGAAAGCTTACCATCATCCAAGGGCTGCTTTCGGCGATCGCTCTTATCGTGGTGGCGACGGCCGGGGCCAAGACGATACTGTTCGCTGGCATGAGCGCGGTCGGATTGCTGGCTGTTCTCGTTCAGATACTCGTTGCCCAGGCCGCGGCCCTGGCGACGCCGGTTCAACGCGGCGGTGTGGTAGGCACGGTCACCAGCGGCGTCGTAACCGGCATCCTCGCAGCTCGATCCGTTGCCGGCACGATTGCCGATTTCGGCGGATGGCGGACGGTTTATCTGACATCTGCGCTGCTCACGGTCGCGATGGTTGGTATCCTTGTGCGGGTGCTGCCACGGCGAGCGGCAGAGCGGCATTCCGAAACATATCTCAACGCTCTCGTCTCCGTTCCATCCACGTTCCTGCGCGAGCCGATTCTGCTCTTTCGAGGCATTCTCGCGCTTCTGATCTTTGCATCCTTCAGCACGTTCTGGACCTCGCTGGTGCTTCCACTCAGCGCTCCGCCATTTTCCTATTCCCATACCTTGATTGGGCTGTTCGGATTGGTTGGACTGGCAGGCGCGATTGGAGCAACATCCGCTGGAAGACTTGCAGATAAAGGCTACGGTCGATGGACGACCGGAATTTCTCTTGCGCTCCTGCTCGCATCCTGGGGTCTGATCGCTTTCCTTCCACTCTCCATTTCAGTGCTGTTAGTTGGCGTGTTCGCGCTCGACTTGGCAGTCCAAGCCGTCCACGTGACCAACCTCAGCGTCGTGGTGAGCGTGCATCCGCACAAGAGTGGCCGCCTAATTGGAGGCTACATGATCTTTTACTCGATTGGCAGCGCTCTGGGTGCGATCGCCGCAACGGCAACCTACGCGCGGTACGGCTGGTCGGGGATTACCATCTTGGGAGCAGCTTTCAGCGGGTTTGCGGTCGCAGTGTGGATCTCCAGCCAGCTTTTCAGCGAACGCAGATCGAACAATCGTTCGGTCGAATGTCCCCACGGATGAGAGCTTTGGGCCGATAGCCAGATGCAGCCATATCCTGACTGTCACCATAAGCAGCCACTGCAATAGCATATCAGCCGTGCTGTTCGGCATTCGGTCTAGCGTTCAGTCGGCTTCTCGCCAGCGTTCGCTCGCGAGCGAGTTTACATGGTCAACCGGCCCGGTTGAGAGCCTCTCTCCGGGGCCCGGCCAGCGACCGTGTGATGGTGGAAATTCTCGGTATGGCACAGCGGTGCCGGAGCGGGGGTGGTCCACCTCATCAGGTCAAGGTCAGCAAGATTCGGGTGGTTTGCCTGGTGCTTTTATCGCCAACACTCTGCGGCGATAGAGAGTTAAGCGTGAGTGCCACGCCGATTGGCTCAATCGCATTGCGACACGAACGCTCGGAGTAAATGATGAACAAAGAGATATTTAAAAATGTAACGCAGCAACAAGAGTTACGAGGATGGGGGGGAGTTTGGTCACTATGCTTCGGAACCTTTGCTTTGGTATCGAGTGAACTCGCGCCGATCGCTGCTCTTCCTGTCATAGCTCGGGACTATGCGATAGACGCGGGATCAGTTGGCCTTGCAGTAACGCTTCCGGCCCTCGCGGCGGCCATCGCGGCACCTCTTTTCTGTTGGTCACAAGCAGACCGAAAGACGCTACTGCTGGCAATGATGCTGCTTACGTTCGTTGCCGATATGGTCGGCGCATTTAGTGGTGGTCTCACGCTTCTTTTGTTAGGGCGGTTAGTTCTTGGAGTATCTATCGGTGGCTTCTGGTCGATCGGAGCGACTTCCGCCGCGAGGTTGGTGCCACAGCATCTAAAAGGTCGAGCAATTGCGATCGTGTTCGGCGGAGCTTCCGCCGGCAGCGTCATCGGGTTGCCGCTTGCGTCCGCCATTATACAGGCACAAAGTTGGCGAGCAGCTCTCTTGGTTTTCGGCACTATCGCGATTTCCATCGCACTAGCCCAATTGTTTTTGCTTCCAAAACTGCAACCACAGAACAAATTCCATTATTCTTCTCTTTGGGAGCTTCTCCGCATACCAAATTTCGCCGAGGGGCTGGCCGCAACCTCTCTTTTAATTTCGGGCCATTTCATTGCCTACACTTTCCTCGCTTCTCTCATTGGGGAATTGCAAGTACCCAATGGAATTTCTCCATGGGCGTTCTTTGCTTTTGGATGCGCAGGACTTATATCAAACACCATATCTGGAGAATACGTACAAACGTATTTTCGCCAAATGGCGCTGTTGTACTCACTTCTACTAGGTCTTTCACTGCTTGCGCTTACCCTTACTCACAGCTCTCTAGTGGCCGCATTCAGTATAATCGTGTGGGGAATTGCGTTCGGAGGTATTCCCATCTGCTTGCAGGTTTGGTTGCTAACGGCCGCTCAGGATCGCCGCGAAATCAGCGGAGCGGCGTTCGTCAGTGTCTTTCAGATTTCTATCGCGGTGGGAGCGCTCGCTGGCGGGTTTCTCAACGAGAGATTCAGCATTCAAGGCAACATGGTCGCAGGTTGCGCACTCGCGGGGACGACAGCAGCGCTTATCGTCATCGGCCGAATTGCGAAACGTCTTTCCGGCGAACTGAGCCGATCATAGGCGGGTCGTTCAAAAGATCTGACTGCTTACGAATTGGCCAAGATGTGAAGCGTCTGTACGAAAACCACGGCCTTCCAACTTAGAGGTAGCTCGGTTTGTCTGAACAGTTTTGGGCATTTCGCTAAGTGGATTTTCTCCTTGATTGTGCCGCGACTATCATTGGTGTCAGCGCGTTGAAGTAGGCCTGATCCGGCGTCTGCCGGTCAAGGGACGAATGTGGGCATCGGCTATTGTAAAAGGTCAGATATCGGCCGATGCCGACGCGGGCCTCGGATACTGTCTTGTCGGCGTAGAGGTAGACTTCCTCGTATTTGATCGAACGCCAGAGCCGTTCAACGAACACATCGTCCCGCCACGCACCCTTGCCATCCATCGAGATGGCGATTTCCGCCTTCTTCAGCACGGCCGTGAAGTCCACCGAGGTGAACTGCGATCCTTGGTCAGTGTTGAAGATATCGGGGTCGAAAGCCCGTCCCGCGGCGGCGGGTGGACTGTCAAGTGGCGTGGCGCGGAAGGTGGGAAGTCTTCTCGGGTCCGCTTACGGACTGGCGCCGAAGATGGACCGGCTTCACGGGCCGCTTGACCGGCCTGGCCGGCGATGTCATGGGGCGGATACAAACATGCGGCCCGGAACGGGCCGGGCCCCTCTCCTGACTCACTGCCCGGGGAGGACCGTGTCATTCCGTTGCAGATTTCCCGAAGAACGCCTATTTTAGGTGGATTCACGGCGAAGCTGCCGGCTTCAGCGCGTGGCGAGCCGCTAATATCGATTGACGAGAGGGCCACTCGACACTATGTCGAGAGCTAACAACTAATCCAGCGTCCTGAGAGACACGGGCTCCGGGCGGTTGGGGTAAAAAGCCGGCGCAAGCCGGTTTTTTTATGCCTTGGGGGTAGGGAGTGCCGGCGTTACGAACACGCGTCGATATCGACGGCTACAATCTTTACTACGGCTGCCTGCGCAAAACAGCGTTCAAATGGCTCGACGTTCTCGCCCTTTTCGAAACGCAAATCCTGCCGTCGATCCTCTATAGGCCAGCGCCGGGCGCCGAGCCGGCGACGATGACGCTGCATCCGGACAGCGCGATCAAGTATTTCACGGCCAAGATCATCGAAAGCGCTGCCAAGGGCGAAGATTCGGTGTCTTCGCAGGCCCAATACCACAATGCCCTGACGACGCATTGCGGTGGCAGGCTGTCCTTCGTGATGGGCCATTATTCTCTCTACAAGGCCAACCAGCATATCGTTCCCGCAGACGATCCAAAGCGCTGGCCACGCGATTGCGACAAGATCCAGGTCTGGAAACTCGAGGAGAAGCAGTCGGATATGAACCTGGCGCTTCATCTCTACGACGACGCCCGGAGCGGCGAGGTCGACCAGGTGGTGCTGGTCACCAATGACACCGACCTTGCACCGGCTCTGGAGATGTTGCAGGCGCGTTGCCCCCACATCGTTCGCGGCCTGGTGATCCCGACGCGCAAAGTCGGCTTGGGCGGCGATCTTGAACGCGAGGCAAACGTGTCGCTGGCGAAGCTGGCTCACCGGGTCAGGCGGCATATCTCGGAAGATGAGTTGCGGGCGTCGCCGTTGCCGGATGTCGTCCCCGGCCGCCGGCGGGCCAGCATCAAACCGCATTCATGGTATGCGAAGCCGCATCACCTCACGAAAATGATGGAGATGGCCCGCCCGGTGCTGCGCACCGAAGGCGAAATTTTGAAATGGGCGCGCAGAGAGAGCGTGCAACTCGGCGGCCGTCGACCGATCGATCTGATAGAGACGGATGCTGGTGCGGTCGAAGTGTTCGACTACATCGAAGCCTATATCCGCAAACAGCTCGACAGGGCCGGCGATCAGGGCGATCTCTCCTCTCAATCCTGAATTTGACGGGTGGGAAGGGAGCGCGAGGGATGGGGCCTCAGGGGCATCCCTCGTCCTGGCCCGCACCGCTTGGGTAGCGGTAAGGGACAGGCACACGCGCGCCGGGCTGATCGGCCTCCCTTGTAGGTCACAGTTCCTTCACTTGGGCAGACGAATGCGGGCGAGGACAGGTGGATGCGCCGCCTCATCGGCGCATATGCTCGCCTGCTCACGCCTTCAGCGCCGCCATCCTTTCGCCGAGGAGCCACAGAGCCTTGTTGAGCTTGATATCCTGATCGATGCCGTTGACGGCGCGGTCTTACGAGCATCCCGGGCGAACCGGGCAAAGCGCGATTGAATGGCGCTCCAAAAGCTCGCCGTGGTCGATCAGCAACTTAGTCCAATTTCCGCAAGTAGCAGTTCCGATGAAACGGCCAATACTCGTTCTACTCAGCGTAACCCCCGCACTGTCCAGCATTCGCGCGTAGCAGCCTTCGGCATCTGTCGAGGGTATCGAGATGTGGAAAGTCAAGCTACGATCCGGTTGATGCGCCGCTAGAAAGGCTCGGATTGTGGGCGAGGCGGCATCGTGCACCGCATTGATAGTGGCGCACACCATATTTTCTGCAATAATTTTATCAAGTGACGACATTGCGCTTTCTTTCCGATTACAGGCCGCCAATATTTCGACAGCTCCTTAAGTGTTTCGGCCTGAGGTTTCCTCGTCCAGAGTAATTGCGTGAGCCGAAAACAGGCTAAAGCGAGCGATGACTTACAACTTCCAACCGGGATTTGGCGAATTACTTGCTCGCCTTCGATATGATCTTCGACGGCTCCTTTCGTTTTACCGCAGCGTGACGATATTGATCGTGCGACTGCATCATTCACCCTATCAACGCCGTAGCGATCAAGCCTGCACGCATGTGAAGATCCTCTGATGCGGTGGAGCGCAAAGGCCTAAGCTGTCAGGCGGCTTCAGTCGTTGTTCCTGCCTGGACGAGACTGACCGCCGTTCGGAGTTGCGACCGGTCGTTGAAGAGCTTAGTCGCCGGTTCTGCAAAATGATCCGGACATGACACGGACAAAATTCGCTTCGTCGATGCCACGGCTTTCGACCACGCATTCGAGACAGTCCTTTCGTCTGGAAAATGAGGTCCGGCCGGTACCCCGCGCCGTTGTTTTGACGAGATGTAGGGTTTGCTCGTCCCAACTACCACGAGCCGGATCCATAGGCGGGTAGCCGTACGAGTCGAAGATCCACCATAATGGATCGCGCATTACGGGATCAATTCCAAGTACGCCATGCGCGGAGAAGACTGATCCATCGCTTCGTTCCTCACGGCAATCGCACAACAGGAATAATCGGGGCTCGTCCCAGTGAAACCACCACGCGGTCTGCGTCGGCCCAGCGCCTCCCCAGGGGTTTGAATGGATTGTCCCCCTCCCTTCCCACCGACCGAGAAACATTTCGAGCTTTTCTCGCTCGTACTCAATCGCTTCCATGACAAGTTTCCGAAATCTGACAGTGGACAACCGATATAGGGGTTGGCTATATACGTCAATAATACTCATTTTTTTATTGAAATCGCCAAGCGGCCGAGTCTAGTAGGGACTTCGATATGATAACGATGCGGGATTTTCACCGCGAAATGAGTCCGTACAAAATGAAACACAGGCATGCCGAAGGGCAGCTTTTTCTCCTTCGCAAAGGTCTGTGCAATTTTACGACAGCAAGCAGCGCTTGGCTGATGACGCCCTACAAGCCCTGCTGGATACCGCCAAACGAAGTACATGAAACCGAAACGCTGGGACATGTAGAAGGCACAAGTTTTATGATCGACGAAAACCTGTGCAGGAGGCTTCCTAGTTCCTCGTTCGTGATGAAAGGGACAAACTTGATCTTGGCGGTCGTAGATAGGCTGAGGACGGTTACCCGTTCCAGTCTACGCGAAGGCAACTTGTTCGAAGTTCTGCTCGATGAAATAGCAGAAGGCGAGCCCGATCGGCTGCATTTGCCACTTCCTCGAAATCAGGCCCTCCGCAACCTGGCGTCCGCAATCTACAACCATCCAAACGACCGACGCAGCATGGAGGAATGGTGCACGAAGCTGGACATACCAGGCCGAACATTCATCCGCCGTTTCAAAGACGAAACGGGGCTTACCTTTGTTGACTGGCGCCGCCGGTGCCGCATTATCCGGGCAATTGCGATGATGCGCGAGGGCCACGGGATAGACGCCATCGCTACCAAGGTCGGCTACCACAGCGCGAGTTCGTTTATAACCTCTTTCCGCCGGATGACAGGAACGTCACCGCATCAATTCGCTATTGAGAATCAACTTCGTGTCGGCCACTAGATTCAATCCCGATACGGTTCGTTTGCCTACGTCCCGATGAACGCATGGTTGCCAACACAATCACAAATACATCACACACCAGTCGCCACACTGACCAGCCAACGACGGATTGTCGTTTCTTCTGCTTCCGTGAAGCCCTACGTCTTTTTCGATTCTAGCAGACACAGATTTGCTCTCACCAACCCACTTGTTGCGAACTGGCGCCAGAGCGGCAATCCCACCATTTTTGCAAATCTTGCGATCGATTACGGGTCCCCCTCCTATGCAGGTCGATCAGCGCTTCGCAATGAAACCTTGGCAGCGACAAGATCGAAGCCCAAACTCGGCGAAAAAAATGTGGACAGCCCCCCACATTGTCAGCGCAACCAATAACATCACGTTCATGTAGAGGAAGGTAAGAGTGGCCGCCCCGCGCGTTGCAACTCCACCAAGGCGCGCTATCTTATGAACCAATCGTTGAGCGGTAACCTATGCCACGCCCTTCAAAATCCTCTATTGCGCGTGCCAGTGGCGCCGACAAGGAACCGAAAGCGGAGGCAAGCCTCGCACACGATCCCAATTGTCACGAGCGAGAAGAATCCGGGTCGTTCACTCAAACCGATCAGCCCCCCTCTCCCAGAACTTTTAGCGAGAGCAGGCAGGCAGTCTTCAATCTTTGCCGTGCGCTCCGCCACGATCTGCATGAATTCTTCACCTCGACCAAGGTGACGGCAAAGGCGGGAGCTTCCCAACTGTGGACGAAACTTAAGGCTTCGAAGCGAGCGTCTGTCAGACCGGTTGCTATTCGTCTCTGGTTGGCGATTGCACTTCCGAAAACCTTCACGCGTGTTCGCAGTCTTTTCATGGAGCTGATCAGACGCAGCCGGCAGGCATGGCTTCACAGCAGCGGACTGAAGATCACGGTCGCATCCATTTTTGTTGCCTTCGTGCTGTTTGGAAGCAGCCTGTTGGTGTGGGCGCTGAAGGATGTTCCCTGGAGCGAGATCCGCGCCGGAACGCTGAAGCCCATCGTGGTTTTGGAAACTTCAAATGGCGAGCCGTTGGTCAGACAGGGGCCCTACCAAGGCCCCTACGCGCAATACGAAGCGTTTCCACCGCATCTGGTCGATGCCGTCCTGTCGATCGAGGATCGGCGGTTCATGGATCATTTCGGTATCGATGTCCGAGGTATCGGAAGGGCGCTGGTCCGAAATTTCGCGGCTGGTTCGGTCGTCGAAGGTGGCAGCACGATCACGCAGCAACTAATCAAGCTGCAATACCTCGACAGCGACCGAACGATAAAGCGAAAGATCCAGGAGTTCGTGATCGCCATTTGGCTGGAGTGGAAACTGGGCAAGAAAGAGATCCTCACGCGTTATCTGAACACCGCCTATCTTGGGGCCGGCGCAACGGGGATGCCCGCGGCCGCGCGGATATATTTCAACAAGGACATTGGTGCGCTCGACTTGGCCGAATCGGCAATGCTTGCGGGATTGCTGCGAGCACCGAGCCAGTGGAATCCGATCGACAATTTCGAAGGCGCCCGGCAACGGACCTCGGTCGTTCTCGACACGATGGTTGCCAACAAAAAGATTACAGCGTCGGTAGCAGAGAGCGTTAGAGCGCGCTTTGCTCAGTTGCATCCGACGGCACCTCCGCCGCGCGCCGGAAGCTGGTTTGCCGACTGGATCTCGCCCCAGGCGAGCGAAATCGCCGGAACATCGCCCGGATCGACCACTGTCCGCACCACGCTGGTTCCACACTTGCAGCAGATCGCTGAAAGGGTCGTCAAAAGAGCTCTGGACACTGAAGGAAAAACGAGGGGGGCGTCGCAAGCGGCATTGGTTGTGATGATGCCAGACGGAGCCGTCGTTGCGATGGTCGGGGGTCGCGACTACAAACAAAGCCAGTTCAACCGGGCGGTCACGGCGATGCGGCAACCGGGCTCGACTTTCAAACTGTTCGTCTATTATGCAGCCCTCAAGGCCGGCTTGGGCCTAACCGACCAAATCCTGGATGCCCCGATCGAGGTCAATGGATGGTCGCCGGAGAATTCCAGTGGCCGCTACCGCGGCTGGGTCACACTCGCCGAGGCATTCGCGCGGTCGCTCAACGCGCCCGCGGTGGCGCTCGCTCAGGAGGTTGGGCTCGACCAGGTGATTGCAGCAGCACGAGAACTCGGAATTAGCGCGCCGCTCGCCAACACGCCATCACTGGCTCTCGGCACATCGGAAATCAGCCTTCTTGACCTCACAAGTGCCTATGCATCCGTCCAGCTCGGCAAAGCACCCGTTGAACCTTGGGGCATCGTTGATTTTCAGGCGTCGGGACACGAAAAGTCGTTTCGGGTTGGTCCACCGGCCACACCAGCCACTGATCTAGCGCAATATCAGCCTGATCTGCTTCGCCTGCTCCAGTTGGTCGTCGAGCGGGGCACGGGGCGCGATGCCGACCCTGGCTCTTTCGCTGCCGGCAAGACCGGCACGAGTCAAAATAATCGCGATGCTTGGTTCGTGGGTTTCACAGGCCCACTCGTTGCCGGCGTATGGGTTGGCAATGATGATGATACGCCGATGAAGGGCGTCACCGGCGGCGAACTTCCGGCGCATATATGGCGGGCTTTCATGCGCGAAGCACTGGCGGAGCCCGGGGCGAACCCACTTGTCGGTACACAGGCCACGCCACAGTCCTGCAACGTCAGGGCCTGCTCCCGTAGCTATCGTTCTTTCCGCCCGTCCGACTGTACATATCAGCCCTACTCTGGCGAACGGCGACTCTGCGAAAAGTGAACCCAGATGATGGGACTGATGGAGCTGACCGACGGTCTGTTCCACCTGCCTGTCGTGCTGCTCGCTTAGGCACTAACGGCAACGTACTTCCCTAATTGTACCGCTAGCGCAATAGTTGCGGAACGTGATGAGCCGCTGTGCCTATCACCTTTGTGATGACGGCCATGCGACATCCCGCCCTATCTCACGTCGGCAGATGCGGGCGCTGACTATATTTTCATCCTGAGCCATCTGAGGCACGTTACTGGGCTCAAACGCTGGGCCTCAACGACGCGGACGCGATCCTTGCTGTCACTGGACACCGAGGCGGGATGTCCCACGACCCACTCTACCGCCCTGCCCTCGCCAGCGATCGTGCGATGTCGACGATATCGTCGCGGCCAGCGGTTGGATCCTCTTTATTCCAGGCGATGCCAAGCCCGATCCGGAAGTCGATCCCGCTTACCTTCTTCAGCTCAAAGCCGCGATTGGGAAGATCAAGCGTCCATTCCGGTGCAAAGCCGATACCAAGCCCGGCAGAGACCAGCGACACCAGCGCATAGGTGTCATCGCAGCTGAAGGCAATGTTGGCGGTGAGGTCGTATTCGGCGAACTTCTCATTGAAGTAGCGCTCCGTTGTATAATCGCATTCCATCCGTCAAGAGGGGTTGAGCATGCGGTATCCTCACCGGGTTGAAGGAAGGCAACGCGGCGCAATCCGAATTGTCGGTTTGGCCCTCAGCGGCCATGTCCTTCAGAGCT